>NZ_JBEXWP010000027.1:57233-140546 GCF_040629895.1 Streptomyces sp. NPDC005866
CGAAGGACACCACCGCGCCGGACACGTCGGCGTCGGTGTCGGGTACCAAGGATGCCTCGGGGAACTACGTCGACAGTGCGACGGTGACGGTGTCGGCCTCCGACTCCGGTTCTGGCGTGGCCAGGACCGAGTACTCGCTCGACAGTGGGGCGTACGCGGACTACACCGCGCCGGTGCAGGTGAACAGTGTGGGTCAGCATTCGGTGTCGTACCGGGCGACGGACAAGGCGGGGAACACCTCCGCGGTGAAGTCGGTGTCGTTCACGGTCGTCGCGGCCCCGCCGCAGGACACCACCCCGCCGGACACGTCGGCGTCGGTGTCGGGGACCAAGGACGCCTCGGGGAACTACGTCGACAGTGCGACGGTGACGGTGTCGGCCTCCGACTCCGGTTCTGGCGTGGCCAGGACCGAGTACTCGCTCGACAGTGGGGCGTACGCGGACTACACCGCGCCGGTGCAGGTCAACGGTGTCGGTCGGCATACGGTGTCGTACCGGGCGACGGACAAGGCCGGTAACACCTCCGCGGTGCAGTCGGTGTCGTTCACGGTCGTCGCGGCTCCGCCGCAGGACACCACCCCGCCGCAGGTGTCGGCCTCCGTCTCGGGGACGAAGGACACGTCCGGCAACTACGTCGGCAGCGCGACCGTGACGGTGACCGCATCGGACTCCGGTTCCGGCGTGGACAAGGTCGAGTACTCGCTCGACGGCGGCCCCTACCTGCCGTACACCGAGCCGGTGGCAGTGAACCGGGCGGGGAGCCACACCTTCCTGTACCGGGCCACCGACAAGGCCGGCAACACCTCCACGGCCAAGTCGCTGTCCCTCAGCGTCGTCGACAGCAAGCCGCCCACCAACTGCCCTGAGACGGACGGCCGTTCCACGGTGTTCGTCGGCTCGATCAACACGGGCATCCCCAACCGCGTCACGACGAACGGCTGCACCATCAACGAGCTGATCGAGGATCACGCCGCCTGGACCAGTCACGGCGCGTTCGTCTCGCACGTCGAGAAGATCGTCGCGACGCTCCGGAAGGAGGGGGCCGTCGACCAACGAGAGGCGGGTCAGATCAAGAAGGCCGCCGGACGTTCCGACGTGGGCAAGCCGCACACCAATGGTGTGCAGCGGTGAGGTGACGGCGGGGACGGCGGTCCCCGCCTGATCCGTAAGGGCTCGGCGGTACTGAACGTCTGCCACAGCCTCACGGACGACTCGACAGCACAGCAGCAGGGCCCGATGGGGTGGAGCCGGCCGGCTCCACCCCATCGGGCCCTGCTCGTTTTCTCGGCTGCCGCCAGGACCTGTCCGGCGAAGCGCAGGGCGGACGCAGGGCCCGGCACGCGCATCGGCAGCGGGGCTTGAAACGGGCTTTGTCCACTGTGAGATGAAAGTACAACCAACTACTGCACAAGTT
The DNA here is from genome assembly GCF_040629895.1 of Streptomyces sp. NPDC005866. Taxonomy (NCBI): domain Bacteria; kingdom Bacillati; phylum Actinomycetota; class Actinomycetes; order Kitasatosporales; family Streptomycetaceae; genus Streptomyces; species Streptomyces sp. NPDC005866. The sequence continues at coordinate 58,647 of NZ_JBEXWP010000027.1, forward strand.
CTTTCGTGTTCGGCACCACGGTGCTACGGTCCTCTTGAAAGTCGCGCCCAGAGTGCCGGGTGTGCGCACGGCTTCGTCGATGACGGGAGGGGCGGCGTGAGGCGTATGACGGCTCGGCCGGCCAATGTCCACCAGGCCAGGCTGCTTCGCCTACTGCGCGACCTCGGTCCGCAGTCCCGGGTCGCTCTGGGCGATCAGGTCGAACTGTCGCGTTCCAAGCTCGCCGTCGAGATCGAACGGCTGCTGGAGACGGGCCTCGTCGTCCAGGACGGTCTCGCCGCTTCCCGAGGCGGCCGCCGCTCGCACAACCTCCGGATAGCCCCCTCGCTGCGCTTCCTCGGCGTGGACATCGGTGCCACCTCCGTGGACGCCGCGGTCACCAACGCGGAGTTGGAGGTGCTCGGCCACCTGTCCGAGCCGCTGGACGTGCGTGAGGGTCCGGTCGCCGTGTTCGAGCGGGTGCTCGCCCTGGCCGCCAAGCTGCGCGAGGCCGGGCTCGCGGAGCACTTCGACGGCGCCGGGATCGGCGTGCCGGGACCTGTCCGGTTTCCTGACGGGGTCCCCGTCGCACCGCCGATCATGCCCGGCTGGGACGGCTTCCCCGTCCGCGAGGCGCTGAGCCAGGAGCTCGGCTGCCCCGTCCTCGTCGACAACGACGTGAACCTGATGGCCCTGGGCGAGCAGCAGGCCGGTGTCGCCCGTTCCGTACGCGACTTCCTGTGCGTCAAGGTCGGCACCGGCATCGGCTGCGGCATCGTGGTCGGCGGCGAGGTCCACCGGGGCGTCACCGGAAGTGCCGGCGACATCGGCCACATCCAGGTGGACCCGGAAGGGCCCCCGTGCGCCTGCGGCAACATCGGTTGCCTGGAAGCGCACTTCGGCGGCAACGCCCTGGTGCGCGACGCGACCATGCTCGCCGAGGCGGGGCGCTCGGCGCAGTTGGCCGGGCGACTCGAGGCGACGGGGCGGCTGACCCCTGAGGACGTGTCGGCAGCCGCCGGCGCCGGGGACGCCGCGTGCCTGGAACTGATCCGCCTCGGTGGAACCCGTACCGGTCACGTCATCGCGGGCCTGGTCAGTTTCTTCAACCCCGGCATGGTGGTCATCGGTGGAGGTCTCACCGGGCTGGGGCACACCCTCTTGGCGAGCATCCGCACCCAGGTCTACCGGCAGTCCCTGCCGTTGGCGACCGGCAACCTGCCGATCGTCCTCGGCGAGCTCGGCCAGGTCGCAGGCGTCATCGGCGCCACCCGACTGATCAGCGACCACATCTTCTCACCGGCCTGACGCGCCCGCGCGGCCGGAATCCGTTCCCGCGAACGGACGCTTTCCCGCGTCCGTTCCTCGCGCCCACACGCATCCTTCAGGAGCGCCTATGGACAGTCAGAACGGCTCGCCCGCGATCGGGGTGGGCATGGTCGGATACGCCTTCATGGGCCGCGCACACTCACATGCCTGGCGTACCGTCGCGTGTGCGTTCGATCTGCCCATGCGCCCGGTCATGGCCGCCCTCGCCGGGCGCGAGCAGGCGGCGTTGGAAGAGGCGGCCCGGCGTCAGGTCTGGGCCGCCACCGAGACCGACTGGCGGGCCTTGATCGCCCGCTCCGACGTTCAGTTGGTGGACATCTGCACCCCGGGCTCCAGTCACGCCGAGATCGCGATCGCGGCGCTGGAGGCCGGTAAGCACGTGTTGTGCGAGAAGCCGCTCGCCAACAGTGTCGAGGAGGCGGAGGCGATGGCCGCCGCCGCCGCCGCCGCCTCGCGGCGCGGCGTGCGCTCCATGGTGGGGTTCAGCTATCGGCGCACACCTGCGCTCGCCCTCGCCCGTCGGCTGATCGCCGAGGGCCGCCTCGGCAGCCTGCGACACGTACGCGCACAGTATCTGCAGGACTGGATCGTCGATCCGGGGTTCCCGCTGGTGTGGCGGCTGCAGCGGGAGCACGCAGGCTCCGGCGCGCTGGGCGACCTCGGCGCCCACATCGTCGACCTCGCCCAGTATCTCGTCGGGGAGCAGCTGTCGGGAGTGTCCGCCCTGACCGAGACCTTCGTCCGCGAACGTCCGCTGCCAGCGGTGTCCTCCGGGCTCGCGGCCGTCGTCGACGGGGCGGCGCCGCGCGGCCCCGTCACGGTGGACGACGCAGCGTTGTTCACCGGCCGGTTTCCCGGCGGTGCCGTCGCGTCCTTCGAGGCCACGCGGGTCGCCGCCGGCCGGAAGAACGCGCTGCGCATCGAGATCAACGGCGACCGCGGCAGCATCGCCTTCGATCTGGAGCGCCTCAACGAACTGGCCTTCCACGACCACACCGAGGCGGCCGCGACAGCGGGCTTCCGGCGCATCCTGGTCACCGAACCCGACCATCCCTATCTCGAGGGGTGGTGGCCGGCGGGTCACGGACTCGGCTACGACCACACCTTTGTGCACCAGGTGCGCGATCTGATGCAGGCGATCATCGAGAACCGGGACCCCGAGCCGTCCTTCGCCGACGGGCTGCAGGTACAGCGGGTGCTGGCCGCGGTGGAGCACAGCGCCGCGAACAGCAGCGTATGGACGCCCGTCGCGCCCGAGAAGGTCACGCAAGAGAGTCCGCCGCTTCCGTCCGGAACCGACGATCCCCTCGCGGTCGCTCCCTGACCGAGCTCCGCGAACCCGGCCGCCCCACGGCCCCACGGACGCCGCACCACCGCGTAGCCGGACGCAAGCAACCGATGTTCACGCCCCGTCCACGAAAAGGAGGATTCCAAGGAAGCTCCTGGTGGAAATCCGACCGGTCGAACAACTCTCATTACCCGGCCGAAAAGGCCGGAGTCGCCCCACCGCTGTCAGCGCCAGGGCAGTCGCCGGTAATTCCGGGGTGCATTCGACCATGCGCTCCGGTAATACCCGTCTGCCTCGGTGCGGGGTTCGCGCGCCCCTTCGCGTGAGGGGTCCCGCAAGTTGTCGGGCGCATGGCCTGCCAACCCTCGTCGAACTCAAGTTCCCCAAGGCCAGAGGCAGTCGGGCCGACGATCCGGCATCCCGCCGCGCCGATGAACGGATACCAAGTCCCCGATATTCCAGCCGTGTGCCGGCACCGTGCGCCCAAAACTGTTACACCAGTTGCCGCTTCCGGCCACGAAGTGCCCGAGCGGTTCGCGAACCCTTTTCAAACAACGCTGTAAGAACTACCTTCCTCTCAGTCCGCCGCGCGACAAGAAGCGGCCTGTTGCGGAAAACCTGCACGGACGCACGCCGCCATCGGGAAACTTCCGACCGTAACCACAGCAGTTCCTCACCACAAGGAAAACCGCCAGGGATCCACGACCGGCCCCGGCCGGATCCCGGGACCCCCGCCCCACGACACGCGGGACCCCTCGGGAGCCTCGTCACAGAGGTCGTCCGCGAGGAACCAACTGATCAGTGGGATCGACAAGTTGACAATCCGCCACTTCGCCCCGAGAGGGGGGGCGGCGGACATCGCATCTGAGGGAGACCCATGAGTGCCCCGCTGCTCGAGATGCAAGGCGTCGTCAAGGAGTTCCCCGGCGTCCGGGCGCTCGACGGTGTCGACCTCGACGTGGTCGCCGGAGAAGTGCACTGCCTGCTGGGCCAGAACGGCGCGGGTAAATCGACACTCATCAAGGTCCTGGCCGGCGCCCACCAGCCCGACGAGGGACACATCGCCTGGGAGGGCGAACCGGTGACACTCGCGACGCCGACGGCCGCCATGCGCCACGGGATCGCCACCATCTACCAGGAACTCGACCTGGCCGACGGCCTGTCGGTGGCGGAGAACATCTACCTGGGGCACGAGCAGTCCCGACTGGGGTTCACCCAGCGCTCGCGGATGCACGACGCCGCCCGGCAGCTCCTGCGCAGACTCGGGCACCCGGAGATCCGTGTCACGCGTGAGGTGGGCGAGCTCTCCGCGGCCGGCAAGCAACTCGTCTCCATGGCACGCGCTCTCTCGCACGACGCGCGGCTCATCATCATGGACGAGCCCTCCGCCGTCCTCGCCCATGACGAGGTGGACAACCTCTTCCGCATCATCGGCGACCTCACCGCCGCCGGCGTGGCCGTCGTGTACATCTCCCATCGCATGGAGGAGATCCGCCGGATCGGGGATCGCGTCACCGTCCTGAAGGACGGCCGCACGGTCGCCCGGGGGCTGCCCGCACGCACCACCCCGACCTCCGAGTTGGTCTCGCTGATGACCGGCCGCACCGTCGAGTACGTCTTCCCGTCGAGACCGAAGACGCCTGGCCCGGAGAAGCGGCCGGTGCTGCTGGAGGTCGACGACATCAGTCGCCCGGGGGAGTTCCAGAACGTCTCCTTCACCGTCCGGGCCGGCGAGATCGTCGGGCTGGCGGGCCTGGTCGGCTCCGGCCGCTCGGAGATCCTCGAAACGGTTTACGGAGCGCGGCGTCCGGCCTCCGGGCGCATCAGCGTGACAGGATCCGCCCTACGGCCCGGCAGTGTCACCGCCGCCGTCCGGGCGGGCCTCGGGCTCGCCCCGGAGGAACGCAAGAGCCAGGCGCTGTTCATGCACTCCTCTATCGCCCACAACGTGTCCATGTCCTCGCTGCGGCGGTTCTCCCGCGCCGGGTTCCTCGACGCCCGCAACGAACTGGCCGCGACGACGGAGGCGGTCCGCAAGCTGGACCTGCGGCCGCCCGATCCGACCCGGCCGGTGCGCACCCTCTCCGGCGGCAACCAGCAGAAGGCCGTCGTCGCGCGCTGGCTGCTCACCGACTGCCGGCTCCTGCTGCTGGACGAGCCCACTCGCGGCGTCGACGTCGGGGCACGGGCGGAGCTCTACCAGCTCATCCGGCGGCTCGCGGATTCAGGAGTCGGCGTGCTCCTCGTCTCCAGTGAGGTGCCCGAGGTCCTCGGCCTCGCCGACCGCGTTCTCGTCATGCGCGAAGGGCGGGTGGTCCGTGAGGCCGGCGCCCTCGACCTCGACGAATCGAAAGTGCTCGACCTCGTCATGGAAGGGAGCTCCGCGTGAGCCAGCAGACCAGTCCCCCGGGCGGGAGCGGTCCGCTGCCCGCCACCGGCCAGGCATCGCCGGCCGGATCCGTCCGGCAGACCGCGCCCCCGGGCAAGGGCAGCAGACCAGCCTTCCTCGGACACATGGGCAGGGTGCGCAACCTCGGCCTGTTCGTCGTCCTCGTCCTGCTGTGCGTCATCGGTGCGCTGAGCTCGGACAACTTCGCGACCAGCCAGAACGCCCTGGTCATCCTCACGAGCGCGGCCGTCATCGGGGTCATCACGATCGGTCAGACCTTCGTCATCATCGGCGGCGGCATCGACCTGTCCGTCGGCGCGATCGTGGCGCTCGCGTCCGTATGGTGCACCACCGTGGCCACCCAGTCCTACGGGCTCGGCGGCATGATCTTCTGCGCGCTCGCCGTGGGCGCGGTCGTCGGCCTCATCAACGGCCTGATCATCGCCTACGGCAACATTGTGGCGTTCATCACCACGATCGCCATGATGGCGAGCGCCCGCGGACTGGCCGAGCGGATCTCCGACCGGCAGTCCCAGGTGGTCACGGTCGAGTCGTTCAACTCCATCGCCTCCACCCGGTTTCTCGGCATTCCGCTGCTGGTCTACATCCTGGCGCTGGCCGTGCTCGTCGGCTGGGTGCTCCTCAACCGCACCACCTTCGGCCGCCGGACGTTCGCCATCGGCGGCAACCAGGAGGCCGCGCGCCTCGCCGGCCTCAACGTGCGCCGTCACACCGTGGTGCTGTACGTGCTCTCGGGCCTGTGCTGCGGCATCGCCGCGATCATGCTGACCGCGCGGACCACATCCGGGGCCAGCAACCTCGGCGACCTGTACGAACTGGACTCGATCGCCGCGGTGATCATCGGCGGAACCCTGCTGACCGGCGGCCGCGGCTCGCTTGTCGGCTCGATCCTGGGCGTGCTCGTGTTCACCACGATCACCAACATCTTTGTGCTCAACAACCTGACGACCGACATCCAGCAGATCGCCAAGGGCCTGATCATCGTCGCGGCCGTGCTGATCCAGCGCCGCGGCCGGAGAACCGCCACCCCGTAGCAACGGCGCGGACGGCGACTCACCCCCGCTGTCGCCGCCCGCGCCGCCCCCGGCCCAGCCGCGCGGCACGTCCGCATCGACCACGGCAGGCACGACCCAGGCAGGACCCCCGTGACTGGAAGGACTAGCGAGATGGACAAGGGCGGACTCGGCGGACCGGACCGCAGAAGGTTTCTCCTCGGTGGCGCGGTACTCGGCGGCGGAGCCCTGGTTGCCGGCTGCACCAGCAACCAGAGCGGCGCCTCCACGGGCGACGTCAAGGCGGCGACCATGGCCGGCACCGACAACGACAAGCCAGGCAGGCACGTGTCGATCGGGTTCTCGGCGCCGGCTGCCGACCACGGCTGGATGGCGGCCATCACCAAGAACGCCATGGCGCAGGCGAAGCAGTACTCCGACGTGCACTTCGAGGCCGTCGAGGGCACCAACGACGTCAACGCGCAGATCAGCCAGGTCCAGACGCTGATCGGCAAGAAAGTGGACGTCCTGGTGATCCTGCCCTTCGACGGCAAGGCGCTGACCGCCGTGGCCCAACAGGCGATGGACGCGGGCATCCCCGTCATCAACGTCGACCGTGTCTTCGGCACACCCCTCGCGTATCGGGCATGGGTCGGCGGCGACAACTTCGGCATGGGCCTCAACGCCGGCCTCTACATCGGCAAGACCCTCAAGGCCAAGGGTGTCTCCGCGCCCGTGATCGGCGAGATCGCCGGTATCGACAACCTCGAACTCACCAAGCAGCGCAGCGCCGGGTTCAAGCAGGGTCTGGCCAAGTACGGCTTCACCGTGGGGATCCGGCAGGCCGCCAACTTCACCGCGGACTCGGGCCAGCAGGTGATGAGCAACGTACTGCAGGCACGCTCGCACCTCGACGCGCTGTGGAACCACGACGACGACCAGGGCATCGGCGTCGAGGCAGCCATCAAGCAGGCCAACCGAAGCGAGTTCTTCATGGTCGGCGGCGCCGGCTCCAAGCACGCCATGCAGGAGATCAAGGCCGACAACTCCGTGCTCAAGGCCACGGTCGTCTACCCGTCGAACATGTCTGCCTCGGCAGTCAAGCTCGCCCGGCTCATCGCCCAGCACAAGGGCATGAGCGACCTCGTCGGGCAGGACCTGCCGTCCTCGCTGACCCTGTTCTCCGCCACCGTCACAAAGGAGAACGTCGACCAGTACCTTCCCGGCGCCTTCAGCTGACGCAGCACCCATCGTTCCCGGAATTTCGTCACGAAAGGTTGATGATGTCCCGTAGAGGTATCGTCGCGCTGCTGTCGGCAGCCGCTCTGACCCTCCCACTCGCAGCCGCCAGCGCCGCCGTGGCACACGGCGCAGCACCGGCGTTCAGGGTGCTGGTGTTCTCCAAGACCACCGGCTACCGGCACGCCTCCATCCCCGACGGGATCGCGGCGATCGAGAAGCTCGGCCAGGACCACGGCTTCGCGGTCGAGGCGACCGAGGATGCCACCCAGTTCAACGACGCCAACCTGGCCAAGTACAAGTCGGTCGTCTTTCTCTCCACCACGGGCGACCCGTTGGACCAGCAGTCCGAGAAGGACGCCTTCCAGCGCTACATCGAGCACGGCGGCGGCTTCGTCGGTATCCACGCCGCCGCCGACTCCGGCTACACCTGGGCCTGGTACGGCGGCCTGGTCGGCGCGTACTTCAGGGACCACCCGGCGATCCAGCAGGCGACCGTGGACGTCGCGGGCCAGGGCACCGCGGCCACCAGGAACCTGCCGAACCGCTGGACCCGCACCGACGAGTGGTACAACTACCGCTCCAACCCCCGCCCCAACGCGCGTGTCCTGGCCACGTTGGACGAGAGGACATACAACCCAGTCGGCTACTCCGGCGGCTCGATGGGCGCGGACCACCCCATCTCGTGGTGCCACCCGTACGACGGCGGCCGGTCCTTCTACACCGGCATGGGCCACACGTCGGAGAGCTACACCGAGCCGCTGTTCCTGTCGCACATCCTCGGCGGCATCAAGATGACGGCCGGTGCGGCGAAGTTCAACTGCGACCCGGAAAACACCGACTGACCGGCGGTGACGGACCCCGGCGCGCCCGCAGTCCGAACGGGCGCGCCGGGGCAGCGGTTCCCGCCCGCCCGTCGGCACCGCACAGCGAAAGGACCCACCTTGCCGTCGTCAACGACCGCGCGCAGCCTCACCGCACCGGTGAACCCGGACGCCGCCGCCCGCGGATCCTTCCGCCACGGGCTGCTCGCCGGCGCCGGCGCCGTCCTCGGGCTCGTCCTACTGGCGGGCCTGGTGGCAGGCCTGGTGGCGGCGGGGCGTACGGCCTCTACCGACCCGACCCGGCAGCTCGCCGACCGTATCCGCGCACAGGACGCCGCCCGCAACACCCAGCAGGTCAAGGCGCTCACCGCACAGGCGAGGAGCCTCGCCACGCGGCTCACTCCGGTGCTCCGGCAGATGGAGGCGGCCATGCCGCACGAAGGCCGCGCTCCCCGGCCCGCGGGGGCCGCGGAGGTCGGCCGGTGGAAGGCGGTGACTTCCGCAGCCGTCGCGGCCCTTGCCCACCCCCCATCCGGCGACACCGGCTACAACGTGGCCCGTTCCGACTTCGCCGCAGCCGTCCGCGTGCTCGACGGCGCCGTGGACTCCTATCGGCTGGCCCTCGGGGCGCCCCCGTCACTGGCGAACCGGCTCGCCGCCGCAGCAGCCTCGCAGAGGGATCAGGGCGTCGACGTCTGGTCGATCGGGGCCACCGAACTCGATGCGATCGACATCGAAGCCGGCTTGGGTCACCAGCACGTTTTCTTGCAGGTGACCCCCGACGGCCAGGCCCTGACCCCGGACGACCAGCCGGAGGGGAGCGGAAGCAGGTGACAGGGGACGGCGACATCGACAGCGAGGAACGAGGCGGCCGGGCGCGACGGCGCCCGGCCGATGGAGGTGACGAGATGTCAGATCAACGCAGTCGCACGGGTATCTGGTTGGCGGGGGCGCGCGGATCGGTGGCCACAACGGTCGTCGTCGGCACGGCAGCGTTGCGGGCCGGGCTGGCCGGGCCGACCGGATGCGTCACCGAGCAGCCGGGGTTCCCCGACGCCGGCCTGCCCGCCGTGTCCGACCTGGTCTTCGGGGGGCACGACGTGGCCTGCACGCCGCTGCCGAAGCGGGCCGAGCAGTTGGTCGCGGCCGGGGTGCTTCCCCACGGGCTGCCCGCTCTCGTCCATGACGACCTGGCCGCCGCCGACGCCGAGATACGCCCGGCCCCTCTCCCGGGCCCGGGCATGAGCCAGTTGGACGCGGTCGAAACGATACGTGCCGACATCGACGCTTTCCGTGAGCGGCACGGCCTCGCACGGGTGGTCGTCGTCAACGTGGCCTCGACCGAACCGGTTCTCCCGGCGCACCCGGCGCACACCTCGGCCGGGGCCCTGCGCGCCGCGCTCGCCGCCGGTGAGAACGTACTGCCGCCCAGTTCCCTGTACGCCCTGGCCGCGGTCACGGCCGGGTGCGCCCACGTCGACTTCACGCCGTCCACCGGCATGCGGATCCCGGCACTGCAGGAACTGGCCGAGGAAGCCGGCCTGCCGTACGCCGGAAGCGACGGCAAGACCGGGGAGACCCTGCTCAAGGCCACCCTCGGACCCATGTTCGCCGCCCGGGGCCTGCTGGTGCGGGCCTGGTCCGGCACCAACCTGCTCGGCGGCGGCGACGGGGAGACGCTCGCCGATCCGGCCGCGATGGCCAGCAAGGCGGTCTCCAAGCAGCTGGTGCTCCCGGAGACGCTGGGCCACCCGGTCGAGGGCGAGGTCCACATCGACTACGTGCCCTCCCTCGGCGACTGGAAGACCGCCTGGGACCACGTGGTGTTCGAGGGCTTCCTGGGTGTGCGGATGAATCTGCAGTTCACCTGGGCCGGTTGTGACTCGGCGCTGGCCGCGCCCCTGGTGCTCGACCTCGCCCGGCTGACGACCCGCGCCCACGAGCGGGGGATCTCCGGCCCCCTCGGCGAACTCGCCTTCTTCTTCAAGGCCCCCGTCGGCAGCGACGAGCACGCCCTCATGAGCCAGTACGAGACGCTGCGGACCTTCGCCGCCGGGCTCGGGGGTGGTCAGTGATCCGCCCGTACGCGCTCCGGCTCGGCCCGCGCCCCGTCCAGCGAGCAGGCGGGGATGCGGGGTCGCGCAACGGCCCGGCCGGGGCTTCGCATCCCGGATCTGTGTCCTCCGCGTCCGCTCCGGCCGCAACGCCCTCGCCCGGCCGACGCCTGCGGGTCCTGGCCGAACTGGTGCGCGCCCCGGCCGCGTTCACCGTGCCGGGGGACGTCCTGGCGGGAGCGGCCGCCGCGGGCCGTCGCCCCGACATGTCCGTGGCAGGTCTGGCCGCCTCCTCGGTCTGCCTGTACTGGGCCGGGATGGCGCTCAACGACTGGGCCGACCGCGACCTGGACGCCGTTGAACGCCCCGAGCGGCCGATCCCCTCCGGCCGGGTGGCCGCACCCGTCGCCCTGGGCACCGCCGTGGCCCTGACCGCGGTCGCCCTCGGCTTGGCCGCGGCCGCCGAAGGCCGTCGCGCGCTGACGGTCGCCGTGCCGCTCGCGGCGACCGTCTGGGGGTACGACCTGTGGGCCAAATCCCGTCCGGCGGGTCCCGCGGTGATGGCAGCCGCCCGGGGACTCGACGTCCTGCTCGGCGCCGGCGCGGGCCGGCTGCGGCCCGCCCTTCCGGCGGCCGCAATCGTCGCCGGGCACACCCTCGCCGTCACCGCGCTCAGCCGCGCCGAGGTCACGGGCGCGGAACCGTGGCTGCCCCGGGTGACACTCGCCGCCACCGGAGCCGCCGCAGCCGCAACGGCGCTCCGCGCCCGCCCGGCCCGGCAGGGCACAAGCTGCCGGCACCAACTGGCCGTTGCGGGCGGGCTCGCCGCGTACGGCGCAACGGCCGGCCGCGCTCAGGTGCACGCCATCGCCGATCCTTCGCCGGGAAAGGTCCGCAGGGCCGTCGGCGCGGGGATCCTCGGCCTGATGCCGCTTCAGGCCGCGCTCACCGCGGGCGCGGGCGCGGTCCGCTCCGCACTTCCGCTCGCCGCGGCCTTTCCGCTGGCCCGAGCCCTCTCCAGGCGGGTGTCCCCGACATGACCGAACCCCTGCGGCGCGACAACAGGTCCGCCGAGCCCGTCCTGTGCTACGGGTTCGGCACCAACGGCTTCTCCAACCACCGGCTGGAGGACGCGCTCACCGTCATCGCCGGACTCGGCTACGACGGCGTGGCGCTCACCCTCGACCACCACCACCTCGATCCCTTCGCGCCCGGCCTGGCCGCGCGGACGACGGCCCTCGCCCGGCGGCTGGACGCTCTCGGGCTCAGCGTGGTGATCGAGACCGGGGCCCGCTACCTGCTCGACCCCTGGCACAAGCACGAGCCCACCCTGCTCTCGACCGAAGGACGAGAGCGCAGGGTGGACTTCCTGCGCCGGGCGGTGGCCGTCGGCGCCGACCTCGGCGCACAGGCCGTCTCCTTCTGGGCCGGTGTCAGGCCCGCGGAGCTCGACCCGGCAGCGGCCTGGGACCGGCTGGTCGCCGGATGCGCCGAGGTCGTCGAGGCCGCAGAGGAGGCGGGCGTCCTCCTCGGCTTCGAACCCGAACCGGGGATGCTCGTGGAGACCGTCGACGAGTACACCAGGTTGGCCGCGGCGCTCGGCGACCCGGTCCCGTTCGGCCTGACCCTCGACATCGGCCACTGCCGCTGCCTGGAACCCTACCCGGTGCCCGAGTGCGTGCGCCGGGCCGGGAACCGGTTGGTGAACGTGCAGATCGACGACATGCGCCGGGGTACGCACGAGCACCTGGAGTTCGGCAGTGGTGAGATCGTCTTCCCGCCCGTGCTCAGCGCCCTCGACGAGGTCGGCTACCGCGGGCTGGTCGCCGTCGAACTGCCCCGGCACAGCCACGACGCCCCGGGCGTGGCCCGCCGCTCCCTGGACTTCCTGCGGTCGTGTGACCCCGCGGTCCACCGTCAGGAGGAGATGGCATGACACCTGACCGCCTCAGAACCGCCTTGGCCGACCGGGTGACCGAGGAGGGCAGGATGTGGCTCGCCGGTGCGTGTGCCTCGGTGACCGCCGACCCCGGAGTCGTCCACGGCCTGTTCCCGCTGGCCGGACGCCGATGCGGACGTGGCCCGCTGGACCCCGGCGACCCGCATGGCTGGACGGTGGACGACGCGGCCCGCGCCCTGCTGCTGGCCGCGATGCCGTTGACCGGCACCCCTTTGCTGGAGGAGATCGGGGAGCTCTACCGGACCGGTGATGCGGCCGAACGGCGCGCCGTGCTGCGGGCCCTGCCGCTGCTGCCTGTCGGCGACGGCGCGCTGCCCCTGGTGCGCGACGCCCTGCGCACCAACGACACGCGGCTGATCGCGGCAGCCCTCGGCGACTACGCGACCGACCACCTGGACGCGGAAACCTACCGCCAGGGCGTGCTCAAATGCGTCTTCACCGGCATCCCGCTGACCGCGCTGCCGGGCCTGCCCGGCCGAGTGGACGTTCAACTGGCCCGCATGATGGCCGCGTTCGCCCATGAGCGGACCGCCGCAGGACGCGACGTGCCCGCCGACATCCGGCCGGTCCTCGCGCTCCTTGCGGACGTACCGGTGCCCGGCCACGGGGGCCCCGAGGACGTCCCCACCGCGACCACCGATCGCCTCAGCCCCCGGGAGACGTGATGCGTATCTTCGACCCGCACATCCACATGACCTCGCGCACCACTGCCGACTACGAGGCGATGCACGCGGCAGGCGTACGCGCCCTGGTGGAGCCCGCGTTCTGGCTCGGCCAGCCGCGCACCTCCGTGGGCAGTTTCCTGGACTACTTCGACTCCCTCATCGGCTGGGAGCCGTTCCGCGCCGCCCAGTTCGGCATCCGCCACCACTGCACCATCGCCCTCAACCCCAAGGAGGCCAACGACCCGCGCTGTGCGGAGGTGCTCCAGCACCTGCAGCGCTACCTGCCCAAGGACGGCGTGGTCGCCGTCGGCGAGATCGGCTACGACTCGATGACGCCCGAGGAGGACGAGGCGTTCGCCGCCCAACTGCAACTCGCGGTCATCCACGACTTGCCGGCGCTGGTCCACACCCCGCACCGCGACAAGGCCGCGGGCGTCGAGCGGACCCTCGCCGTGGTGAAGGAATCGGGGATCGCCCCGGAGCGCGTCGTCGTCGACCACCTCAACGAAGTCACGGTACGTCAGGTCATTGACTCGGGCTGCTGGATGGGGTTCTCCATCTATCCCGACACCAAGATGGACGAGCGTCGCATGGTCGCCGTGCTGCGCGAGTTCGGCACCGAGCGGATCCTGGTCAACTCGGCTGCGGACTGGGGGAGGAGCGACCCTCTGAAGACCCGGCTGACCGGGGACGCCATGCTCGCCGCGGGCTTCTCGCCCGACGACGTGGACACGGTCCTGTGGCGCAACCCCGTCGCCTTCTACGGGCAGAGCGGCAAGCTGGAGCTGGACGGCTCGGATGCGCTCGGTGCCGACGCCACTTACGAGGGCAACTCCGTGCTGCGCGGCGTCCGGGCGGAGGTGTAGCCGTGCGTCTGCTCCACCCCGACGGCACCGTCGTCCACCTCGCGTACTGCACCAACGTCCACCCCGCCGAGGACTTCGACGGGGTGCTCGCCCAACTGGCCCGTCACGCCGAGCCGGTACGCGAGCGGTTGGGTGTGCCCGTCCTCGGCCTGGGCCTGTGGCTGGCCCGCGACGCCGCGGCGGCCCTCGCCGCGGACGACGGCGCGGTCGGCAAGCTCCGCCGGGAGCTGACCGCTCGCGGCCTGGAGGTCGTCACCCTCAACGGCTTCCCCTACCGCGGCTTCCACGACCCCGTCGTCAAGCACGCCGTCTACCGGCCGGACTGGACCGCGCCCGACCGGTTGCACTACACCCTCGACCTCGCCCGCGTGCTCGCGGCACTGCTTCCCGACGACGCCGCGCACGGCAGCGTCTCCACCGTGCCGCTGGGCTGGCGGACGCCGTGGACGGCTCAGCAGGCGGAGGAGGCTGCCCGCGGGCTCGACACGCTGGCCGGCGGCCTGGCCGCCCTCGCCGGTGAGACGGGCCGGACGATCCGGGTCGGCCTGGAACCCGAGCCGGGCTGCGTCGTCGAGACCACCGCCGAGGCCGCTCGGCACCTCGCCCGCGTGGACACCGACCGCATCGGCATTTGCCTGGACGCCTGCCATCTGGCGGTCGGCTTCGAGGATCCGGTCGCCGCACTCGCCCGCCTGGACGGGGCCGGACTCCAGGTGGTCAAGACCCAGGCGTCCTGCGCCCTGCAGGCCGGCGACCCGTCTGATCCGGCAACGCGAGCGGCTCTGGCCGCCTTTGCCGAGCCGCGCTTCCTGCACCAGGTCCGGGAGCAAGGCGCTCCGCCCCGGGCCGTGGACGACCTGGACGCCGCCCTGGCCGGGGGGCTGCCGGGCCGCGAGCCCTGGCGGGTCCACTTTCACGTGCCTCTGCACGCCGACCCGGAGCCCCCGTTGACCACGACGCGCCCCGAGCTGGAGGCAACCCTCGCCGCCCTGCTCGGCGGGGACACCGCCCGCACCGCTCACGTGGAGGTCGAGACCTACACGTGGGGGGTGCTCCCCGAGGGCCGCCGACCGCGGGGTCCGGGGGCCCTCGCCGACGGCATCGCCGCCGAACTGGCCTTCACCCGCGACCACCTGATCTCTCTCGGCCTGAAGGAGGTCACCCTGTGAGCCCTGCCCCCCTGCTCGTCCTCGACGTGGTGGGCCTCACCCCCCGGCTGCTGGCCCACATGCCCCGCCTGCGCGCCCTGGGCGAGGCGGGCTTCACCTCACGCCTCGACACCGCGTTCCCCGCCGTCACCTGCACCGTGCAGTCCACACTGCTCACCGGGCAGCCCGCCACCGGCCACGGCATCGTCGGCAACGGCTGGTACTTCCGCGAGCTCGGCGAGGTGCTGCTGTGGCGGCAGCACAACGCGCTCGTCGGCGGGGAGAAGCTGTGGGACGCGGCGCGGCGCTCCCGTCCCGGCTACCGTGTCGCCAACATCTGCTGGTGGTACGCCATGGGCGCAGACGTCGACCTCACCGTCACCCCGCGGCCGATCTACTACTCCGACGGCCGCAAGGAGCCGGACTGCTACACCCACCCCCCGGGGCTGCACGACGAACTCACCGCCAAGCTCGGCACTTTCCCGCTGTTCACCTACTGGGGGCCGACCGCCTCCATCGCGTCCTCCCGATGGATCGTCGACGCCGCCCGGCACGTCGTCGCCACCCACGCCCCCGACCTCACCCTCGTCTACGTCCCCCACCTCGACTACGACCTGCAGCGCTACGGGCCCGACGATCCTCGCGCCGCCGCGGCGGCGGCCGAGGTCGACCGGGTCCTCGCCCCGCTGCTCGACGACGCCGCCGCGCGCTCGATCACCGTGGTCGCCCTCTCCGAGTACGGCATCACCAACGTCTCCAGGGCGGTGGACGTCAACCGCGTGCTGCGCCGGTCCGGGTTGCTGCACGTCCACGTCCAGGACGGCATGGAATACCTCGACCCGTGGACGTCGGCCGCCTTCGCCGTCGCCGACCATCAGGTCGCCCACGTCTACGTCGCCGACCCGGCCGACACCGAGCGCGTCCGCGAACTGCTGGCCGGCACCGACGGCGTGGCCGAAGTACTTACCGAGGCCGGCAAGAAGGCGTACGGCATCGACCACCCGCGTGCCGGGGACCTCGTCGCCGTCGCCGAGCCCGACTCGTGGTTCACCTATTACTACTGGCTCGACGACGACCGCGCCCCGGACTTCGCCCGACTGGTCGAGATCCACCGCAAGCCCGGCTACGACCCGGCCGAGCTGTTCATGGACCCGAAGGACCCCAAGGTCAAGCTGCGCGCTGCCGCCGCGCTGGCCCGAAAGAAGCTCGGGATGCGCTACCGCATGAGCGTCGTCCCCCTCGACCCGTCCCCGGTACGCGGCAGCCACGGCCGTCTGCCCGACCACCCCGACGACGGCCCCGTCCTCCTGTGCTCCCAACCCGACGAGGCGCGCGACCACTACGACGCGACCGAGGTCAAGGACCTGCTGCTGCGCCTGGCCGAGATCCCTCCGAGTGCCTCCCCGACTCCCTGACCGCCCCGACCGACGAACCAACCGGAGGAACCGATGCCGCGCCCGATCACCCTGTTCACCGGCCAGTGGGCCGATCTGCCGTTCGAGGACGTGTGCCGCCTGGCGGGGAAGTGGGGCTACGACGGGTTGGAGATCGCCTGCTGGGGCGATCACTTCGAGGTCGACAAGGCCCTGGCCGACGACGACTACATCCCGCGCCGTCGCGCCCTGTTGGAGAAGTACAACCTGCGCTGCTGGACACTCTCCTGCCACCTGACGGGCCAGGCCGTCTGTGACCACCCCATCGACGAGCGCCACCGCGGCATCCTCCCCGCCCGCATCTGGGGCGACGGCGAGCCGGAGGGCGTCCGGCAGCGCGCCGCGCAGGAGATCAAGGACACCGCGCGCGCCGCTGCCGCATTCGGGGTGAAGACCGTCGTCGGCTTCACGGGCTCCTCGATCTGGCACACGGTGGCGATGTTCCCCCCGGTTCCGCCAGAGATGATCGAGCGCGGCTACGCGGACTTCGCTGCGCGGTGGAACCCCATCCTCGACGTCTTCGACGAGGTCGGCGTGCGCTTCGCCCACGAGGTCCACCCCTCCGAGATCGCCTACGACTACTGGACGACGGTGCGCACCCTGGAGGCGATCGGCCATCGGGAGGCGTTCGGGCTCAACTTCGACCCGTCACACTTCGTCTGGCAGGACCTGGACCCGGTGGGCTTCTTGTGGGACTTCAAGGACCGCATTTATCACGTGGACTGCAAGGAGTCGGTCAAGCGGTTCAACGGGCGCAACGGCCGCCTCGGCTCCCATCTGCCGTGGGCGGACCCGCGCCGCGGCTGGGACTTCGTCTCCACCGGGCACGGAGACGTCCCGTGGGAAGCCTGCTTCCGCATGCTCAACTCGATCGGGTACGACGGACCGATCTCGGTGGAGTGGGAGGACGCCGGGATGGACCGCCTGATCGGTGCCCCGGACGCCCTGAAGTTCATCCGCGCACTGACCGCGATCGAGCCGTCGGCCCAGTCCTTCGACTCGGCCTTCTCCTCCGGAGACTGACGCCGCAGGGGGGCCGATGGGTTCGGCCAGTTGAGGGCCGCTGACCCGGAGAGGGACCCTGCACCCGCGGGGGTCCCTCCCCGTGCGGCGCCGGCGGGCGCTCACGGCACGGTGGGCGGCGCGCAGCCAGGGCGCGGTGGGTTTCGTGTATTTCACCCAGCTCAGCGATGTGCCTCAGGGGGTGGCTGGTGCGCGACAGGTGTCGCGCACCATGCCCGCCATCGAGGGTCACGGCCTGGTCGATGCTCATCATCGAGCCACCCCGTCTGTGCTACACGGGCAGGGATCATCCCCGCGTGTGCGGGGAGCAGGCCCACCATGATCCAGTGCGATCGCTGCCCCAGGGATCATCCCCGCGTGTGCCGGGAGCAGCCCGGCCGAGCGCCGGGCCTTTCGCATGTCCCGGGAACATCCCCGCCTGTGCGGGGAGCAGATCCGGCCCGCTGTCAGGTCGGCGCCGGTCACGGGAAGATCCCCGCCTGTGCGGGGAGCAGCTGCTCGCCTTGCCGCCGTTCCATCTGGGGGAGTGTCCTGGAGAACGGCGGCCGGACCACGGTGTGATCCGCGGTGGAGCACCGGCCATGCCAGGGCCCGAGAACTCGACATCGCCCTGACACGGATCGCGCCCCGCAGTCGCCGGCGCATGCGGCGCCACGTTCAGCAACTCACTGCGCCCCGAGTCCCTACACGACTCGCGCCCGCTGGTCGCTGGGCAGGCGGGGGTTCACGATGACGAGCAGGGCCGACAGGGCGGCGGCCTCGTCACACACGCAATTTCATGTGACGCCCGCGGGGCCACGGTCCGCCTGTGGCCGCGTGGAGAGTGCGGGTCGAGGGCGCGCGCAGGGTTCGAGGGGAGCGTTGGTGGAGAACGGCTGAACACGGCGCGGCAGCAGGCGAGCAAGTCTGGCGTTGTCTGACGAGGGCGATTGTCCTGGCCCGCGGGGGAGTACCTCCGAACTTGCCGCGTTCGGACCGGGGCGCGGCTCACCTCAGCATGATCGAGTGCGGCCCGCGCAGGACGAGTTCCCCCACCACCGGCGCTCCGGGAACCTCGCCCGCGACGAGCAGCCCGCCCGAGGTCTGGGCGTCGGCGAGGAGCAGCCGGGTGTCGGCGTCCGTGCCCCCGAAGTCCGTGAACGGGGCCACCCACTCCAGGTTGCGTCGGGTGCCGCCGCTGACGTACCCGTCGCGCACGGCCTGTCCGGCCCCGTCCAGGTAGGGCACGGCGGCGGTGTCGACGATGGCGGTGACGCCCGAGGCTCGCGCCAGCTTGTGCAGGTGGCCGAGGAACCCGAATCCCGTCACGTCCGTGGCGCAGGTCGCACCGGCGTCCAGGGCCGCGGCGGCCGCGTCCCGGTTGAGGGCCACCATCGTCGCCACCGCCTGCTCGAACCGCTGGCCGGTGGCCTTGTGGCGATTGTTCAGTACGCCGAGGCCGAGGGGCTTGGTGAGCGACAGCGGCATGCCGGGCCGGCCGGCGTCATTGCGCAACAGCCGCTGTGGGTCGGCAAGGCCGGTGACCGCCATGCCGTACTTGGGTTCGGGGTCGTCGACGCTGTGGCCGCCGCCCACATGGCAACGGGCCTCGGCGGCGACCTCCAGCCCGCCGCGCAGCACCTCTCGGGCCAGGTCGAACGGCAGCACGTCACGAGGCCAGGCCAGGAGATTGACGGCGAGAACCGGGCGGCCGCCCATCGCGTACACGTCCGACAGGGCGTTGGCCGCGGCGATACGTCCCCAGTCGTACGGATCGTCGACGACCGGAGTGAAGAAGTCGGCGGTGGCCACCACCGCCTGCGCGGCCACCCCCGCCTGCGCGGGCAGCATGACGACGGCCGCGTCGTCCCCGGTGGCCAGCCCCACGAGGAGCGGGGTGTCGCTCGGGGTCGGCAGCGCCGCCGACAGGCCGCCGAGCACGTCCTCCAGCTCGCCGGGCGGGATCTTGCAGGCACATCCGCCGCCGTGGGCGAACTGCGTGAGCCGCACGGGCGTTTCGCGCGTCGAGGTCATGGCGAATCTCCTGGGTCGAGTCGGGCGCGCAGGCGCAGGTGTGCGGCGCGTCGGGCAACGCTGTACGGCTTCGTCGAAGGTGCCGCCCGTCTCCGTCTGTGGGATCGGCAATCCGTGCGGACGATGCGGTGTGGTCGGGTCGGCTGTGCGGGGGCCTGCCGGGTAACCTGGCGGCCGGTGGAGGCGTGTGGGTGCCTGGTGGCCCTCCCGGTCTTCAAAACCGAGGTGCCCGAGGATCTCGGGCAGGCGGGTTCGATTCCCGTCCGCCTCCGCAGCACGCATCCGGGCGGCAGCTCCGGCGCTGGTCATCCACCCGTTCGGTGTATCCCTGGGCGTCCAGGAACTCCAGTAGCGGTACGGCCACCCTGCGCGTGGTGTCCAGGGCTCGGCGGGCCTCGCTGAGCGTGAACGGCTGGGGCAGGCGGCGCAGGACGGCGGCGGCCCGGGCATCCGCTCCGGGAAGCAGCACGATGCCGTCGCCGACCCGCAGCAGCGCACCGGCCGAGACTGCGGCGGCCACGGCCTTGCGGCTGAGTCCTAGTTCCGCCAAGCGTTCGGCCTCAGGAGCGTGGAACGGCGCCCGTTCCAACGCGCGGCGCACGGCATCCACTGCCGCCTCCACGGGCGGCGGAAGCGTCGGCCGGGCGCTGCCGGGGCCGTACAACCGGCCCTGCCGGCGCTTCAGTGCGCGGTGTCCGGGCGTCTGGGCGAGCGTGTCGACGAGGGACCGGTCGGGCAGTCCGAGCAGGCGCCTGGCCGCCTCCGTCGGCAGGCCCGGCTCCAGGGGGTGCTGCTGCGCGTACCGCTCGACCTCGGCGGCCAGACGCTCGCGCAGCCGCGACCAGTGGGCCTCGTCGGCGAGCCAGTCTCCCGTGACGGGGGCGGCGGGTGGCGTCACCCCCATCGCCAGCAGCTCCGAGTGCCGGACGAGCCCCCGTCGCCGAAGCTCCGCCGCGCCGTCCGGACGGCCGGTCATGACCGTCAGTTCGGCCGCCCTGGCCCGTCCGGCGCCCCGCCGTGACAGCGGTGGCGGGCGCACGTCAAGGACGGTCACACCGCAGGGCATGCGCCGACCGCCCGGCTCTCGGAGCACCGCCCGGTCCCCGACGCGCAACGGCAGCCTGCGACTCAGGGTCAGCCTGGCGGTGTCCTCGCCCAGCGGTCGTAGCGTCACCGGGACTGCTGCGGTGCCGACGTGCAGGGTGACCATCCGGGGCAGCTCGCGCATCGGCTCTCCGACGATGCGCACGTCGATCAGGTCGGTGAGCAACCACCGGCCCGGTGTCACCAGCACCTGCCCGCGCTCCAGCGCACCGGCGCAGGGACCGTGCACGTTGACCGCCACGCGCGCCACACCACTGACGGCGGACCGCTGCTCGTGCAGGCACTGCAGCCCGCGCACCCTGAGTGCGGCCGAGCCGTCGCCCGTCACCAGCCGGTCGCCGACGCGCAGGGTGCCCGAAGAGAGCGTGCCCGTCACGACAATGCCGTGACCGCGCACCGTGAAGGCCCGGTCCAGCCACAGCCGCGTGTCTGCGTCGGCGTGCGGAACGGGCAACGCCCGGGCCAGGCGGGCCAGCTCGGCGCGCAGTTCGTCCAGTCCGGCGCGGGTCACCGCGCTCACCGCGACGGACGGCACGGTGCCGAGCGAGGTGGCGGCCAGGCGCTCGACGGCATCGGCGCGGACCGGCTCTGGGTCCGCCAGGTCGCTGCGAGTCACGGCGAGCACGCCATGCCGTACGCCGAGCGCGTCGAGGATCGCCAGGTGCTCCTGCGACTGCGGCTGCCAGCCCTGGTCTGCGGCCACCACGAACAGCACGGCCGGCACGGGTCCGACGCCGGCCAGCATGGTGGCGACGAACCTCTCGTGTCCCGGTACGTCCACGAACGCGACGTGCTCGCCGTCAGGGCCGAGCCGGGTCCACACGAAGCCGAGGTCGAGCGTGAGTCCACGCCGCTGTTCCTCCTCGAAGCGGTCCGGTTCCATCCCCGTCAGCGCCCGCACCAGGGCGGACTTGCCGTGGTCGACGTGCCCGGCGGTGGCCAGCACCCGCATGACGCCTACCTCTCCGCGGCCGAACGCACGGCCTCGGCCAACCGCTCGTCGTCCTCCGACGGCACTGCCCGCAGGTCGAGCAGGCACCGTCCCCCCTCCAGGTGCCCCACCACGGGGACCTCTCCGGTGCGCAAGGGGGCGGCGTACGACTCCGGCAGTGACAGGGCCGCGCTGGGCAGCGTCACGCCGGGCGCGCCGCCGCCACCGACAGTTGCGGTGCTGTCGACCGCCCGTACGTCCACCCCTTCGGCGCTCAGCGCGGCGGCGAGCCGATCGGCGCGGCGCATGAGCTGCTGCGAGTCGGCGGCCAGCGCCTCGGCGGTCGGAGTCTTCGGGCCCGTCAACGTCGCCTCCAGCGCGGCCAGGGTCAGCTTGTCCACGCGCAGGGCACGAGCCAGGGGATGCCGCGACACGGTGCGAACGACCTCCTTGTCTCCGAGGAGCAGCCCGCACTGGGGTCCGCCGAGCAGCTTGTCCCCACTCGCGGTGACCAGCGAGGCGCCGGCCCGAAGCTGCGATTCGGCGTCGGGTTCCGCGGGCAGCAGCGGATGGGGGGCGAGGAGCCCGGAACCGATGTCGACGACCACCGGGACGCCCAGCGCTGTCAGTTCTCCGGCATCGGCGGTGCGGGTGAATCCGGTGATGCAGAAGTTGGAAGGGTGCACCTTCAGCACGAAGCCCGTGTCCGGCCCGACCACGGCTGCGTAGTCGGCGGCGGTCGTGCGATTGGTGGTGCCGACCTCGCGGAGCCGGGCTCCGGTGGAGACCAGGAGGTCCGGCAGCCGGAAACCGTCCCCGATCTCGACCATCTCGCCGCGGCTGATGACGATCTCCCTGCCGGAGGCGAGTGCGGTCGCCGCCAGGACCAGGGCGGCTGCCCCGTTGTTGACGACGTGGGCGGCAGCCGCAGATGGCACTCGCTCGCACAGCGCCTTCAGGGCGGTACGCCCGCGGCGCGCCCGTACGCCTATCCGCAGGTCCAGTTCGACGTCCGTGGGTCCGGCCGCCTCCTGCACCGCCTGCCGGGCCGTTGCCGACAGCGACGCCCGACCGAGGTTGGTGTGCAGCACCACCCCCGTGGCGTTGATCACCGGTCGCAGTCCGCCGACGGTGCGCGGCAGCAGGGCCACTGCCACGTCCTCCACCTCCTGCGGAGGGATGGTGCCCGCACGCGCCTGTTCCTGGGCCCGCCGTACCGCCGCCTTCACCGCCTGTGGTCCCAGCCGACGCGTTGCCTCCTGCAGACGTTCGTCACGCAGGACGGCATCCGTGCGGGGAATCCGGCGTCGCTCGACGGCGACCTTCCGGTGCCGGTAGGGGTCGACGGCGCCTGACACGACCCCTGCGGCGTCCTTTCCGGCGCTATCCGGTGTGACCCGCTGCTCCACGCAGCCCCCCTCTCTTTCAGGACCGGTCCTCGGCCGTCCGCAGAAAGCCCATCGTGCCGCCGGGTCCCCGGTCGGCGCCCTGTCACTCACGTCCGGCAGGCCTCGGCATCGCCCCTCGGCGGGTCCTGGTCCCGGTCATTGGGCCCGGCGATCCGGACGTCGTCACAAAACGGAAATTTATCAGCAAATGGGAACCGTGTAGAGGACGCGCTCGTTGCCTGAATGGAAACGAAACGTTCAGTTTTCGCAGGGTGGCCGCGCACACCACCACACCAGGAATCACGGCACGGCAGATCCGCTTCTCCGACGCGGCCCCGGCCCACAGGTCTCTTAGGGACCAGCACCCCGAAGGGAGATGGACGGCCTTGCCTTACTACGAGGTCAACGTCCCGACAAGGAACAGGAGCGGCCGACGCGGGCTGCGTATCTTCACCGGCGAAGCCGACAACCCCCGGGCAGCCATCCAGACCGCACAGAAGGTCTACGACGATGCCGTCGCCGCCCAGCAGAGCGGACTCCACATCCCTGGCAGAAGGCCAGACGGCTGGGGCACCCACGGTGTGCGCCCCGGCTGGGAACTCGACTGGTCGGCCGCGACCACCACCCTCTGGAACGACTCGTACAGTTGGAGCCACTTCAACGACCTGCAGTCGTAGGTCCGCCCCGGAGGCATGACCCCCCACCGGCGCGCGGCCCGACTTGCGGAAGGCCACCTCCCGGGTAGCGTCTGGATAAGGTGACTGCCGCCGGACGAAGGAGCGGGCGAATGGGCCTGGAACGCTGGATCGGCGGGTGGCCGGTGTACCGGCAGATCACGGGGGCGGATCGGCTGGGGCGGGGCAAGGCGGCCGAGTCCAAGCGCTCTGCCGGCCTCGGGCCCCGGACCGACCGCGCGGACCGGGTGGCGGACTCGGTCTGCCCCTACTGCGCCGTGGGCTGCGCGCAGCGCGTCTATGTGAAGGACGAGCGGGTCATCCAGATCGAGGGCAACCCGGACAGCCCCATCTCGCGGGGTCGTCTGTGCCCGAAGGGCTCCGCCAGCAAGCAGCTCGTCACCGGACCGCAGCGTGAGCAGAAGGTGCGGTACCGGCCGCCCTACGGCACCGAGTGGCAGGACCTGGACCTCGACACGGCCATGGACATGGTGGCCGACCGGGTGCTGGACGCACGCCGGAGGGGCTGGCAGGACACCGACGGGGCCGGGAACATGCTCCGTCGCACCATGGGCATCGCCAGCCTGGGCGGCGCCACGCTGGACAACGAGGAAAACTACCTGATCAAGAAGTTGTTCACCGCTCTCGGTGCGATCCAGATCGAGAACCAGGCGCGTATTTGACACTCCGCCACCGTTCCCGGTCTGGGAACGTCGTTCGGACGCGGCGGCGCCACCGACTACCAGCAGGACCTGATCAACGCCGACTGCATCGTCATCATGGGCTCGAACATGGCCGAAGCCCATCCGGTCGGGTTCCAGTGGGTGATGGAAGCCAAGGCACGCGGCACCAGGGTCTTCCACATCGACCCGCGGTTCACCCGCACCAGTGCGCTTGCCGACCAGCATGTCACGCTGCGGGCGGGCACCGACATCGCGTTCCTCGGCGGCGTGATCAACTACATCCTGTCCCACGGCCTGGAATTCCGGGAGTACGTGCAGGCGTACACCAACGCCCCGTTCCTCCTGAGCGAGCGCTACCAGGACACCGAGGACCTGGACGGTCTCTTCAGCGGGTATGACCCGCACACCGCCTCCTACGACGCCTCGAGCTGGGCGTACGAAAGTATCGATGCCGACAAGCGACCGGGACACCGGCACAAGGAGCAGGCAACGTCCGACCGCTACGGTTCCGGAGGCCCAGTTGTCCACGGTGGTGCCGGCCGCATCGCGGCCGATCCCACCCTCCAGCATCCCCGCTGCGTGTTCCAGGTGCTCAAGCGGCACTACGCCCGCTACACGCCCGACATGGTGGAGCGGATCTGCGGAGTGCCCCAGGAGCTGTTCCTGGACGTGTGCCGCGCCTGGACGGAGAACTCCGGCCGCGAGCGCACCGCCGCGCTGGTGTACAGCGTGGGCTGGACCCAGCACTCCGTCGGGGCCCAGTACATCCGGGCCGGATCGATCATCCAGCTGCTGCTGGGCAACATCGGCCGTCCCGGCGGCGGGATCTTCGCGCTGCGCGGACATGCCAGCATCCAGGGCTCCACGGACATCCCGACCCTGTTCAACCTGCTGCCCGGCTACCTGCCGATGCCGGACACCAGCCACGAGAACCTGACCGCCTTCCTGGACGACATCCGCAGTCCTCGCCAGAAGGGGTTCTGGGGCAACGCCGATGCCTACACCATCTCGCTGCTCAAGGAGTACTGGGGCGAGGCGGCGACGGCGGAGAACGACTACTGCTTCGACTACCTGCCGCGGATCAGCGGCGACCACGGCACCTACCGCACCGCGATGGACATGGTCGACGGGAAGGTCTTCGGTTACTTCCTGCTGGGCCAGAACCCCGGGGTGGGCTCGGCCCACGGCCGCCTGCAACGCCTGGGCATGGCAAACCTCGACTGGCTGGTCGTCCGCGACCTCGCCATGATCGAAAGCGCCACGTTCTGGAAGGACGCCCCCGAGATCGAGACCGGCGAGATCATCCCCGAGCGCTGCCGCACGGAGGTGTTCTTCTTCCCGGCCGCTTCGCACGTGGAGAAGTCCGGCACCTTCACCCAGACCCAGCGGATGCTGCAGTGGCGGGACCAGGCCGTCGAACCGAGCGGTGACCAGCGCTCGGAGTTGTGGTTCTTCTATCACCTCGGCAGGCGCATCAAGGAGAAGCTGGCCGGCTCGACCGACGAGCGCGACCACCCTGTCCTGGATCTCGCCTGGGACTACCGGACCGAGGGCGACGAGCCGTCCGGGGCCGACGTGCTGCGCCACATCAACGGGATCGACCTGCGCACCGGCCGGACGGTCAGCAGCTACCTCGACCTCAAGGCCGACGGCACCACCGCCTGCGGTTGCTGGATCTACAGCGGGGTCTACGCCGACGAGGTCAACCAGGCCCGCCGCCGGAAGTCCCGCTTCGAGCAGGGACCGTACGACGCGGAGTGGGGCTGGACCTGGCCGTTGAACCGGCGCGTGCTGTACAACCGCGCCTCGGCCGATCCGCAGGGGCGGCCCTGGAGTGAGCGCAAGGCCCTCGTCTGGTGGGACGAGGAGCGCGGCGAGTGGACCGGGCACGACACGCCGGACTTCGAGAAGAACAAGCCGCCCGACTACCAGCCGCCCGAGGGGGCCTCGGGACCGCAGGCGCTCGCCGGTGACGACGCGTTCATCATGATGTCCGACGGCAAGGCGTGGCTGTTCGTCCCGGCCGGGCTGGCGGACGGCCCGCTGCCCACCCACTACGAACCGCACGAGTCGCCGACGCGCAATCTCCTCTACGGCCAGCAGGGCAACCCGACCCGGAAGGTGTACGGGCGCTCCGACAACCCGTCCAACCCCGCTCCGCCCGAGGCGCACAGCGAGGTGTTCCCCTTCGTGTTCACCGCGGCACGGCTGACCGAACACCACACCGCAGGCGGCATGAGCCGCAATCTGCCGTACCTGTCGGAGCTCCAGCCCGAACTGTTCGTGGAGGTGTCACCCGAGCTGGCGAGAGAGCGCGGCCTGCGCCACCTGGACTGGGCCCACGTGATCACCAGCCGGACGGCGGTGGAGGCCCGGGTCGTCGTCACCGACCGGCTGGCGCCCCTGCGGGTCCAGGACCGGATCATCCACCAGGTCTGGATGCCGTACCACTGGGGGCAGGCGGGTCTCACCCGAGGGGACGTCGTCAACGACCTGATCGGCGTGGTGGCCGATCCCAACGTATTCATCCAGGAGAGCAAGGTACTGACCTGCGACATCCGCCCGGGACGCCGGCCGAGAGGCCCCGCCCTGCAGGAGTACGTCCAGGACTACCGCCGCCGGGCCGGGATCACACCGGAAACCGGCACCCGCATCGTGACGACCGGCGACGACCAGCCGGCCCACACCGAACCGGACCGGCCGGAGGAATCCTCATGACGGACGAGCACAGCAGCCTTTACGGGCCTCTCGCCGACCCTGCCGCGGACGCCGGCCACCGTGACCCTCCGCCCCGGATGGGCTTCTTCACCGACACTTCCGTGTGCATCGGCTGCAAAGCGTGCGAAGTGGCCTGCAAGGAATGGAACGACGTCCCCGAGGACGGCCTCGATCTGCTCGGCATGTCCTTCGACAACACCGGCATGCTCGGCGCGAACTCCTGGCGGCACGTCGCCTTCGTCGAGCAGGAACGCCCGCTGGGCCGCCAGGACGCGGGCCTGTCCGGCCTGCCCACCGGTCCCTCCGGCATCGAGGCCACGACCGAGGTGGTGGCCGACGCCCTGCACGAGTCCCACCGAGGCGGCGGCGAGCTGGGCACCGGCCCGGTCGATCTCGGCTTCCCCTCCTTCGACCTGCCCGGCGCCACTGGCGGTGCGCAGACCCGTACCGACTTCCGCTGGCTGATGTCCTCTGACGTGTGCAAGCACTGCACGCACGCCGGATGTCTCGACGTCTGCCCCACCGGGGCACTCTTCCGGACCGAGTTCGGCACGGTCGTGGTGCAGCCCGACATCTGCAACGGCTGCGGCTACTGCGTGTCCGGCTGCCCCTACGGCGTCATCGACCGGCGTCCCGACGATGGTCGGGCCGCGAAATGCACCCTGTGCTACGACCGGCTGCGCGGCGGCCTGGAGCCTGCCTGCGCCAAGGCCTGCCCCACTGATTCCATCCAGTTCGGCCCGCTCGACGAGTTGCGGGAGCGGGCCGACGGCCGGTTGGAGCAACTGCACGAGGCGGGCGTGAGCGAAGCACGGCTGTACGGCCGTGACCCCAACGACGGCGTGGGTGGCGACGGCGCCTTCTTCCTGCTGCTGGACGAGCCGGAAGTGTACGGACTGCCACCGGACCCCATCGTCCCCACGCGTGACCTGCCGTCCATGTGGAAGTACGCCGGAGCGGCCGCCTCGGCCCTGCTGGCCGCCTCGGCCGCCGTCTTCGTGAAGGGAGGCCGGCGATGACCGAAGGCGACGGAATCCCGCGCGAGCCGCGGAGCGAAACAGACGCGGCCGACGTGAACACAGACACGTACGGCTCGGGCCGGAGCGCCGACACACACCGCAAACAGTCCGCCGCGGAGCCTGGGGAGTTCCGCTCCTACTACGGCAGGCCGGTGCTGAAACCACCGGTGTGGGAGTGGAAGGTCCCCGCCTACCTGTTCACGGGCGGGCTCTCGGCCGGCGCTGCCCTGCTCGCGGCCGGTGCCGACCTCACCGGGCGCCCGGCACTGCGCCGGGCGAGCCGCATCGGCGGCTTCGGCGCCCTCCTGGCCAGCACCTACCTGCTGATCGCGGACCTCGGCCGACCCGAACGCTTCCACCACATGCTGCGCGTTGCCAAGCCGACCTCGCCCATGTCCGTCGGCACCTGGATCCTCGTGTCCTACGGACCCGGCAGCGGCCTGGCCGCCACGGCCGAACTGCTGCCCGCGTCCCTGCAAGCTAGCCTGCCCGGCCGGCTGCTGCGCGGGGCAGCCCGACCGGCCGGCTTGTCCGCGGCAGCCTTCGCCCCGGCACTCGCCTCCTACACCGCTGTGCTGCTCTCCCAGACCGCCGTGCCGGCCTGGCACGAAGCCCGCCGGGAACTGCCCTTCGTGTTCACGGGCTCCGCGGCCGCCAGCGGCGGCGGCCTCGGAATGCTCCTGGCGCCGGTGGCCGAGGCGGGCCCCGCTCGCCGCCTCGGCGCGGTCGGAGCGGCGGCGGAACTCGTCGCCGCCCGGCTGATCGAGCGTCGGCCCGGCCTGGTACCCAAGGCCTACACCACCGGCCGACCCCACCGACTGCGCCAGGCGTCGGAGTACCTCACGCTGGGCGGAGCACTCGCTGCCGTGACCATCGCCCGGCACAGCCGCCCGGCCGCGGCGGCAGCCGGGCTGGCGCTGCTCGCCGGCAGCGTCCTGCAGCGCTTCGGAACCTTCGACGCGGGAGTCGCGTCCACGAAGGACCCCGCCTATGTCGTGGTCCCGCAACGTGAACGCCTGGAGGCAGCGAAGGGCGATCGACGAGCGACGTGACGTCGGCCCTACACCTACCTTCGGCTGGATTCGTGTCCGAGTGGTACCTGCTGGAGTCTCTCCTGCAGCAATTCCGGCTGCCCCATCTGCCGTACGCACTCGCGCTCGCCGTCGCCGCTGCCGTGATCGTCCTTATGGCGGGCTTCGCCTCGGTGACGTTCGTACGGATCGTCAGCATGGTCGTCCCCGACCCCCGCACCGAGGACCGCCAGGGCCCGCAGTGGGGGCTTCGGGCCGGGGAAACGCGGACTGAGGACCCGTCTGAGGAGCCAGAGTGGGATCTTCCACGTATCGGCGATCTGTCGCAGGCCGTTCTTGTTTCTCCGGGCGTTGTGCTTGATCAGCGACGTGATGTTGTGGCCGTTGTCTTTCAGTGCTGGGTGGTGTTGAAGGTGGAGGTCGGAGGGGGTCGGCTCGGCGGCTGGGTCGGCATCCGCAAGGGTTTTCGCCAGGACGTCTGTCGAGCGTTCGCTGAGGGCGGCGAGGCGGCTCAGTTGGGTCTCCGGCCGGTTTTGTGGGGCGGTGGCGTGAGATGTTGCAGGAGCTCGCTGGGCCTGAGGTGGTTGGCGCGGGCGAGTCGCTGGATGTAGTGATCGGTGGTCTCGCCGAGCCGGGGACGGACGCTGATGGGGAGAGGGGTGAGGGGCCAGGGCAGGTGGTCTGTCGTCGGCGTCCGCGGTTGTCGGCGTGGTGGGGATGCGGCCGGTGGGCACTGTCACTGAATGTGGTCGGCCGCAGCCGGACCACTGACAGGGCTAGGACTGACGGCGTGCGAAAAGGACCGCCCCTGGAGTGCTGTCGTCGGGGTCGAGCAGTATCTGGGCCTCGACCGTGAACCCGGCGTCGCGTAGCCAGGCCGCCACTTTGTCAGGCTGGCGGCGGTGGACGTAAACGTTCATCGGGTGACCGCCGTAGCCCTGGGTCTTCAGCCTTGACTCGTTGCCGACGTGAGAGCCGAGCAGAAGTGGTCCGCCGGGACGCAACACCCGCCGGAAGTGCCCGAAGACCGTGGGGACGGCATCGTCGCGGATGTGAATCAACGACCAAAAGGCGAGCAGGCCGGCGACCGAAGCATCAACGCCCCTCCAGTCCTTAGGAACGGTCCAGCCGCTTCGCGAAGCGGAAGCCGTCGTTGCCTCACCCGAGGCTCGCGGTCGGCCACGACCGTGAGGGTCCGGTCATAGTCGGTGTTGGATGGTGGGATGAATGATTCGATCAGCACGTCGCAGGAGAGCGGGGGTGTGACGGGTTCGACCCGGCGCCCCGGCCGGCCCCGCAGCGAGCAGGCGCGCCATGCCGTCCTGATGGCTTGCACCGAACTGATGCAGGAGGGCGGACTGAAGGCTGTGACGACCGACCGGATCGCCGCCCGGAGTGGGGTGAGCAAGGCGACGATCTACAAGTGGTGGCCGAACAAGCACTCCGTCGCGGTCGAGGCGTTTCTGTCGCAGATGTATGCCGAGTCGCCGGATCCGGACACCGGTTCAGCGGCCGAGGATTTCCGCGTCGCGGTGCGCGGCATGATGCGGTTCTACGCGAGCCCGAGCGGGCGGATCTTCGCTCAGCTGGTGGCGGAGGCGCAGAGCGACCCCAAGGTGGCCACGGAGTTGCGTGACCGGCTGATCCCCTCTCGGCGGGAGCTGGTGCGGGCCATCTGGGACCGCGGGGTCGAGCGGGGCGAACTGCGCGCGGACATCGATCCCGAGGTGGCCATCGATCTGTTCTTCGGCCCCGCGATGTACCGGCTGGTCGCCGGGCACGCGCCGCTGGACGAGGCCGCGGCCGACGTGATCGTCGAGGCGGCGTTGCGCGGTCTCGCCCTCTGACACAGCCGTGGCCGACCCGCTGTGATCCCGTGGGCCGGTCATGCGCTGAGGACGTCGTGCGGGCAGGGAATGATTCCGCGCCGCGGGACAGTATCTAACTAGACAGCACCGTCGGGCTCGCGGTGAGCTTCGTCGGCTGTGCGGCCCTGTCGTCCGGCACACCGCTGTGGCTGACGGCACTGGTCCTGCTGGCCGGCGGTGTCTTTCGGTCGACCGGGTTCTCCGCATACAACACCCTGCAGTTCGCCGACGTCGGCCCGGACATCCTGTCCGCAGCCAACACCCTGGCCGGCGCAGCAGTTGGCCGCCGGCCTCGGCGTCGGCGTCGCCGCGCTCGTTATGCGGGCAGCCCAGGTCCTGCCCGGCGCCGCCGGGCACACCACCGCACCGTACCGCGTGACCTGGCTGGTCATGGTCCTCATCACCTGCCTGTCCGGACGGCAGACCTTCGGGCTCCCTCACGACGCGGGCTCCGCAGCCCGTCCGGCCGCGATCACGGAGTCCGCTCCGCCTACGCCCGCGGTGCCTTCGACGGGCTCTGGCGTCGAACGGACGACAACCGACAGCGACTCGGAGAGTGACCTCGACGACCGACGCCAATGAGTGGGCTCAGGGTTCCGCGGTTCGAATGCCGATCGTGCCGTCGGACCACTGGTCGAGGCTCCCGCGAACGGCACGGCGACGGGCAGCCGTCCGGCCAGCCGCTCTCGCGAGGTCGGTGTAACAAATGTTCGAGATTGGTGTGAAAAGTGCTATTACAGCAACATTTGTCGGCGGTTGGCGCGTTGAGTAGGCGTTGGAACACGAGATCGTCGATGTACAGGAGCCCCCAGTGTCCTCAATCCCCGCCCGTCAGAACGTCACCTTCCCGAGCGCGGGCAGCACCGCCCACGGCTACCTGGCTCTGCCACCGAGCGGCCGCGGGCCCGGCATCATCGTCATCCAGGAGTGGTGGGGCCTGACCGATCACATTGCCGACATCACCGACCGCGTCGCCAAGGCCGGGTTCGTGGCACTCGCCCCCGATCTCTACGGGGGAAGTGTGGCCCATGACGCCGCCGAGGCGTACCGCATGATGTCCGAACTTCCCACTGAGCGCGGCGCGCAGTTGCTGTCTGGCGCCGTGGACTTCCTGCTCTCACAGGAGGAAGTCACCAGTGCCGGTGTGGGCACGGTCGGGTTCTGCATGGGCGGCGGCTTCGTCCTCGCCCTTGCCGCCCGTGATCCGCGCGTGGTGGCGGCCGTTCCCTTCTACGGCGTCATCCCGGGGGCGCTGCCGGACTTCTCCGGGCTCAAGGCTCAGGTGCTCGGGCACTACGGCGAGTCCGACGAGACGGTTCCGGTGGAGTCACTGGAACAGCTGCGCACCGCTGTCGAGCAACAGTCGGGAATCGAGCCGACCTTCCACCTCTACCCGGCGGGCCATGCGTTCTTCAATGACGGCCGTGAGACGTACCACGCCCAGTCGGCGAAGCTGGCTTGGGACCGTACGCTCGACTTCCTGAAGACTCAGCTTGGTTGATCTGCTGCGGGATGTCGCGTGTGCTTCTGTAAGCAGGGGCATTGCCGGGTGCAAGCGAGCGTCGGCTGCCGCCCCGGTGCGCGCGCTGCACGGACCCGGGACGGGGGTCGGCCTCCTCCCGGTGCTCGTCGGAGGCGGATCGCCCGGGTCTGCGCGGGACTGGAGCTCTGCCGGTGCCCTGCGCCGTTTGCACCGGGGCCGGGATTGAAACGTGGCGTCAGCGACGGAACCGTCCCCGCCACCGCCGTTGACGCCAGGCGCCAACTACTCAACAGGCTGCCGGTGTCAGGCGGGAAGCAGAAAGCCTCGCCGCCGGTCGCGGAGAGGTATTCCATGGACTTGCAACTGACCGGACGGCGCGCCATCGTCACGGGTGGAAGCCGCGGCATCGGACTGGCGAGCGCCCGGGCGCTCGCCGCCGAGGGCGCGGACGTGGCCTTGGTCGCCCGTGACAAGAACGTTCTGGATGCGGCGGCGGATGCACTCGCCTCAGCAACCGGGCGCCAGGTAATCGGCGTCGTCGCTGACACCGGAGACAGCACCTCGGTGGCTGCCATGGCGCGGGAGGTCGTCGAACGACTCGGCGGCGCGGACATTCTGGTGAACGCCGCGGCCAATGTGAACAGCGGCGGTTTCTCCGAGGGCAGCCTCGGGGACGAGATCAACGTCAAGGTGCAGGGGTACCTGCGCACCGCACGCGCCTTCGCACCGCACATGATCGCTCAAGGCTGGGGCCGGATCATCAACATCAGCGGCCTCGCGGCCCGTCAGACCGGGTCTGTGGTGGGCTCGGTGCGCAAC
This sequence comes from Streptomyces sp. NPDC005866, assembly GCF_040629895.1. Classification (NCBI taxonomy): domain Bacteria; kingdom Bacillati; phylum Actinomycetota; class Actinomycetes; order Kitasatosporales; family Streptomycetaceae; genus Streptomyces; species Streptomyces sp. NPDC005866. Next base: position 91,588 of record NZ_JBEXWP010000027.1, read on the forward strand.
GTCGCGGTGGCCGCGATGAGCAAGAACCTCGCGGACGAGCTCGGCCCCAAGGGTGTGAACGTGGTGACCGTCCACCCCGGGCTCACCCGTACAGAGCGCGTCGACGCGATGATCGCGGAGTCGTCGGAATCCCGGCGTGTCAGTGCCGAGGCGGCCGAGCGGGAGCTGGCAGCGAAGGTGTCCATCGGCCGTTTGGTCACCTCCCAGGAGGTGGCGTCCGTGGTGGCTTTCCTGGCAAGCCCCCTCAGCATCGCCCTCAACGGCGACGCTCTGGCCGCGGGCGGCGGCGCTCTCGGCGCCATCCACTACTGACAGCGCTGAACAACCCGGTGTGACAAGGATGTCGTCGCAAGGTCCGCACATCTCTCAGCAGGAGCTTCAGGACGGCAGGGTCAGCGGCAGGACGTCACGCACCTGCACCACGGTGAGGGGCTCGGCGAGGAACTCTCGCGATGCCTTCGCCCACCGGGCGTACTGAGCGGTTTCGCGGTGCGCGGCCACCGCCTGTTCGTCCCGGAAGACCTCAACGAGGTGGTAGGTGTCCGGGTCGGTGGTGTCCTGGAAGGCCTCGAAACGCAGGCACCCAGGCTCGTCACGTACCGAGCAGGTGGCGTTGTCCTCAACGGCCGCGAGAAACTGCGGGCGCTGGTCCGACTTGATCTTGAGAGTCACCAGGGAAACCTGCACGGCATGCCCTTCCTGCTGAATACGCTGACAAACTGATCTTGGCGACTGACCCAAGCGGGCGCAACGTGAAACCCGTCATACCCGGTACTGTTCCTGCTTCCGGATATTCCGGGATATCAGGGCATCCCCGACCGGATGGGCGAGTCGGCACTCTGCGCCCGTCCGGCGGTGCATAAGGTCCCGTTCAACACGCTGGCCGTGGCAGGCACACCGCGGGCCACCCGAGATCAGTCGAAGCTGAGTGCTTCGCTGCGTCGCGGCATCACCAGCAGCGCGCCGATCCCGGACAGCGCCAGCGCGATCAGTCCGAGGAACACATGGTGGGTGGCCTGGTACAGCGAGTCGCGCAGGAACCGTGCCACCGCGGGAAGTTGGGACTTCGGCGCGGCACCGAAGGTCAGACTGGTGGCGTTCACACTGCCGGACAGCTTGCCCGCCACAGCCGCCGGCGGGTGGGCATAGCGTGCGGCCAGGGTCGCGTTGGCGATCGCGCCGAACACCGCGGCGCCGGCCGCGCTGCCCAGCGACCGGCTGAACATGTTGGTCGCCGTCACCACGCCGCGCCGCTCCCAGGTCACGACCGACTGTGCGGCCACCAACGTCGGGCTCGCCGACAGGCCGAGCCCGCGACGCCGCTTGCTGGAGCCTGCCGCGCACCACGATCACAAGCCACTCCGCAGGCATCACGTACGACGAGGACGTCGTCCATGACTTCATGAGGTGCTGGGACGACCTGCGACGCGCCAGACATCCTGCGCTGGCGGTCCAGTCGACACTTGGATACTGACCGTCTCGGCACCGGGTTCTCGAACAGCCGGCGCGGTGACACGGCCGTTGTCGCGATCATCGCCACGCCCGCAGGACGCACGTGCTTGCCCCCCCCGGCCGATGGCCGCAAGGCGGTGCCCCGGTAGGAAAGGGGCATGAACAATGTCATAGACCTGCGGAGCGACACCGTCACCCGGCCCACCCATCCGATGCGCGATGCCATGGCGCGGGCCGACGTGGGGGACGACGTGTTCGGCGACGATCCCGCCGTGAATGCGTTCCAGGAGCGGGTGGCGCAGTTGCTCGGCTTCCCGGACGCGCTGTTCGTCTCGTCAGGCACCCAGAGCAACCTGTGCGCACTGCTCAGTCATTGCGGGCGGGGCGACGAGTACATCGCGGGAGGGGACGCACACATCTACAGCCACGAGGGCGGCGGGGCGGCCGCGCTCGGCGGGATCCAGCCGCAGCCTTTGCCGCACCAGGAGGACGGGACGCTCGACCTGGCGGACGTCGAGGCGGCGGTCAAGCCGGACGATCCGCATTTCGCGCGGACCCGGTTGCTGTGTCTGGAGAACACCTTCGGCGGAACGGTGCTCGCCCCTGACTATCTTCAGGCGGCCACGGCTCTGGCCCGCAAGCACGAACTGGCGTCGCATCTGGACGGGGCCAGGCTGTTCAACGCCGCGGTGGCCGGTGGCGGCGATCCGTACGACGGGGCGCGGAAGATCGCGGAGCATTTCGACAGCGTGTCGGTGTGCTTCAGCAAGGGCTTGGGGGCGCCGGTGGGTTCGGTGCTGCTCGGTTCGCGGGAGTTCGTCGGCGAGGCCCGGCGGTGGCGCAAGGTACTGGGCGGCGGCTTGCGACAGGCGGGAGTACTGGCAGCCGCCGCGTCGTACGCGCTGGATCACCACGTCGAGCGGCTGGCCGAGGACCACGCGAACGCCGCACTGTTCGCCGAGGCGCTCGATGGAGTGCCGGGGCTGGAGGTCGGCGCGGCGCGCACCAACATGGTGTTCGCGCGGACCGTTGCAGGGGCCACGCCGCAGGACTTGGTGGAGCGGCTGGCGGCCCGGGGTGTGCTGTGCACGGGTGGGCGGCCGTACTTCCGGTTCGTGTTTCACCTCGACGTCTCGCGGGCGGACGCGGAGCGCGCCGCACGCGTGGTACGGGACACCCTGGCCGAAAGCACCGACTGACGGCAGGCAGCGGGTGTGTCGACATGCACGCGGCTGAACCGCACGGGGCTTCGCGGAGCCCGTCGCCAGGGCGACGGCTGCTCGTGGTCGCCGACCGGGCCGGCTCCCGGTGTGCCTGCGTCCGTGTCCGACGACCGCTGCCGGATATACGCCGCGGCGCCCCCTCCGGCGGAAGGGGGCGCCCCGGTTGCTGATGGGCGAATCCGTCAGCCGTTGGCACCGCTCTTGCGGCGGACCCGGCGGTTGACGGCCCGCCGCCCGCCACGGCGACCAGACCAGCACCGACCGCGGCCGGAAGCAGCGCGGAGGTGGAGGAGGTGCTAGAGGCAGCGAACTCCGTGCCCTTGCCCCCCTGCCGAACGCACGGCTCCGGCCCCTGACAAACGCCTCTGGCGGTGCGCGGGAGTACTCGGTCCGGCGTCCGCGATCAGAAGGGCCGACCCGACGAGCGGGGGGGGGGGCGGCGTCCGTTGTGGCGGGTGCGGGAACGCGCCGGTTGATACTGCAACCGCACGCTTAGCGTCGCCGGTCAGCGACTCGGGGCGGCTTCGCCGCCCCGAGTCGGGGCAGGTGAACGGGCGCACGGGACGCCCCGTAGTCCTTGATCACCACCGCGTCGCGGGGTGCTGCGCAGTGGCGAGGTCACTACCTGCGGTTTTGCCCACGCCGGTCAGTATGTAGGCGCCGGACACGGTGCGAGGGCACGCTTCCACGGACGGCGAGGCTGTGCGCCGGAACGTCGCCGGCGTCTGATCCGGCCGCAGCGCAGCACGTCAGCGGCCTGCGCGGTCGACGGGACCATCAGCTCGGAGTGCGCACGCTCTGAGGAGGGTGTCAGCCATCGCCGCCGCGGGCGACGCGGGGAGTTCGGCTGCGGTCGCCAGCGCCAGCGTCCACGTGATGAGGGGCAGGACCGGGATGCCGCGGAGGTCCGGGTAGCGACTGGCCGGCGTGGCAGGCATCACGGTGACGCCGAGCCGGTTGCGGACGAGCCCGGCGGCGGTGTCGTAGTCGGCCACCTCGTAGGGGGCGTCCACGGTGATGCCGGCGATGGCGAGGGCTTCGTCGGTCTGGCGGCGAATGCCCCAGCCCGCAGCGAACCGCACGACCGTTTCCTCGGCGAGGTCCGCCATCTGGATCTGGGTGCGGTCGCCGAGCCTGTGGTCGGGGCGGCACAGCAGGACCATGGGTTCGTGGGCGACCGGTCGAAGGGTGACCTGCGGCGGCGCCGTGGTGGCTGCGACCAGGGCGAGGTCGAGTGAGCCGTCCGCGACGGCGGCGAGGTGCCCGGCGGTGCCGGCGATGCTTTGGTGCAGGCGGATTGAAACCAGGGGGTATTCGGTGTGAAAGCGACCCAGCACGGCCGGCAGGTCGAGCGGCCCGGAGGACATCAGCGTCCCGAGGTCGATCGTGCCGCACAACTGCTCCCGGTACTGGGCCACTGAGTTCTTCGCGCGCCGGGCCGCGGCGAGGGCGCTGCGGGCCTCGGCGAGGAAGGCGGCACCCGCCGGGGTCAGGGCGATGCGGTTCCTGGAACGGTCCACAAGCTGGATGTCGAGCTCGCGCTCGAGCTTCGCGACCGCTGTGGACACCGCCGACTGCACGACATGGACCCGTTCGGCGCCGCGAGAGAAGCTGCGCTCCTCGGCGACGGCGACAAAATACTCCATCTGACGAAGTTCCACACTCGAAGCATCTCACCTCGAGATACGTTTCATCTATTCCTTTCGTTAGACGAGATGACATTCGAGAGTCACGCTGGTCTCACCAGTCGCGGTAACCGACGCGACCGAAGGGAGACAAGCGATGTCGATCGATCTGACCGAGGAAACGATCACAGCCGCTGTGCAGGAGACCTTCGCCGGGGCCGATCAGCGCATGCGCGAGCTCTTCGTGAGCCTCGTCCAGTATCTGCACGACTTCGCCCGCGAGGTCCGACTGACCAGTGACGAGTGGTTCACCGCTGTGGACTTCCTGGAGCGGGTTGGTCGCCTCTCCAGTCCCACCCGCCAGGAGTTCGTGCTGCTCTCGGACATCCTCGGCCTGAGCGTGCTGGTCGATCAGATCAATCACGGCAACGGCTTCGCCACGGACTCCACCCTCCTTGGACCGTTCTACGTGGAGGGCCGGCCGCGCTCCGAGAACGGCTCCGACATCTCCGGCGGTGTCCAGGGCATGCCGTTGTTCTTCAGCGGCACGGTCTTGGACCCCGAGGGGCGGCCGGTGGTCGGTGTGGACGTGGACACCTGGCACAGCGACGGTGACGGCTTCTACGACGTGCAGCAGGCGGAGAAGCTGGACGGCGAACTGGCCATGCGGGCGCTGCTGTCCACGGACGACAATGGCAGGTTCTGGTACCGCTCGATCGTGCCGCGGTACTACCCGGTGCCGACCGATGGACCCTGCGGCGAGATCCTCCGCGGCGCCGGCCGCTCCCCGATGCGGCCCCAGCACATCCACTTCTGGTTCCATGCCAAGGGCTACGAACCGCTGGTCACGATGCTGTTCCGCAACGACGACCCGTACCTGGAGCGGGACGCCGTGTTCCAGACCAAGCGCTCGCTGATGGTCGACTTCGTCCAGCACGAGGCCGGCGAGGCCGCGCCTGACGGCACGGAGATGACCGAGCCGTTCCAGACCGTCGAGTGGACCTTCGTCCTGGAACCCGAACGACGGTGACGACCCGGCGCCATGGCGCTACCCCCACATCCCGTTGATCACCAGTCCAGAAAGGACACCCCAGCGTGCGCGCGCTACATTTCGACCGGTTCGGCGGCCCCGACGTCCTGGAGGTCGTCGACGTGCCGGATCCCTTCGCCACCGAGGACACCGCCGTGGTCGCCGTCCGGGCCGCCTCGGTCAATCCGTCCGACGTGAAGAATGTCGTCGGCGTCATGGAGGGCACGGTCCTGCCCCGCGTGCCCGGTCGTGACTTCGCCGGCGTCGTCGTCGACGGTCCGCCGGAATGGCGCGGCGTGGAGGTCTGGGGCACCGGCGGCGACGTCGGCTTCACCCTGGACGGCTCGCACGCGGAGTTCATCCGCGTGCCGGTCACCGCGCTTGCCCGCAAGCCGACGACGTTGAGCTTCGAGGAGGCCTCGGCGGTCGGGGTCAACTTCGTGATCGGCTGGCTCGGCGCCGTCGAGTTCGCGAACCTGGGCAAGGACGAGACCGTCGTGATCTTCGGCGTTTCCGGCGGGGTGGGCGGCGCCGTCGCCCAGATCGCCCGCACGCGCGGGGCCCGGGTGCTCGGTGTCGACCGGGTCGCCCCGGCCGACGGCACCCCGGCAGCGGAGATCATCGACGAGTTCGTTCCCTTCGTCCCGGACTCGGCCGAGGTGGCCAAGACCCTGCTGGCGCACACCGGTGGCCGGGGAGCCGAGGTCATCTACGACGCCGTCGGCGGGGTCACCACGGCTTCCGCCCTGGCCTCGCTGGCCCAGCGGGGCAGGCTGGTGGTGATCAGCGCGGTCGGTACGAAGACGGTGGAGATCAACCTGCCGGACTTCTACCACCGCGAGGCACAGATGCTGGGTGCGGACAGCCGCAAGCTAGGCGTCACCGAGTCCGCCGAGCGCCTGACGCTGCTCACCCCCTACTTCGAGCGTGGCGATTTCCGGCCGCTGCCGGTCACGCACCGCTTTGGCCTCGACGAGGGCCAGAAAGCCTATGGCGCGGTGGCGGACGGGGTTTCCGGCCGCGTCGTCATCGTTCCCGAAGGCCGTTCGTAACCACCGAGGAAGGCGACACCATGACACGCTGCGCCGGCGCCCGCATCACCGTTCTCGACGAGAACTTCATCGACATCCTCCTGCCGTCGACCCCCCGGGTGCGCCGCTACAACATGGATCAGCACTTCAATTCCCGCTACGGCGAACTGCTCGCCGAGAACGGGCTGTGCTTCCTGGTGGAGACGTTCACCGAGAACAGTTCCAGCACGATCCTCTTCGACGCCGGACTGACCTCCGAGGTGGTGCTGCACAACGCGCGACACCTCGGCGTGGACCTGAACGAGGTGGAGGCGGTCGTACTCAGCCACGGCCATCCCGACCACTTCGGCGGCATCAACGGAGTCCTCAAGGCGATCGGGCATCCGACCCCGGTCGTCGCGCATCCGGACGCGTTCAACCCGCGGATGATCGTCAAGCCGTACACCACCCTGCCGATGATCAACATCGGGCTGACGCGGGAGGGAATCCGGGAATCGGGCGGTCACCTGATGGAGGCGCGCGGCTCCATCCCGCTCGGGCCGGGTCTGCGGACCTCGGGCGAGATGCAGACCACCGCCGACTTCGAGTTCGAGGCTCCCGCCGGACGCCTGTGCGTCCACACGGACGGCCGCGTGGAAGCGGACGACATCAACGACCACCAGGTCCTCGGCATCGACGTCGAAGGCCACGGGCTGATCGTCATCGACCCGTGCGGGCACCGCGGCGTGGTCAGCTCGATCGAGCACATGCGAGCCCTCACCGGCACCGACCAGCTCTACGGCGTCCTCGGCGGGTTCCACACCGGACATCCCGGAATCAGCGCCAACCGGATCAACAACACGGCGAAGGCGCTCGCCGCCTACGAGCCCAAGCTGGTCGCTCCCATGCACTGCAGCGGATTCCCGCTCAAGAAGGCCGTCGCCGACATCATCCCGGACGCCTTCGAAATCGTCACTGCCGGCACCGTGCTCGCCGTCGGCGACGTGCCCGCCGACACCCGCGTCTGGCGATGACGCCGTAGCCCTTCGAGTAGCGAACCAGAGGTCAAAGGTGACACATAAAACGCTTATCAAGGGTGGCACCGTCTACAGCGTCGACTCCCAGATCGGCGAACTGCCCCGCGGTGACGTGCTGGTGGAAGACGACACGATCGTGGCCGTCGCCGAGCACATCCCCGCGACGGACGTACGCGTCATCGACGCCACCGACAAGATCGTGCTGCCAGGGCTGATCGACACCCACCGGCATCTGTGGCAAGCGGCGTTGCGTCAGATCGCGGCGGACTGGACCCTCGGCCAGTACATCGACCACATGCTGCTGGAACTCGGCCCGCGGTTTTCCCCCGAGGACGTGTACGTAGCCGAACTGCTCGGTGCGATCGAGGCCATCGACGCCGGCATCACCACCGTCATGGACTGGGCGCACATCATGCGCAGCCCGGACCACGCTGACGAGGCAGTGCGCGGACTGCAGGAGTCCGGCGTCCGGGCGGTGTTCGGCTACGGCAACCCGGGAGGGCCGCCCGCCGACTGGTACGCACGCGATGTCGCCCGGGTGAGTGAGCGCTACTTCCCCTCGGAGGCCGGGCGGGTCACGTTCGCGCTGGCCAGCATGGGCCCGGAGTTCGGGCCGGTCGAGGACACGCTGGCCGATCTCGAACTGGCCCGCAGTCTGGGTATCCGTACCTCGATCCATGTGGGCGTCGGCCTGCTTGGCAAGCAGCGGTCGATCACCGAGCTGCACCGACGCGGCCTGCTGGGGCCCGACCTGATCTTCGTCCACTGCAACACCTGCACCGACGCCGAACTGCGGCTGATCGCCGACACCGGGGGCCATGCCTCGATCTCGCCGCGGGTGGAAATGCAGATGGGGCATGGTTATCCGGCGACCGGGCGGCTGCGCGCGGCCGGGGTGTTGCCGAGTCTGAGCATCGACGTCGTCTCGGGCGTGGGCGGCAGCCTCTTCGCCGAGATGCGCGGCACACTCGAAGCCGAGCGCGGCTGGCAGCACCACGCCGCGCTCTCCCGTGACGAGACGCTGCCCGAGCTGACGATCACCACCCGGGACGTGGTCCGGATGGCCACGATCGAAGGTGCGCGCACCCTCGGACTGGACAGCAGGATCGGGTCGCTGACCCCCGGCAAGCAGGCCGACATCATCCTGCTCGACACCGACCGGCCCAATCTGTCGCCGGTGAACAACGTGTCCGCGGCCATCACCCTGGCCGACAACGAGAACGTCGACACCGTGATGATCGCAGGCCGGGTGGTCAAGCAGGGCGGACGGATAGCGGGGCACGACCTCCCGGCCCTCCGGGCGCACGCCCGAATCTCCCGGGACCGGCTGCTGGAGTCCTTCTCCGGCCCCGGTTCCACCACGGCGCCAGCGGCCCCGCCTCGCCGCTGACCGTGTCCAGGGCTGGCCGGTACCCGGCCAGCCCTGTTCCGGCCCAGACCCGTGTCCGGCCCAGACCCGTGTCCGGGCGTCGCGATCAACAACAACGAGGTTGTTTCATGAGCACATCACCCGACTCCGCACATGCCGACCAGATCTTCGTCAACGGGCTGGTCTGGCCGGGCGGTGAGCGGCGCCAGGGACAGGAACCGACGGCCCTGGCCGTGCGCGACGGCCGAGTAATGGCGTACGGCAGCGACGCGGAGATCCGCGCGCTGGCCGGCGCCCGCTCGACCACCGTCGACCTGCGCGGCCGCCGCGTGATACCCGGCCTGGTCGACGGCCATATGCACGCCGTGCGCGCCGGCGCGACCTGGGCGAGCGAACTCAAGTGGGCGGATGTTCCCGACGTGGGGACGGCGCTTGCCGCGATCCAGGGCGCTATCGAGACCGCGCGGCCGGGGGAATGGATCCGGGTCGTCGGCGGCTGGCACCCCTGCCAGTTCACCGAAGCACGGGAGCCCACCCGCGCCGAGCTGGACACGGCCGCTCCCGACCACCCGGTATACGTCCAGGCGCTCTACGAGGTCGCGGTGCTCAACTCGGCGGCGCTCCGCGCGACCGGTATCGACGCCACCACCCCAGACCCGGTCGGGGGGCACCTCGAGCGTGACCCTCTGACCGGGGAGCTCACCGGCCGCGTGTTCGGCATGGGCGCGTTCAACCGGATCCTCGGCGCGATTCCCTCTGCCACACCGGACCGCGAACGACACTCCACCGCGGTGATGCTCGCGGACCTGCACGCGCTCGGGCTGACCGGAATCGTCGACGCCGGCGGGTTCGGCATGGGACCGGAACAGTACGAACCACTGTTCGCGCTCTGGCGCGACGGAGATCTCTCGATGAGGATGCGGCTCTTCCTGTCCGCGGGACACTCCGGGCAGGAATACGAGCAGCTGGAGGAGTGGATGCGGCACACTCCACCGCGGTTCGGGCACCCGATGCTGCAGTTCCAGGGCATCGGTGAGGTGGTGCACTACGGCTGCCACGACATGGATGGGCTCGAGGAGTTCTCGATCTCCGACGTTGCCGCGAAGGAGCTGTACCGGATCTCCTACAGGGCCGCCGAACGCGGCTGGCCCATGAACATCCATGCGGTGCTCGACGAGTCGATCGACAGGATCCTGGCCTGTTGGGAAGCGGTCAACGACCGGATTCCGCTGCACGGGCTGCGGTTCTCGCTCTCCCACGCCGACCGCATCAGCCCGGCCAACCTGCGGCGACTCGCCGCACTGGGTGCGGGCGTGGTGCTGGACGACCACCAGGTGTTCAAGGCCGGTGTCTCGGAGGCGGCCTGGGGCGACGGCTCGATGGCCGCGACCCCGCCCATCGCGGACATGATCGCCGCTGGGATTCCCGTGGCGGCCGGGACCGACGCCACCCGCGCCTCCTCCCACAATCCCTGGTTGTCGCTGTGGTGGCTGATCAGCGGGAAATCCGCGGATGGCGTCCAGCGACGTGTCGCCCTTCACCGAATGTCCCGGGAGCGTGCGCTGGAGTGTTACACCTCGGGCAGCGCTTGGCTCAGCTTCGAGGAAGCCAGTCGAGGGCGTCTCTACCCCGGCATGCACGCCGACTTCGCGGTGCTCAGCGAGGACTACTTCGCCGTGCCGGAGGACCGCATTCCGGGAATCCGCTCCGAGCTCACCGTGGTGGGTGGCGAGATCGTCCACACCACCACGACCGTCGCCTGACGACCGTCACGTCGACTGAACCCCAGTGATCTCATACACCGCCCACCGCAAGCACAGTCCACTGCGGGGGATTCGCGGTGCGGCCGGAGGGGCGGCGGGAACGGAGGTGCGGCGGATCCAGCGGTTGGGCTGCAAGGGTGTTTGGGCCGTTGTGGCGGGTGCGGTCATGGCGGGAGAGGAGAACAGGCCGGGTTTGCGCAGCCGAAGCGGTGCGACCGTTCGGCGGGCGCGCGGGCATCACGGCACTGCGTTGGAGGCCGGCGAGATTACGGACGACGACTGGGCATGCTCTTCACCGCGCGCGGGGCTCACAGCCCGTCCTCGACGGCTCCCAGCGAGGCGGCGAGCAGGCACCTCACAATCGCGGGCTCACGGTAGTCTCCGGTCTTCGTCATGCCCGGGCTAACTGCAGCCTGAGCTGCGGCTATTCCGCGAGTACGACACTTTTGACCACCTCTTTGTCAGGCTTGGTTTGTCGGACCGGGCCGGATCGGTCCGCGTTGCGCGCCTGGGCGGGGACCCAGAGGTGGCCGATCGCAGGGGCACACCCTCGTCACGTCTGATGTTTGGGCCGCCGACCGGCAACGCCACCGGACCCGCATCCTGCCACCGACCGGATCGACGGCTCGCGGCGGCCCTGAGCGAATGCCAAACCATCATTTTGCTCAAGATTGGAAATCCCATTGAATGAAATTGAGTCAGGACTGTCAGGTGAATTCGATTGCCGCCGGCCTCTGCAATGTGACGTTGAACTCTTTTTTCTTCTGGGGTATTTCATTCGAACTAGGGTTGAAAAATGTAAGGGCCATCCGTCGAACATCCGGTACATGAGCGCAATGAGGTGACGCAATGCCCATCTCCGTTTCTCAGGCTCTCGCCGAGCAGGGACAGGCGGCCGCCGACAAGGTCGACAGCCTCCGCAGGCCGGGCCGCTATCTGGTCAGCTCGCTGCTGGCCGGTGCGTTCATCGGGGTTGCGGCAGTGCTGCTGCTCACGGTCGCCGGACCGCTGCTGGCCGCCTCGTCGCCGTACACGAAGCTCGTCGAGGGGCTGGTGTTCGGCGTGGCGCTGACCCTGGTGGTCTTCGCCGGCGCGGAACTGACGACGGGCAACATGATGACCACGGTGCAGGGAGTCATCGCCCGGCGCTGCACCGCCGCCAACGCGGTGGCGCTGATCGTCGGTTCGTTCGTGGGTAATCTTTTCGGGTCCGTCCTGTTCGCCTGGCTGGTGCACAGCAGCGGTGTCATCACCTCCGGTGCCACCCCCGGGCATCCTGCCCCGGCGCTCGCCCTGCTGGCGAGCCTGATCAAGGCGAAGTCGGCGGAGTCGGGCGCGGCGCTGTTCTTCCGCGGGGTGCTGTGCAACTTCCTCGTCTGCCTGGGCGTGTGGATGGCGGCGCGGACCAGGTCCGACGGCGCCAAGCTGGTGCTGATCTTCTGGTGCCTGCTGGCGTTCGTCGGCTCGGGCTTCGAGCACGTCGTGGCCAACATGACCTACTACGCGCTCGGCATGTTCGAGCACGTACCGGGTGCCACCGCGGCCGAATTCGCCCGCAACCTGGGGCTGGTGGGGCTGGGCAACCTCGTCGGCGGAGGCCTGCTCGTTGGGGCGGCGTACGGCTTCGTGGGCCGCGGTACGTCGAAGCAACTCGCCGGCGAGCCCACCGAGATCGAGAAGCCGGCGACGGTTTCCGCCTGAACGGCGGAATTCGGGACGGTCGGACATCTGACATCGGCCACCGGCCGATAAAGCACCCGTACGCCTGTGAAAGCAGCAGCAGGGCCACGCTGCATCGGTGCCACCGAAGACCCGGCCGATGACCACCTGACGGTCATACCCCCCAAAGACCTGGGCGGTCGGTCTCCCCGCCGTGACGAACGCGCTGCGCCACTCGCTGCAGCAGACGTCGGCCCGGCGGACCGCCCTTACGCTGCTGAGCATCAGCCAGACCAGCGGCATCGACTGCTCGGGCTGCGCATGGCCGGAGCCCGACGCACAGCACAGGCACCGGCAGGATTATTGCGAGAACGGCGCCAAGCACATCAATGACGGCGCGACCTGCGGCGCTGACCAGGGCCGGCACCGCTGAAGGCGCTGCTACTGGGCGGCCCGCTGGCCCAGCCCACGACACCTGGTCTGTGCCGGCGGCGCTGGCGGACCGTGCTACTCCGGGGCGCCGGGTCGGTGACCTATGCGGAAGCGGGCGCGATCGGGCGCGTGGCGCAAGCTCGACCACCTGCTGGCAGATCCGGCCTCACGGACGCCGTATGAGCCTGGCGAACTGGTGTAGTGCGACCTGTGGTTCCCGCCTGCGGAGATCCCGGTCCGCGATCAGCCATGGGTATCCAGGCCGTTGCGATCGAGTGCTGCGCGGATCTGGCTGAGCCACTCTGCGCCCAGCTGGCGCCCGTTTGGGAGTTGGTCGTCCGGATCCCAGCGCCACGTTGTGATCATCGCCAGCACGAGGATCCGGCACTCGCGCAGCAAGTCCTGGTCGACACCTGGATAGTGCTCGCTGACTTCTTCGGGTGCGTGGGCGAGGTCGAATTCGACGGGCCCACGGCAACACGTCTCAAGGTCTATGAACAGCAGCCCGTTCTTCGTGGTGAGCACGTTGCCCGGGTGCGGTTCGCCGTGCAGCAGTTGCTCGGCGCTGCCGCGCTCGCCGATCGCTCGTCTCAGGCTTCGTAGCGTGTGGGCGAGCAGCTTTCGGTCCGCGTCGGCGAGCGCCGGAGTGTGGTCGCGGTTCGCCACGAGTTGTTGGGCCTGCTCGACTCGATTCGTGAAGTGCGGCGTCGGGACATCGAGCTTGCGCATGCCGGCGTGCAGCCGCTGGAGGGCATGGGCGTAGTCGGCTGGTGAGACCTCTCGAGGTGTCACGGGTTCGTGGTAGGTCCATAGCGTGACCACGAAGCCATCACGCTCATAGACGCGTGGCTCCACTCGAGGCTCGAGAGCAGCCACAGGGCACCCGGACCCGGCGAGCCGCTGAGCAAGCTTGACTTCGAACTGTGCGACCTGATGCGCTACCGGTGCCACCCGGGCCAGGACGTCACTAGGCAGCAGCCGCAGGGTGAGCTTGTTCGAGTCATGAAGAACGATCGCGTCGTCGACTGTCAGGCCAAGTGATGAGGCGATCGACCTGGCCGCGGCCACCGCACGCGGGACCTCTGACGCCTGCATCGTCGCCTGGCCCCTCTCCCCTTGAGCGCTGCCACAACTCTCCAAGCGATGCAACCTGCGCACCATACCAAGTCGTCGATAGAGAGTCGCGGTGGCGCGACGGGCAGGGACACGCGACGGGATCGGCGATCTGCCCCTTCGAGTACAGACGGTTCCCTCAGGCGGAATTCCGGACGACCAAACGTGTCGGGGTGACCACGGAGGACAGCGGAGGACTGCCGTCTCGCGACGCGGGCTCGTGCGGTGTCCGTTTGAAAAGCAGCCGTGCCATCAGGCGCCCCATATCCTCGATGTCCTGGTGCACGGTGGTCAGCGGTGGCTCCGTCACCTCGGCGATGGTCGCGAGGTCGTCGAAGCCGACCACCGCGACGTCCTCGGGTACGCGGCGCCCGCGTTCGCGCAGTACGCGCAGGGCACCGGAAGCCATGTGGTCCGAGGCGACGAAGACTGCGTCCAGGTCGGGGCACCGGTCGAGGAGCACGGCCATGGCGTCGGCGCCGCCCTGGAGCGTGAAGTCGCCCTCGGCGACGAGCTGGGGTGGGGTGTCGAGGAGTACGTCCCGGTAGCCATCGAGGCGGTCGATCGCCGAGGCTTGGTTGAGTGGGCCAGTGATGGTTCCGATGCGTCGGCGTCCCAGTGATACGAGGTGCCGGACGGCTTCCCTGGCTCCGCCGCGGTTGTCGGCATCGACGTACGTGTAGCTGTGACTGCGGTGACCGGAGCCGATGGCCGGGCGACCGCCGAAGACGGCGGGCAGGCCCATGTGCTCGACCACGGCGGGCAACGGGTCGTCGGTGCGCAGCGAGAACAGCAGGGCGCCGTCGACGTGGCCGCCGCCCAGGAAGTTTCCGACGCGCGGATAGTCGTCCGGCTCCTCGATGAACAACAGCACAGGCTGCGCTCCTTGTTGCACGAGTTCGTGCCGGATGCCTCGCAGGTGGCAGTCGAAATACGGGTCCACGAAGAGCCGGTTCTGCGGTTCGGTGACAACGACGGCGACGGCATTGTTGCGGCGGGTGACCAGGCTTCGGGCGGCTTGGTTGGGTACGTAGCCGAGTTCGGCTACGGCCTGTCGGATGCGTTCTGCGACCGCGGCCCGCACTCTGGGCTCGCCGTTGATCACACGGGACACCGTGGACTTCGACACCCCTGCCCGGCGCGCTACGTCCTCGAGTGTGGGGCGATGTCCGTTCGACCGTTCCGTCAACACCTTCTCCGATTCGCGCAGTTCCTCGGGCGCTGGACACGTTAGCCGTCGACCGCTGGCATCAGCAGTTCATTCGGCCCGGGCAAGTCCTGTTCGGCCAAACCGACCCGGGTGCTCCGATGCAGCGAAGATCATGCCGTTCTCCGCGCAAGCCTCATGCGTCGACCGGTGCGCGCTCGTCGAAAAGTCCCTACCCGCGCAGGTCGGCCCCGAGCTGCTCGGGGATGTCGGCTAGACACCGCGGCGCTGTCCCGTATTTCTTCGGGGAGCGCGTGCAGGTCGCCGAGGGCGCTGTGGTCCAGGAGCATGCGGCGGCCGGTCGGGCTCACCTCTCTCCACTTACACCCCGACAACCTCGTTTCCGACACACGACTTGACTAGTGAACAGTGCAGCGTCTGCAGCACCAGCAGCCGGTCCTCGGCGCGCAGCGCGGTGAGGTACTGCTTGCCGCGCATGACGAACGTCGCGATCCCGGCCTTGTCCGACTCCTTGCTTTGTAGGGCATGGACGTCACCTGGACATCGAGCAGCACGCTGGGTGCGGCGTTCGGAGCTGTAGGGTCCCTACAATCGCCGGGACTACGTGCTCATCATGGCCTTGAGGCATTGATCAGCGAGTTGAAACGAGCTTCAAGGTCGGTGTCCGTCGTCCGACGCTGTGCCGGCTGACGGCGCCGACGTCGGACTGCGCCAGCCCGTGCGTCCTCGCGCCTCTGACGCACCGTCACAAAAGTCAGCATTGGGTCAGCATTAGTCCTGCCACAGGTGCTCAAACACGCCCACACCCTGGAAACGCGGGGAGGCTCGGAATCGTCCGGACGGCCTCGTCAACGGCTGCCCGCCTCAATGATCAACACCATGAGGCGGGCAGCCTGGCGGTCCTGGGCCGCCTTGCTCAGTAGGTCGCGTTCTTGCAGATCAGCGTGCCCGCCCGCGCGGCTTAAGGGGTGTATCCGGCAGTGACGGAGCCCGGAGCGGTGCGCCGTCGTAGCCCTTCACCTCGCCGAAGCGGGTGCTCTTCTCCCAGTCCTCGCGGGCTTGTACGATCTCATCCTGGGACCGGGCGACGAAGTTCCACCACATGATCAGCTCCTCCTCGAACGGCTCGCCGCCCAGGAGCATGATCGCCGCGTCCGACTCGGCGCGCAGCGGGAGTTCGGTGCGGCCGCAGCCGAGGTAGAGCATCGAGCCCGGGAGCACCGGAACGCCGTCGACGTGCACCTCGCCGGACATCGCCAGCACGCCGTACTCGAAGTCCGGCTCCAGTGGCAGGCGCAGATCGGCCCCCTGTGTCAGCGCCAGGTCGGCTCCGACGATCGGGGTGAACGTCGTTCCGGGCGAGGTCGCGCCGTCGAGGCAGCCGAGGATGACGGTCGCGCTGAGGCCGGGCGCGGTGAGCTCAGGCAGGTCGGGGTGGTGCTCGAACCTCGGGTCGGTGTGCCGGTCGGAGTCGGGCAGCGCGACCCACAGCTGGGCGCCGTGCAGATACCGGGCGTGCGACTTGGGGCTCTCCTCGGAGTGGCTGATCGCCCGGCCCGAGGTCATCAGCCCGAGTTCCCTGGGCCGGATGGTCTGCAGGCTGCCGGTCGAGTCACGGTGCAGCACCTCGCCCTGGTGCAGCCAGCTGACCGTCTGCAGCCCGATGTGCGGATGCGGCGGGACCTGCATCCCGGGCTCGTCGGCGATGTCGTCGGGGCCGTAGTGGTCGACGAACGCCCAGGCGCCGATCATGCGGCGGCCGAGGTTCGGCAGCAGCCGGCGCACCTCCGTCGACTCGCCGAGTTTCACGTGGCGGGGGCTCAGCAGCTCGCGGACGGGTTCGGCGACGACGAATCCGCGGCCACCGCACACGCTCGGTACGGGCGCGCGGTCAAGGTTGCTCATGCCGCCCAACTTAGCGGCCGCAGGTTCCGGTTGCCGAGCGGTCAGCCGGTCGAACGGAACTCGTCCCTCCCGTTGTCGAAGACCGGCCGGTAGGTCTCCCATTCGGCTTCCGGCGCGGAGAGGTAGGTGTCGTACTCCCGGCCGCTCTCCCTTCCGCAGCCCAGGTCGATTGCGCGGAAGGTGAACTCCCAGACCGCGGCGGGCTGCCCCCGGAAGGCGGTCCGCTGCATCCGCAGCTTGCGGTAGGCCGGGTAGTTGACCTTGGTGTTGGCCTCAATGGCGGCGAAGTGTGTGATCGGGTTCGCACCGGCCGGTTCGACCGTTCCGATGGTGACGCCGGCCAGACCGGTCGGGTCCTTGTAGGTGACCTCACCGGCAGAGCGGGGCTATCGGGAGAACGGAGGCCGTCGAGGGAGCGGGGGCCGTCGGGGGAGCGAGGGCTGTCACGGGGAGCTGGTGCCGTGGGCGGCGCTTCCTTCGTCACGGCTCCCGACCAGGTGGCCGGCAGTGCCCGTTCCGTCTGCTCGGCCAGGGCCGGTCCGCCGGGTCCTTGGACAGCAGTAGCCGGACGAGCGGCTCCAGCGGGGCGGCCTGTTTTCGGCCTGTTTCATCGGCTCGACGGGGTCGGCGACGATGGCGTACGCCATCTCCATCGGGTCTCGCGCGGAAGCTTCACCTCCGTCGCACAGAATCCGACTGTGCTTGCTTAAGTAAATCAAGTGACTTACATTCTGGAGGGTCGTGCAGACTCGGGTGGCCCTACGGAGGCTCGACCATGTCCCAAGCACAGCCCCAGCCGATAAAGGCCGGGGAGTCCGCCGCGCCGCGGGCCAGCGTCGTCGTCGCGGTGCTGGCCTTCGGCGGGATCGTGGTCTCGCTGATGCAGACCCTGGTGATCCCCATCGTGCCCGAGCTGCCGAAGCTGCTCGACGCCTCCGCGTCCAACGCGGTCTGGGCCGTCACCGCCACCCTGCTCGCGGCCGCCGTCGCCACACCCGTCATGGGGCGGCTCGGCGACATGTACGGCAAGCGGCTGATGCTGCTGACCAGCCTGGTCATGCTTGTCGCCGGCTCGGTCACCGCCGCGCTGAGCGACACCCTCGTGCCGATGATCGTCGGCCGCGCGCTGCAGGGTCTGGCCTCGGGCGTGATCCCGCTCGGCATCAGCATCATGCGCGACGAACTCCCTGCCGAACGGCTCGGCTCCGCCACCGCGCTGATGAGCGCCTCCCTCGGCGTCGGCGGCGCGCTCGGCCTGCCCGCCGCCGCGCTGATCGCCGACCACTTCGACTGGCATGTGCTGTTCTGGACCTCGGCCGCGCTCGGCGTCGTCGCCGCGCTGTTCGTCCTGTTGCTCGTGCCCGAGTCGAAGGTGCGCACCGGCGGCCGCTTCGACCTGCTCGGCGCCCTCGGCATGGCGGCCGGCCTGGTCTGTCTGCTGCTCGGCGTCTCCAAGGGCGCCGACTGGGGCTGGGGCAGCGGCACCACGCTCGGTCTGTTCGGGGCCGCCGTGGTGATCCTGCTCGCCTGGGGCTTCTACGAACTGCGCACCCGGCAACCGCTGGTCGACCTGCGCACCACCGCCCGCCGTCAGGTCCTGGTGACGAACCTCGCCTCGATCGCCTTCGGCTTCTCCATGTTCGCGATGTCCCTGGTGCTTCCGCAGCTCCTGCAGTTGCCCGAGGCGACCGGCTACGGTCTGGGCAAGTCGCTGCTCGACGCGGGCCTGGTGATGGCCCCCACCGGCCTGGTGATGATGGCGATGGCGCCCGTGTCGGCGCTCATCTCCAAGAACCTCGGCCCGAAGGTCACCCTGATGTGCGGCGCGGTGATCGTGGCCGCCGGGTACGGGCTCAACATCGTGCTCATGGACGCCGTCTGGCAGCTCGTCCTGGTCTCCTGCATCGTCGGCGCCGGTATCGGCTTCGCCTACGGTGCGATGCCCGCGCTCATCATGGGCGCCGTCGACCCGCACGAGACGGCCGCCGCGAACAGCCTCAACACCCTGATGCGGTCGATCGGTACGTCGACCGCGAGCGCGGTCGCCGGGGTGATCCTGGCCCAGATGACCACCGTCTTCGGCACCGCCACCGTGCCCTCCGAGAACGGCTTCAAGGTGGTCATGGCCGTCGGCTCCGGCGCGGCGGTCCTCGCGCTGCTGGTGGCCGCGTTCATCCCGCGCCGGAAGCCGGTCGCGGCGGTGGCCGGGGCGGCGGTGGCCGGGACCGAGGCGGCGCGCGAACCGGCGTCCGAGGCACCGGTGGGCGCGAAAGGAACTCCGGTGACCGTCTCCCTCACCGACGACGGTGTCCAGGTGCGCGGACGGGTGCGCGGCGCCGACGGAACCGGCGTCGGCTGGGCGGCCGTCACCCTGATCTCCCTCGGCGGCCGCCAGCTCGGCCGCGCGGTCGCGGACGCCGAGGGCCACTACGCCGTGACGGCGCCCGGGGAGGGGACGTACGTCCTCATAGCCTCCGCCGACGGCTGCCAGCCGCAGGCCACCACCCTGGTCGTGGGCACCGGACCGGTCGCGTACGACGTGCTGCTCAGCGGCACCAGCGGCCTGGCCGGACTGGTTCGGGCCGCCGACAGCGGGGCGCCGGTCGCCGGGGCCGTGGTGGTCGTCACCGACGTGCGCGGGGACGTGCTCACCACCCAGCAGACCGACGGGCTCGGTGAGTTCACGGTCGGCGACCTGGTGCCGGGCACCGTGACACTCGCCGTCAGCTCGCCCAAGCACCGACCGCTCGCCCTGCCCGTCGAGATCGCCGCCACCGGGGTCACCCGCATCGAGGTCGAGCTGCGGCCCGGCGCCCATGTGCGCGGCACGGTACGGGGCACCGGGGGCCCGCTGGGCGACGCCCGGGTCACGCTGGTGGACGGCGCCGGCAATGTCGTCGCCACGACCACCACCGGGGACGACGGCGCGTACGCCTTCTCCGACCTGGACACCGGTCCGTACACGGTCATCGCGACCGGCTACCCGCCGCAAGCCGCCGGGGTGCTCGTCTCCGGCGCCGACATCCACGACCACGACATCGAACTCGCCCATCCTGGGGCGTAGTTCACCGACCGACCGCCCCCGCACCGGCGGGCGGCACCCGGAGCGGCTTGCATGCCAATCTCGTCCGCTACGGCCGCGACGAACTCCCCTACTTGCCAGAGAAGTTGTCTTGCCCTCGCTGGGCGCGCGGCTCGTCCTCGCCTTCCCGGGCATGAACTACGTCTCTCTCCGGTTCGACGGGGGAGAGGCCCTGGGAGAGCCGGTGCCGGTGACCGCCCTGCGGAGCTGACGGCACCCGGCCCCCCTTGGCGAAGATCATCCACCGCAGGGTGATCGCGTACCGAATGGCGCTCCTGACTTGACGGGAAGACGATGGAGTGGTGGAAGGGAGGACACTGTCATGCTGGAGATCAAAACGGTCGACAAGCCCGACGAGCGGCGTGACTTCCCGCGCGGCCACCTGGAGGCCGTGCACATGACCGGTCTCGACTTCGCCGTCGCAACCTTCGAGCCGGGCTGGCGCTGGACGGAGTCGGTGGGACCGATCGCGGGCACCGAGAGCTGCATGGTCCACCACAACGGCTTCGTGGTTCAGGGCAGGATGCACCTGGTCATGGACGACGGCGGCGAGGGCGAGGCCGGCCCGGGCGACGTCTTCGTCTGCCCGCCGGGGCACGACGCCTGGGTCGTGGGCGACGAGCAGGTCGTCCTGTACGACTTCGCCGGCGGCATGGCGACGGACTACGCGAAGGCCAAGGAGAGCTGAGGGCAGCCAACGGGTGCCGTCACCGCGGGTAGGCGACGGCGCCCTCTTCTGTGAAGCGGCCTGGGACCCGGCCGTCTGTGCCCCGGGGTTCTGTGACCCGGCCGCGGTGTCACACCGGCAGCAGCCGCGCGATGAGGGCGCTCAGCTGGCGGGCCGTACGGCACTCGTGCATCTCCGCCAGCTCCGCGTAGTCGGGTGCCGCCGAGTCGCCGGTGCCCCACAAGGAGCGCTGCTCGGGGTTCAACCAGTAGACGCGGCGCGCCTGCCCGGTGATCCGGCGGACGGCGGCGAGGTTCGGGTCGAGGTTGTTGGTGCGGGCGTCACCGAGCACGAACACCGTGCTGCGCGGGCCCACCGCTCCGCCGTACCGTTCCGCGAACTCGCCGAGCGCGACGCCGTAGTCACTGCTGCCGTGCCAGCCGGTGAGCGTGGCCTCGGCGCGGATCCGGGCGCCGAGCCCCTCCGGGTCGGCCCGGCCGTGCTCCAGAAGGCCGGTCACCTCGTCGATCCGGTTGACGAAGGCGAACACCCGGACCTTGCTGAACTGGTCGTGCAGCGCCTGCACCAGCAGCATCGTGAAGTCCGAGAACCCCGAAACCGAACCCGACACATCGCACAGCAGCACCAGCTCGGGCCGGGCCGGCCGGCGCCGGCGCAGCACCGGCCGCATCGGCACCCCGCCCGTGGACAGCGAGCCGCGCAGGGTGCGGCGCAGGTCGATGGCGCCCCGAGCGGCCCGGCGGCGGCGCGCGGCCAGCCGGGTCGCCAGCTTGCGGGCCAGCGGCTGAACGGCCCTGCGCAGTTCGGCGAGTTGATCCCGTCCGGCGAACAGGAAGTCCACCCGGTCGGCGCTTGGCGCCACCGCCCGCCGGGCGATCTCGTCCCGCCCTCGCAACTCGGCCACCCGGCGCCGGGCCTCCGCCGCGACCATGCCCCGGAACGCCTCGATCCGCCGCCGGATCTCGTCGTCGAGCAGCCGGTCCGCGAACCCCGGGTCCGTGCCCCGCCCCCGGACATCCGCCCGCACCCGCGCAAGCAGCGTCTGCGGCCGCAGCCGGTCGAGTGTCTGGTACGACGACCAGCCGTCCGAGCCCGGCGAACTCCCGTATCCGCCCATGCCGTCCACCGCCTGCGCCGCCAACTGCCGCAGCAGCGCGGTGTCGTCGTCGGCCAGCGCGACCGCAAGCCGCTCCCGCAACTCGTCCCGGCCGGCGGACTCGGCACCGGGCCCGCCCACCCCGCGCGGAAAGTAGAGGTCGAAGACCTGGTCGAACACGGCCCGTTGCCCCGGGCCGTGCAGCAGGGTCGCGGCCAGCCCTTCGCGCAGCAGCTCCCGGTCCGCCAGGCCCAGCGCCGCCACCGCCCGTCCCGCGTCCACGGTCTCCCCGGTGCCGACCCGCACCCCGTGCGCCCGCAGCGCCCCCACCAGCCCCGTAAGCCGGTCGGCGAGGTCGGCCCGAGGGCTCACAGGGCGTCCAGGTCCAGCTTGGCGGCCGCCTTCTGGATGTCGTCCTGATGCTTGAGGATCACGCCCAGGGAGTCCCGTACGACCTGCTCGTCGAGCGTGTCGGCGCCCAGCGCCAGCAGGGTGCGCGCCCAGTCGATCGTCTCGGCCACCGACGGCACCTTGCGCAGGTCCATCGCCCGCAACGCCCCGACCACCCGGACGACGGACTCGGTGAGCGCCTCGGTGAGCCCCGGCACCTTCAGCCGTACGATCCGGCGTTCCAGCTCCTCTTCAGGGAAGCCGATGTGCAGGAACAGACAGCGGCGGCGCAGCGCCTCGGACAGTTCACGGCTCGCGTTCGAGGTGAGCACTACGAAGGGACGGCGGGTGGCGGTGACCGTGCCCAGCTCGGGGACGGTCACCTGGAAGTCGCTGAGCACCTCCAGGAGCAGGCCCTCCACCTCGACATCGGCCTTGTCGGTCTCGTCGATCAGCAGCACCTTCGGGTCGTCGCCCCGGATCGCGGTGAGCAGGGGGCGGGGGAGCAGGAACTCCTCGCTGAAGATGTCGGTGCGGGCCTCGTCCCATGTCTCGTCCCGGCCGGCGCTGATGCGCAGCAGCTGCTTGGCGTGGTTCCACTCGTACAGTGCCCGGGACTCGTCCACGCCCTCGTAGCACTGCAGCCGCACCAGCCGGGCCCCGGCGACATCGGCCACGGCCTTCGCCAGCTCGGTCTTGCCGACCCCGGCGGGGCCCTCGACGAGGAGCGGTTTGCCCAGCCGGTCGGCCAGGAAGACGGTGGTGGCGACGGCGGGGGAGGCGAGATAGCCGGTCTCCGCGAGGCGGGCGGAGACGTCCTCGACGGAAGTGAACAACGGGGCCTCCGGCTGATCAGGGTCGTGGAACACGCACATGGAGCGGATCCGGAGTCCTATCTAAGCGCTTGTTCACCTCGCCTGCCACCCTGTATACCGATCGGTTTCCCAAGTGGCTTCCGCGCGGTAACCTCGGGTCTATGGCCACCACCGACAAGGCGTCCCCCCGCGACCGGCTGCTCGAAGCCGCCGCCCAGCTCTTCTACCGCGACGGTGTCTCCGTCGGCGTCGAGGCGCTGTGCAGGTCGGCCGGGGTGTCGAAGCGCTCGATGTACCAGCTCTTCGACAGCAAGGACGAGATGCTGGCCGCCAGCCTGGAGCGCCGCGGGCCCTGGTACGAGGCCCAGCTCGTGCCCGCCGAGGGCATGCCGGCAACGCCCCGCGAGCGGATCGTGTACGTCTTCGAGCGGCTGGAGAAGAACTCCGTGAACCCCGACTACCACGGCTGCCCGTACCTCGCCGCCCTGGTCGAGCTGAAGGACCCCGAGCACCCGGCGAGCGCGGTCGCCCGTGCGGCCAAGGACCGGCTCGAGGGCTTCTTCCGGGAGCAGGCCGAACAGGGCGGCGCGGCGGATCCGGCCGTCCTCGCCCGGCAGCTGATGCTGATCTTCGACGGCGCCAGCGCCCGCGCCGGCGCCCACATCGAAAGACTGGACGACGGCCTGACCACGGGGACGGCGACCGCGCTGATGGACGCGGGGGGTATGGAGTAGCGCCGCGTGCCCGAGACACCGTCGAGTGACCGCCAACCGCCCGGTCGGGACGCGTCCCTGGGACCGGTAGCTGCGCGAGCCGTGCAGTGGCGTGCTTGGCCCGGGCGTTCCCGTTGCCGGGTCCTGTGTCCGGCGGCGGCATGGAGTAGGGCCGCCTGGCTCGGGCGCTTCCGTAGGGCCGGTCGCTGCGCGGCGGGGGCTGGCGCGCTTGATTCAGGTGTTCCCGTTGTCGGGGGCTGTGTCCCCCCGGGGGCGTGGAGGGGCGCCGCCTGGCTCGGGCGCGTCCGTGGGACCGGGAGCCGCCCGGCGTGGACTGGCGTGCTTGGCCCGGGCGTTCCCGTTGCCGGGTCCTGTGTCCGGCGGCGGCATGGAGTAGGGCCGCCTGGCTCGGGCGCTTCCGTAGGGCCGGTCGCTGCGCGGCGGGGGCTGGCGCGCTTGAATCAGGTGTTCCCGGTTGTCGGGGCCTGTGTGCCGCGGCGGTATGGAGTGGCGCCGCCCGGCTCGGACGCGCCCCGTGGGTCCGGTAGCTGCCCGGCGTGGACTGGCGTGCTCGGCTCAGGCGTTTCCCGTTGTCAGGGCTGAGTCCGACGGCGGTATGGAGTGGCGCCGCATGGCTCGGGCGCGTCCGTGGGGCCGATCGCCGCGCGGCATGGAGTGGCGTGCTCGGCCCAGGTGTCCTGACCGTCCCGGCCTGTCCTCCTCAGCGACCCGGACGGGTCACCACAACGCGCCGAGGTCGTCGGCCGCCCGATGCAATGGACGCGTGACCGCGCCCCCGAACGACTGTCTCGCGCGCAACGAGTGGATCTGCGGTGCCTATCTGAGCAGCCGCCGCCAGATCCTCCTCGACGCGGTCGGCCAGCACCTGCAGCTCACCGCGGTCTCGGTGCTCATCGGCCTCGTCATCGCCGTCCCGCTGGCCGTGCTGGGCCGCCGCTGGCGCTGGGCCGCCGGGCCCGTCCTCGGTGTCACGACGGTTCTCTACACCATCCCGTCCCTGGCGATGTTCTCCCTGCTCCTGCCGGTCTACGGCCTCTCGGCCACCCTCGTCGTCGCCGGCCTGGTGCTCTACTCGCTCACCCTGCTCGTCCGGAACATCCTCGCGGGCCTGCGCGCCGTCCCGGAGGAGACCCGGCAGGCCGCCCGCGGTATGGGCTACGGCCCGATCCGCCTGCTGCTCACCGTCGAACTGCCCCTCGCCCTGCCCGCCGCGATGGCCGGCCTGCGCATCGCCACCGTCTCGGCGGTCTCCCTGGTCACCGTCGGCGCGATCGTCGGCTTCGGCGGGCTCGGCAACCTGATCTACGCCGGCATGAACACCTACTTCAAGGCCCAGGTACTCACCGCCTCCGTGCTGTGTGTGCTGATCGCCGTCGCCGCCGACCTGCTGCTGCTCGGAGTGCAGCGGCTGCTCACCCCGTGGACGCGGGCGGCCCGCCCATGACCACGCTCACCGACGCCTGGGACTGGCTCACCGACTCCGCGCACTGGGCGGGCGACGACGGGATCGGGCACCGGCTGCTCCAGCATCTCGTCCTGACCGTCGTGTGCCTCGTCATCAGCTGCCTGATCGCACTGCCGGTCGCCCTGATCCTCGGCCACCTCGGCAAGGGCGGCGCGCTCGCCGTGAACATCTCCAACGTCGGCCGTGCCGTGCCCACCTTCGCCGTCCTGGTCCTGCTGCTCCTGACCCCGATCGGGAGATGGGGCGAGGGCCCCACGGTGGTGGCCCTGGTGCTGTTCGCGGTACCGCCGCTGCTCACCAACGCCTATGTGGGTATGCGCGAGGTCGACCGGAGCATCGTGCAGGCGGCGCGCGGTATGGGGATGTCCGGGCGACAGGTGCTGTTTCATGTGGAATTGCCCCTTTCGCTCCCTCTGGTGCTCAACGGGGTGCGGATCGCCGCCGTTCAGCTCGTCGCCACCGCCACCATCGCCGCGCTCGCGGGTGGCGGCGGACTTGGCCGGATCATCACCGCCGGATTCAACCTGGCCAGCACGCCCCAGGTGGTCGCCGGGGCGATTCTGGTCGCCGCCTTCGCGCTGATCGTCGAGGGTGTCTTCGAACTCGCCGAGCGACTCGCCCCGGTCTGGGTACGGGGCTCACGGTGAGGTCCCGTACGGCGGTACCTGCCGTGCTGCTGCTCACCCTCACCGCCTGCACCACCGGCCCCTCCCTGGAGAACCGCGGCGAGGTCACCGCACCCCCGGGCGACAGCCGGCATCTGACCATCGGCTCCGCCGGATTCACCGAGAGCGACCTGCTCGCCCAGATGTACGCGCAGCTGCTGAACCAGGCCGGCTACCGGACCTCCCTCATCACCGTCGCCAACCGGGAAATCTACGAACCCGCCCTGGAATCCGGGCAGATCGACGTCGTCCCCGAGTACGCGGCCACCTTCGCGGACTGGCTCAACGCCAAGGCCAACGGCCCCGACGCACCGCCCGTGGGCTCGCCCGACCTCGCCACCACGATGCAGGCGCTGCGCCGCCTCGCCACACCGCGCGGCCTGACGGTCCTGAACCCGGGGCGGGCGGTGGACCAGAACGCCTTCGCGGTCACCGCCGCCTACGCCCGTCGGCACCACCTCAGAACGCTCAGCGACCTCGGTGCCTCGGGGCTGAAGGTGCGGCTCGCGGCGGGCGACGAGTGCGTGCAACGGCCGTACTGCGAGCCGGGGTTGAAGAAGGTCTACGGCATCGACATCACCGGCGTCGACCCCAAGGGCGTCGGGACCACCCAGGCCAAGCGGGCCGTGCAGAACGGGCAGGACCAGATGGTGCTGACCACCACCACGGACGCGACTCTCGACCAGTTCGGTCTGGTCCTGCTCGCCGACGACAAGCACCTGCAGAACGCCGATTACGTCGTCCCGGTCGTCAACCGCGCACGGGCGGGCAGCGAGGGGGTGACGAAGGCGCTGGGCAAGCTCAACGACGTCCTGACGACGGCCGACCTGGCGTCCATGAACCAGCAGGTCGACAGCTGGCGGCGGCTGGCCCAGGACGTGGCCCGGACGTATCTGCGGGACAAGGGTCTGGTGAAGTGACGGCCGGCGTCCGTTGTCAGGCCGGGCGGTACGTTCCGGGTATGGGCATGTATCTGGTGAGTGTCGCCGCGCGGGAGTGGTTCGACGAGGACGAGGAGGAGGGCGGCAAGGGGGCCGTCGCCTCGGCCCTCGACGGGGAGTTGAGACGGCGCGGCCTCGCACCCTACGAGTCGTTGCCCGAGGCGGCCCGTCTCGTACGCGGCTCGGGGCTGTCGTTCGAGGAAAAGCTGGTGCCGTCCACGGACGGGTTCGCCGCGCTGTGCCGGGAACATCTGGCACAGCGGGAGTCGGAGCTGCTGCTGGGCTGGTCGGTGCTGGTGCCGTTCTCCCTTGACGAGGAGATCCGGCCGCCCCTCGAATGAATCCGCCTGCACCGACGAGACGGTGATCGCCGGCGCCCCCCAGGTGCTCGCCCTCACACAGCGGCTGGCGACGGCGATCCGGCTTCCTGCCGACGTGATACCGGAGGCCTGCGACAACCTCGATGTGACGATGTGGTTCCTGGAGGGGCCGGCGAAGGACACGGCCGCCGCCCGCCCCGGCCCCTGGAGCGAGGACCTGGACGCCGCCTTCTACGTCGCGCTGTACCTGCGGGCGGCCCAGCACTCGCTGCGCCGCCGCTGTCCGATGACGTACTGCTGACGAACGCCGGCCGACGGACGCCCTGCCCCTGTGCCGATCACGCGTCGGAGACGGAGTCGAACGGCACCTGACCTCGCGGGATGCCGCGCGCTTCCGCGTCCACCGAGCGGCGCAGCGCCTCGTGGAGCTTGGCAGGGGTCAGTACACCGAGGAAACGCGAGCCGTCGAGGACCGCGACCCACCCCGCGTCGTACTGGAGCATCACGCCGAACGCCTGCTTCAGCGGGGCGCCGACCTGCACCCATGCGGTCATCCGGTGCGCGAGGTCGCCGACCGTGCCGCCCGCCGCCAACTCGTCCCGGCCCACCCAGCCGTGCAGATCGCCGTTCGTGTCCAGGACCACCGCCCACCGGGCGCCCTCCGCCCGCAATCGCGCCGCGGCGCTCTCGGCGGACTCGGCCGGGCGGGCGACCGGCGGCTCCTCCAGGTCGTCCGGTTCGATCTCGGTCACGGACAGCCGCTTCAGCCCGCGGTCAGCGCCCACGAACTCGGCGACGTACGAAGTGGCGGGCGTCCCCAGCACCGCACCCGGCGTGTCGTACTGCTCGATGCGCCCCTGCCCGTAGACCGCGATCCGGTCGCCGAGCCGCACCGCCTCCTCGATGTCATGGGTGACCAGCAGCACCGTCTTGCGCACGGCGGCCTGCATCCTGAGGAACTCGTCCTGCAACTGCTCCCGCACCACCGGGTCGACCGCCCCGAACGGCTCGTCCATCAGCAGCACGGGCGGGTCGGCGGCGAGCGCCCGGGCCACGCCGACCCGCTGCCGCTGGCCGCCGGAGAGCTGGTCCGGGTAGCGCGGGCCGTACGTTCCCGGGTCCAGGCCCACCAGGTCGAGGAGTTCGGCGGCGCGCCCGCGGGCCTTGGCCCGCTTCCAGCCGAGCAGGGCCGGGACGGTCGCGGTGTTGTCGAGGATCGTACGGTGCGGGAACAGGCCCACCTGCTGGATGACATAGCCGATCCGGCGGCGCAGCCGAACGGGGTCGACCTGTGCGATGTCCTCGCCGTCGACGAGGATCCGGCCGGAGGTCGGTTCGATGAGCCGGTTGACCATCATCATCGTCGTGGTCTTGCCGCAGCCGGACGGGCCCACGAGCGTGACGAGTTCACCCTCGGTCACCTCGAAGGAGAGGCCGTCCACGGCGGTCGTGCCGTCCGGATACCGCTTGGTGACCTGCTCGAACCGGATCATTCCCTCACGCTAGCCGCGACCGTTCCGGACTGCCCGCCTCCCTTTTTGAAAAGTTTCAAGTAGATCTCGAATGCGTGGGGTCGCGGGTCGGCTCCTGTCGCCGTTTTCACCGTCGATCGTTCTGAATCGATACAAATCCGACTGGCCGAAGGGATGACGGCATGACGGACGGCATGACGGACGGCACGACTGGCGGAGGACACCGGAACGATCACGAAGGAGTCCGGCGCCGGACCGGCGGCACTCTGGTGACCGGGCTGACGGTCGAGCACCGCGCCGACCCGCTCGGTGTCGACGCCCCGCGCCCACGCTTCGGCCAGCGCACCGCCTCCCCGGCGTGCGGCCGCCGCCGGACGGCGTACCGCATCCGGGTCACCCGCTCCGGCGCACCGGTCTGGCAAAGCGGCCGCGTCCCCGCCCCCTGCCCGGTACTACGAATTGACCTCGACGCTCGGCTGATCGCCGCTGACGAGCACCACCTCCAGGGTGCGCGGACCGTGCACCCCCTCGACCCGGTCCAGCTCGATGTCGCTGGTCGCGGACGGCCCGGAGATCCAGGTCAACGGGCGGGCCGGGGCGAGGCGTTCCATGGCCTGGGGCACGGACGACACCACCTGGTCCGGTACCCGCACCACACAGATGTGATGGTCGGGGACGAGCGTGATACGGCGGCGGCCCTGGTCGGGGCCGCCGTCCAGCACGATCGTCCCGGTCTCGGCGATCGCCACCGCACACCCGGTGACCACACTGCCGACATCGTCGAGCTCGTGTGGTGTGCTCTCGGCGTGATCCGGAATCACCTCGACATCGGTCACCGTGAGCCACTCCGGGTCCAGCCCCGCCGGCACGACCACCGTTCCCGCCCGGCGCTCGGCGACCAACCGGCCGATCAGGGCGGCCAGTTCACCCTCCGCGCACCGATGTACGATCGCCCGGTAGTCGGCCAGGTTCTCGGCGAGCAGCTCCACCGTCTCCGCGACGGTCCGCTCCCCGTGCTCGCGCAGATACGTCCGCTCGACCGGCGCGTCCTCGCCCGGCACATCGGCCAGCGCGCGCCGCACCCGGCCCAGGATCCGGTCCCTGCTGCTCACTTGGCGCCGCCCTCTCCGCCGTTCGTCCGCTGCCACCAGTCACGGAACGGCTCCGCCGGTACGGCGGGCAGGTCCCGTGTCCCGCTCCACGCCCTGCCGGGACCCGGCAGCGTACGAGGGTGGAGGCGGCGGCTGCGGGAGGCGACCCGCTGGCCGGTGCGCAGGGCGGCCGGGTGGGAGAACGCCCAGCGGGCCGCACGCATCGCCGCCCGCTCGGCCGCGTGCCCCCTGGCCGGCTTGAGCACCACCTTGTTGCCGTTCCGGACCGCCTCACCGCCCTCCACGACCCGCTCCCGCAGATGCACCAGCACCTCGGGGATGTCGATGGCGACCGGGCACACCTCGTAGCAGGCCCCGCACAGCGACGAGGCGTACGGCAGTGAGGCGTCGATCTCGCTCGCGGTCCCCCGGAGCTGGGGGCTGAGGATCGCGCCGATCGGGCCCGGGTAGACCGAGCCGTAGGCGTGACCGCCCGCCCGCTCGTACACCGGGCAGACGTTGAGGCAGGCCGAGCAGCGGATGCAGCGCAGCGCCTGGCGGCCGACCTCGTCGGCGAGGGTGTCGGTGCGGCCGTTGTCGAGGAGCACCAGGTGGAAGGTCTGCGGTCCGTCCCCGTCGGTGGTGCCGGTCCACATCGAGGTGTACGGGTTCATGCGCTCGGCGGTCGACGAACGGGGGAGGGTCTGCAGGAAGACCTCCAGGTCCCGCCAGGTCGGCACGATCTTCTCGATGCCGACGACCGAGATCAGCGTCTCGGGGAGGGTGAGGCACATCCGGCCGTTGCCCTCGGACTCGACGACGACCAGGGTGCCCGTCTCGGCGACCATGAAGTTGGCGCCGGAGACACCGACCCTGGCGCGCAGGAACTTCTCGCGGAGGTGGAGCCGGGCCGCCTCGGCGAGTTCGGCCGGGGTGTCGGTGAGGCCCTCGGGCGCGGGGCGTCCCCACTCACCCATCTCGCGCCGGAAGATGTCGCGGATCTCCCCCCGGTTCCGGTGGATCGCCGGGACCAGGATGTGCGAGGGCCGGTCCTTGCCCAACTGCACGATCAGCTCGGCCAGATCGGTCTCGTAAGCCCGGATGCCCTCGGCCTCCAGAGCCTCGTTCAGCCCGATCTCCTGCGTGGCCATCGACTTGACCTTGACGACCTCGGACTCACCGGTCTCCCTGACCAGCCCGGCCACGATCCGGTTGGCCTCGTCGGCGTCGGCTGCCCAGTGGACCGTACCGCCGGCCGCCGTCACCGACTCCTCCAACTGGACGAGATATCGGTCGAGATGACGGAGCGTATGGTCCTTGATCCGTTTGCCGGCCTCCCGCAGCGCGGCCCAGTCGGACAGCTCGGCGACGGCCTTGGCACGCTTGGCGCGGATGGTGTGCGTGGCGTGACGCAAGTTCGCTCGCAGGGTCGGGTCGTTGACAGCCTCGTGCGCGGCCTTCGGAAAGGCCGGCATCCCCAGATACGTTCCGCTCATACGGTCGGCTCCTCCTCCGTGCTCGCCAGGATCTCCGCGATATGCACCGGCCGCATGCCGGTGCCGAGCCGGGTCATGGTGCCGCCGATGTGCATGAGGCAGGAGTTGTCGGCCGCGCACAGCACCTCCGCGCCCGTCGACTCGGCGTTGCGCACCTTGTCGGTCCCCATCGCCGCCGAGACGTCGGCGTTCTTCAGTGCGAACGTCCCCCCGAACCCGCAGCACTCCTCCGCTCCCGGCAGCTCCACCAACTCCAGCCCCTTGACGGCCTGGAGCAGCCGGCGCGGCCGCTCACCGAGCCCCAGGCTGCGCAGCCCGTGACAGGTCGGGTGATAGGTCACCCGGTGCGGGTAGTAGGCCCCCACGTCCGTCACCCCCAGCACGTCCACCAGGAACTCGGTCAGCTCGTAGGTCTTCGGAACCACCGGCGCCAGCGCGTTCGCGAGACCGCTCCCGCGCCCTTCCGCCCTGGCCCGCTCGCCCATCCTGGGATACAGCTCCCGGACCATCGCCCCGCACGACCCGGACGGCGTCACGATCGCCTCGTACTCCCCGAAGACATCGGAGAAATGGCGGGCGAGGGGCTCCGTCTCATGGCGGTACCCGGTGTTGTAGTGGGCCTGCCCGCAGCAGGTCTGGGCCATCGGGAAGTCGACCTCGACGCCCAGCCTGGTCAGGAGTTTCACCACGGCACGGCCCGTGTCCGGATAGAGCGTGTCGTTGACGCAGGTCAGGAACAGGGCGACTCGCATCGCGGCTCCTAGAGGTCGATCATCGGATGAGTGCAGCGTAGTAGGCCGATGCGATCAGCGGGAGACCCGGTTCACCGTCTGGCGAGTCGTGCCTCGGCCGCCGCCCAGCGGGCGGTGTCGCCGCGCGGCGCGTACCGGGTGAGCGGCTGGGTGCGCGTGAGCAGTCGCCGCATGTCGGCGAGGTCGCCGACCTGGCCGTGTGCACGGGCCTGGACCAGCACGTTCCCGAGGGCCGCCGCCTCCGCGGGTCCGGCCACCACAGGCAGCCCGCAGGCGTCGGCGGTGAGCTGGCAGAGCAGCGCGTTACGGGTACCGCCGCCCACCACGAACACCGTGTCCACCGGGTGATCGGCGAGCCGCCGGGCGTCGGTGACTGCCCGCCGGTGGGCGAGCGCCAAAGAGTCGAGAATGCACCGGGTGATCTCGCCAGGAGTCCGCGGCGCCGGCTGCCCGGAGGCCCGGCACGCCTCGGCGATCCGCTCCGGCATCCGGCCGGGGGCCAGGAACGCCGCGTCCCCCGCGTCCACCACCGAGCGCAGCGCCGGCACGGTGGCCGCCGCCCGCAGCAGCCCGCCCAGTTCCGGGTCGCCCCAGGCCCGTAGGCACTCC
Organism: Streptomyces sp. NPDC005866; assembly: GCF_040629895.1. NCBI lineage: Bacteria > Bacillati > Actinomycetota > Actinomycetes > Kitasatosporales > Streptomycetaceae > Streptomyces > Streptomyces sp. NPDC005866. The sequence continues at coordinate 123,990 of NZ_JBEXWP010000027.1, forward strand.
TGCAGCAGCCACAGCCCCATGATGTTGCGCAGGTAGCGGACCGTGCCGTCCAGTCCCAGCTCGTTGGTGAAGTTTGCGGCCCGGCTCTCCTCGGTCAGTACGGGCGCGGCCAGTTCGAGACCCGCCAGCGACCAGGTGCCGGTGCAGATATAGGCGAACCGCTCACCGGCCGCCGGTACGGCGGCCACCGCCGACGCGGTGTCGTGCGAGCCGACGGCGGTCACCGGCACCGGCCCGGTCAGCCCCGTCTCCTCCAGCACCTCGGGGCGCAGCACCCCGGCGGGATCCCCCGGCCGACGCAGCGGTGCGAACAGCCCGAGGCCGATCCCCAGCCGGTCCGCCACCTCGTACGACCAGTCGCGGGTCCGGGGATCGATGAGCTGGGTGGTGGAGGCATTGGTCAGCTCGGTGCCCTGCTCGCCGGTCAGCCAGTACGACAGCAGGTCGGGGATGAGCAACAGCCGCTCGGCGTGGGCGAACTGGGCACTCGAACGCGCCGCCAGCAACTGGTAGAGGGTGTTGAAGGGCGCGTACTGGAGCCCGGTGCGGGCGTACAGCTCCGCCGCCGGCAGGGTCGCCCATACCTTCTCGGCGACGCCGTCCGTGCGGGCGTCCCGGTAGTGCACCGGGTTGCCGAGCAGTGCCCCGTCGGCGTCCAGCAGCCCGTAGTCCACGGCCCAGCTGTCGAGCCCGACGGAGTCCACCCGCCCCGCCGCCCTGAGGCCCTCCAACACCCCGGCGTACAGGGCGAGTACGTCCCAGCGCAGACCTTCCGGCACCCGCACCGGCCGGTTCGCGAACCGGTGCGCCTCGGCCAGCTCCAGCGAGTCCGGGCCCACCCGGCCGACCATGACCCGCCCACTGGAAGCGCCGAGGTCGACCGCGGCATAGGACCTGGCCGCGGTCATCGCAGGAACGCGGCCGCCACACCCGCGTCGACGGGCACATGCAGCCCGGTGGTGTGGGTGAGCTCCCCACCCGTCAGCGCGAACACGGCGTTCGCCACATGCTCGGGCAGCACCTCACGCTTGAGGATGGTCCGCTGCGCGTAGAACTCGCCCAGCTTCGACTCCTCCACCCCGTACACCGCGGCCCGCTGCGCTCCCCACCCGCCGGCGAAGATCCCGGACCCGCGCACCACACCGTCGGGGTTCACCCCGTTGACCCGGATCCCGTGCCGGCCCAACTCGGCTGCCAGCAGCCGCACCTGATGAGCCTGGTCCGCCTTGGTGGCCGAGTAGGCGATGTTGTTGGGCCCGGCGAACACGGCGTTCTTCGACACCACGTAGACGATGTCTCCCCCCAGCTCCTGGGCGGTCATCACCCGGGCCGCCTCCCGCGACACCAGGAAGGAACCGCGGGCCATGATGTCGTGCTGGAGGTCCCAGTCCTTGGCCGAAGTCTCCAGCAGGGGCTTGGAGACGGAGATGCCCGCGTTGTTGACGACGAGGTCGATCCCGCCGAAGGCCAGTGCGGCGGTCCGGAAGGCGGCGGCGATCCGCTCCTCGTCCGTCACGTCGACGGTGACGGCGACGGCCTTGTCGGACCCGCCGAGTTCCTCCGCGACGGCGGCGGCACTGTCGGCGTTGAGATCGGCGACGACGACACAGGCCCCCTCGGCGGCGAGCCGATGCGCGATCGCCTTCCCGATCCCGCTGCCGGCACCCGTCACCAGCGCCACCCGGGTCGCCAGGGCCTTCGGCTTCGGCATCCGCTGAAGCTTGGCCTCCTCCAGCGCCCAGTACTCGATCCGGAACTTCTCCGACTCCTCGATCGGCGTATAAGCCGACACCGCTTCGGCCCCGCGCATCACATTGATCGCGTTGACATAGAACTCGCCGGCGACCCGGGCCGTCTGCTTGTCCTTCCCGAAGCTGAACATGCCGACGCCGGGCACCAGCACGATCGCCGGGTCGGCGCCGCGCATGGCGGGGGAGTCGGGCAGGGCGTGCCGCCGGTAGTAGGCGGCGTACTCCTCGCGGTACGCGGAATGCAGCTCCTTCAGCCGGGCAATGGCCTCGTCGAGCGGCGCGGCCGGTGGCAGGTCCAGCACGAGCGGCCGTACCTTCGTCCGCAGGAAGTGGTCCGGGCACGACGTCCCCAGCGCCGCGAGCCGCGGATGCTCGGCCCGGGCCAGGAAGTCGAGGACGACGTCCGCGTCGGTGAAGTGCCCGACCTGCGCCCTGTCCTGGGAGGCGAGGGCCCGCACGTACGGCGCGAGCGCTGCGGCCCGCTCCCGCCGGTCGGCCTCGGGCAGCGCGCCGTACCCCTCGACGACGGGCCCGAAGGGCTCCGCCCTGCCTCGGTCGGCGAGGAAGGCCTCGGCGGTGCGGATGATGTACAGCGAGTTCCGCTCGCACTCCTCGGAGGTGTCGCCCCAGGCGGTGATCCCGTGCCCGCCGAGGACGCACCCGACGGCCCGCGGATGGGCGGCCTTGACGGCCGCGATGTCCAGCCCGAGCTGGAATCCGGGCCGCCGCCACGGCACCCACACCACCGAGTCGCCGAAACACTCGGCGGTCAGCTTCTCCCCGTCGGCGGCGCAGGCCAGCGCGATCCCGGAGTCGGGATGCAGATGATCGACGTGCGGGGCGTCCACGAGCCCGTGCATGGCGGTGTCGATGGAGGGAGCGGCGCCGCCCTTGCCGTGCAGGCAGTAGTCGAAGGCGCCGACCATCTCATCCTCGCGTTCGACGCCCGGGTAGACGCCGACGAGCGCCCGGAGCCGGTCGAGCCGCAGCACGGCGAGCCCGGCCCCGGTGAGGGTGCCGAGGTCGCCGCCGGACCCCTTCACCCACATCAGTTCGACATCACCGCCGGTGACCGGGTCGATGGCGGTGCCTTTGGCGGAGGCGTTGCCGCCGGCGTAGTTGGTGTTACGGGGATCGGCGCCGAGCCGACGGGAGCGGGCGAGAAGGGCGCCGGCTTCGGGGTGGATGGTCATCGAGTTTCCTCAGCTTCTGAACGGGCGTGACTTCAATAGGGGTCGCGGGGCTGTGTTTCCTATGCGGCTCCGCCGCGTGGGTGCGATCAACCACACATGGCCCGCACCCCGCGACGAAACAGATCCCGGCAGACGCTTACGCCCCCCACCCCGCCTGTTGCCCTCCCACCCGCTCGGCGACAACCTTCTCGGCCCACCCGGACCGGGCGTACGCGGCGAGCGGATCGGCATCCAGCCCCATCTCCTCCCGGACTTCCCGCAGCAACGGCCGCACATCCGTGTCGTACGCGTCCATCAGCACCGCGTTCGCCCCCAGCACATCCCCGGCGGCCTGCGCCTCGGCCAGCGCCCCCCGGTCCACCAGCAGCGCCTTCGCCGTGGCCTGCTGCACATTCATCACCGACCGGATGATCGCCGGGATCTTCGCCTCGATGTTGTGACACTGGTCGAGCATGAAGGCCACCTCGGAGGTGAACCCACCGCCGCCCACGACCTCGCACATGATCCGGAACAGCTGGAACGGATCAGCGGCCCCGACCATGAGGTCGTCGTCCGCGTAGAACCGCGAGTTGAAGTCGAACCCGCCGAGCTTCCCCTCCCGCAGCAGCGTGGCGACGATGAACTCGATGTTGGTGCCCGGCGCGTGATGCCCGGTGTCGACCACGACCTGCGCCTTCGGCCCCAGCTTCAGACAGTGGGCGTAGGCCGTGCCCCAGTCCGGTACGTCGGTCGTATAGAACGACGGCTCGAACAGCTTGTACTCCAGCAGCAGCCGCTGACCCTCGCCCAGCCGCGCGTACACCTCGGCCAGCCCCTCGGCGAGCCGGTCCTGGCGCGCCCGGATGTCGTCCTGCCCGGGGTAGTTGGTTCCGTCCGCGAACCACAGCTTCAGGTCGCCGGACCCCGTCGCGTCCATGATGTCGACGCATTCCAGCAGATGGCCGACGGCCTTGCGGCGCACCGCCGCGTCCGGATGGCAGATGCTGCCCAGCTTGTAGTCGTCGTCCTGGAAGGTGTTGGAGTTGATCGCCCCCAGCCTCAGCCCCCGCTCCTCGGCGTGCTTGGCCAGGTCCGCGTAGTCGTCCACCTTGTCCCAGGGGATGTGCAGCGCCACCGTCGGCGCGACCCCGGTCGCCGCGTGGACCTGCGCCGCGTCGTCCAGTTTCTCCTTCGGCGAGCGCGGTACGCCCTGCTGCGCGAACACCTTGAAACGGGTCCCCGAGTTTCCGTACGCCCATGACGGCGTCTCGACGGCCTGGGTCTTCAGCGCGGCCTTCACCGCGGCGAGGTCGGTCACTTCGGGGCTCCTGGGGTCTGAGCGGTGAAACGATTCAGAACCGCAAAGTATGAGTCCTCCCGAAGAGGTGTCAAGGACTCCGACCAACCTGGTTTTCCGTGACTCTGCCGTGACCTTCGGCTATCGAAATTTTTTCGATACGGACCCATTGACGTGACATGCCCGTGGTGCCTACGGTCCCGGCAATCCAGTTGAAACCTTTCACGACGCTGTGGGGTCGGTGCCGACCGTCTCGCCGGTGTCGTCGAGGAGCCCCCATGACCCACCCGTCCGACACGGGACCGGCCCCGGTGCTGGCGCTGAAGGGCGTCTCCAAGTCCTTCGGTGCCGTCCGCGCCCTGCGGGACGTCTCCCTGGAGCTGTTCCCCGGCGAGGTGCACGCCCTCGCCGGGGAGAACGGCGCGGGCAAGTCGACGCTGATCAAGACCCTCGCCGGGGTGCACCGACCGGACACCGGCCAGGTGCTGCTCGACGGCGAGCCCGTCGTCTTCCATGGCCCCGGCGACGCCCGTGACGCCGGAATCGCCGTGATCTACCAGGAACCCACGCTCTTCCCCGACCTGTCGATCGCCGAGAACATCTTCATGGGCCGCCGGCCCCGGCGGGCGCTGGGCCGGATCGACCACAAGGCCACCCGCGCGGCCACGGCCGCCCTGATGAAGCGGCTCGGTGTCGCTCTCGACCCAGACCGCCCCGCCCGCGGCCTGTCGATCGCCGACCAGCAGATCGTGGAGATCGCCAAGGCGCTCTCCTTCGACGCCCGGGTCCTGATCATGGACGAGCCGACGGCGGCCCTGACCGGCAGCGAGGTCGCCCGTCTCTTCGGTGTCGTCCGCACCCTGCGCGAGCAGGGCGCCGCCGTGCTGTTCATCTCGCACCGGCTGGAGGAGATCTTCCAGATCTGCCGCCGGGTCACCACGCTCCGGGACGGCGCCTGGATCGCCAGCGAGCCCGTCGACGGCATGACCGAGGACGACCTCGTCCGCCGGATGGTGGGCCGCGACCTCGACGAGCTGTACCCCAAGCAGGACGTACGGGCGGGCGAAGTCGCCCTCGCCGTTAGGCGGTTGACCCGGGAGGGCGTCTTCACCGACGTCTCCTTCGAGGTGCGCTCCGGTGAGATCGTCGGCCTCGCCGGACTGGTCGGCGCCGGCCGGACCGAGGTCGCGCGGGCCGTGTTCGGCGTCGACCGCTGGGACGCGGGCGAAGTCGAGGTCAGGGGACGGAAACTGACCAACGGGGCGCCCTCCGTCGCGATGTCCGCCGGACTCGCTCTCGTCCCCGAGGACCGCCGAGCCCAGGGCCTGGTGATGGACATGTCCATCGAGCGGAACATCGGCCTGACCGGACTGCGTACGACCGTCAGGGCGGGCCTCGTCGACCGGGGCGCCGAGCGCAGCCGCTCCCTCGACTGGGCGGTCAGGCTCCAGGTGAAGTACGCCCGGATCGCCGACGCGGTGTCCACCCTGTCCGGAGGCAACCAGCAGAAGGTCGTCCTCGCCAAGTGGCTGGCGACCGGTCCGAAGGTGCTGATCGTCGACGAGCCGACCCGTGGCATCGACGTCGGTACGAAAGCCGAAGTCCACCGGCTCCTTGGCGAGTTGGCCGCCGACGGGGTCGCCGTCCTGATGATCTCCTCCGACCTGCCCGAGATCCTCGGCATGGCCGACCGTGTGCTGGTGATGCACGAGGGCCGGATCACCGCCGAGATCCCACGCTCCGACGCCACCGAGGAAACCGTGATGGCCGCAGCCACGGGGAGGGCCGCCGCATGACGGTGACCACCTCCGAACAGACCTCCGTCGCCGAGGCGCCCGGGTCCAGCGGGACCCGGCTCGTCGACCGTGTCTTCAAGATGCGCGAACTCGCCATCCTGGCCGTCTTCCTGGTGATGATCGCCGTCACCCAGGCCGGCAACAGCGAGTTCCTCTCCGAGCAGGGCATCAAGGACCTGCTGCTCAACGCCACCATCCTGGTGCTGGTCGCCACCGGCCAGTCCCTGGTGGTGATCACGAGGAACGTCGACCTGTCCGTCGGCTCCACGCTCGGCATCACCGCCTTCGCCGCCGGCGACTATCTGCACGGCGGCGGCGACACGGCCGTCGCGATCGTGCTGGCCGTCCTGCTCGGCATCGGCTGCGGGCTGCTCAACGGCCTTCTCGTGAGCCTCGGCCAGGTCCCCGCGCTGGTCGTCACCCTAGGCACGCTGTATATCATCCGGGGCGTCGACTCCATCTGGGTCGGCTCCCGGCAGATCACGGCCGCCGATCTCCCGGGCGGCTTCGTCGACTTCGGCTCCGGCGGGCTGTCGGCGATCCCGTGGCTGGCGCTGATCGCCCTCGCGGTCCTGGTCGCCACCGCCTACTACCTCAAACACTTCGGCAGCGGACGGGAGTTGTACGCCCTGGGCTCCAACCCGGAGGCCGCCCGGCTGGCCGGTATCCCGGTGCGCAAGAGGATCCTCACCGCGTACACCTTCTGCGGTGCCCTCGCCGGGCTGGCCGGGGCGATGTACCTGGCCCGCTTCGGCAACGTCGACTCCGGCACCGGCAACGGCTACGAACTCACCGTGGTGAGCGCCGTGGTGGTCGGTGGCGTGGTCTTCACGGGCGGCTCCGGGAGCGTGTACGGCGCCGCGCTGGGCGCGCTGCTGCTGACCTCCGTCAACAGCGTGCTGCCGGCCCTCGGGGTCAGCTCCGTGTGGGTCCTCGCCATCAACGGCTTCCTGCTGCTGCTCGCCATCGCCGTCGACCGGGTGGTCGCGCTGCGGGTGGCCGCCGCGCTGAAGAAGAGGTCGGCCCCGAAGAGGACCACGACCAGCAAGGAGAACGTCAGCCATGCCTGAGTCCTTGACGCGTGCGATTCGCTGGGACACCGTCGTCGGCGCCCTGCTGGTCGTCCTGCTGTTGTTCTCCTTCGGCTTCGTGGACGGCTTCGGCAACTCCCTCAACCTGTCGTTCCTGATCGGCAACACGCTTCCGATCGCGCTGATCGCGCTGCCGATGACGCTGCTGGTCGTCGCCGGCGAGATCGATCTGTCGGTCGCGTCGACCGCCGGGCTCTCCGGCGCGGTGATGGGCAGGCTGTGGAACGAGGGCATGGCGATAGAGACAATCATCCCGCTGTGTCTGCTGCTGGGCGTGATCTGTGGGCTGGTCAACGGGCTGTTGGTGACCCGGTTGGGCCTGCCGTCGCTGGCCGTCACCATCGGCACGCTCGCGGCCTACCGGGGCATCGCGCAGATCGTGCTCGGCTCGGACGCGGTCACCGATTTCCCCACGCAGTACCTCGACTTCGCTGCGGGGCGGCTCGGCGACACGTTCCTGCCGCGGGCCTTCCTGCCGTTCCTGGTACTGCTCGTCATGGCGGTGGTGCTGTTGCATGCCACGCCGTTCGGGCGGTCGTTGTTCGCGGTGGGGGCGAGTGAGGAGGCGGCTCGGTTCGCCGGCATCCGGGCCAAACGGAACAAGCTGATTCTGTTCGTGGCGACCGGCTTCATGGCCTCGCTCACCGGGATCTTCTGGGCGCTGCACTACGCGAGTGCGCGGTACGACAACGCGACGGGGCTCGAACTGTCCGTCGTGGCCGCGGTGCTGCTCGGGGGAATCGACTTCGACGGGGGCAAAGGGACGCTCGGTGGTGCGGTGGCCGGCGTTTTTCTCCTGGGGGCGTTGCAGAACGTGATGAGTCTGCTGAGTGTCTCCGCGCAGTCCCAGATCGTCGTGACCGGTGTGCTGCTTGTCGTTTCGGTGCTGGGCCCGAGGGTTGCCAAGCAGATCTCCCTCGCCAGGCACAAGGCCGCCAAGACCGTCTGAACGCTGCGATGTGTTCGTGGTTGATCGCGCCCACGCGGCGGAGCCGCGAATGAAATACAGCCCCGCGCCCCCGACGGGGCCTTCCAGAGCACCTTCGTTCAAAGGAACCCTCATGCGTAAGTCATCCCTCCGGCGTGCCTCTGTCGCTCTCGCCGTCGCCACCTCTCTCGCTGTAGCCGCCACGGCCTGCGGCGGTACCACCAAGAACAACTCCAGCAGTGAAGACTCCGCGGCCACCTCCACCGCGAAGGCCGATCCGAACGCCGCCCTCAAGAAGGGGCTCACCGTCGGATTTCTGCCGAAGAACGTCAACAACCCCTACTTCACCTCCGCCGACAAGGGCGGCGAGAAGGCGCTCACCGAGCTCGGCTCCCAGTACAAGGAGGCCGGGCCCTCCAGCGCCACCGACACCTCCGGTCAGGTCTCCTACGTCAACACCCTCACCCAGCAGCAGGTGGACGCCATGGCCGTGTCCGCACAGGACCCGGGCGCCCTGTGCACCGCGCTCAAGCAGGCCATGACCAACGGGATCAAGGTCGTCACCTACGACTCCGACACCAACGCCGGCTGCCGCAACGCCTTCGTCTCGCAGGCCGGCGCCGAGGACCTCGGCCGTACCGAAGTGCAGCTGCTCGCCGAGCAGATCGGGTACGCGGGCGAGATCGCGATCCTGTCCGCCGCCCAGACCGCCACCAACCAGAACACCTGGATCGGCTACATGAAGGAGGAGCTGAAGGACCCGAAGTACAAGAACGTCAAGCTGGTCAAGATCGCCTACGGCAACGACGACGCCCAGCAGTCCTTCCAGCAGACCCAGGGCCTGCTCCAGCAGTACCCGAACCTCAAGGGGATCGTCTCCCCGACCACCGTCGGCATCAAGGCGGCCGCCCAGTACCTGTCCGGCTCCAAGTACAAGGGCAAGGTCAAGCTGACGGGCCTCGGGACGCCCAACGACATGCGTCAGTACGTCAAGAACGGCACCGTCGACGCCTTCGAGCTGTGGGACCCGGCCAAGCTCGGCGACCTCGCCGCCCGCACCGCCGTCGCCCTGGCCTCCGGGCAGATCACCGGCAAGGAGGGCGAGACGTTCAAGGCCGGCGACACGACCTACACCATCGGCAAGGACGGCGTGATCAACCTCGGCAAGCCGACCGTGTTCGACGCGAAGAACATCGGCCAGTTCAACTTCTAGGACGCCAGGGGGTGTTGATGCAGCGCGTGTGCTTCCTCCTCAAGGTCCGGCAGGACCGCGTCGCCGAGTACCGCGAACGCCACGCCGCCGTGTGGCCGGAGATGCGCGAGGCGCTCTCCGCCACCGGCTGTCGTCGACCCTCTCGACCCGGACCACTCCCTGATGAACCAGGAGAGCCAGTGGACCGACTCCACCGGCCTCCCGCACGCGATCATCAGCCATGTCCCCGGCCGCTTCGGCCAGTGCACCACGAACTACGTCAGCGACCGCACCGCGAACGGGCGCGCCTTCCACGTCCGCAAGAACTCCTCCGGCAACTGGCGGAAGACCGAGATCCCCCTCGCCCTGAATTCCAGCCAGCGCACCAAGCTGATCCTGGACAAGTACGACAACGCCTACGCGGTCTTCCCCCGCGGCCGGATCGCCGGCGCGTCCAGGTCCTCCGGGCGCACCGACTGGGCGCTGCTGTACGACGGCAGTGATCTCAACGCCTTCGGCGAGGTCGTCATCGACGAGATGCGGGTACGGGCGGATCACGTGCTGTCGTTCATGTACCAGGAGACGTCGAGCGGTACGACCCCCTCGGCGCTCCATGTCGTCGACTTCGCCCTGCCCGCCTGACCCGGGCCGGTGTGCGAGTCATGTCGTAATGTGAAGCCCTTCCCGGTGTGCCCTTCACCGATGTGTCGGTCATCGAGGTGAAGGCCGTCCGCCGCCCACGTTCCCCCTGGAGGTCTCCGCCCGATGGTCCAGTCGGTGGGTATCAAGGACGTCGCCCGTGCCGCCGGAGTCTCGGTGGGCACGGTCTCGAACGTCATCAACCGCCCGGACACCGTCGCCAGCGAGACCCGGGCGCGGGTGCAGTCGGCGATCGACCGGCTCGGCTACGTCCGCAGCGAGTCCGCGCGTCAACTGCGCGCGGGCCGCAGCCGGATCATGGGCCTGCTCGTCCTCGACATGGGCAACCCCTTCTTCGTGGACGTGGCCCGGGGCGCCGAGCGGGCGGCGCGGGAGGCCGGGCTCGGTGTGATGGTCTGCAACAGCGCGCAGAACGCCGGCGAGGAGGCCGACTACCTCGCGCTCTTCGCAGAGCAGCGGGTGCGCGGCGTCCTGCTCACCCCGGCGGACGCCACCGGCCGCAACATCGAGACCTTCCGCCGGCACGGCATCCCCTTCGTGCTGGTCGACCGGGTCGCGGAGGGCACCACCGAGTGCTCGGTCAGCGTCGACGACGTGGCGGGCGGGGCCCTCGCGGTCCGCCATCTCCTCGACGCCGGGCATCGGTCCATCGCCTATGTCAGCGGGCCGCCCGGGCTCAACCAGGTCCGTGACCGGCGCACGGGCGCCCTGAACGCCCTCGCCGAGGCGGGCCTCGGCCCCGACGCGCTGCGCGAACTGCCGACGGAGCGTCTAGACGTCGCGGCCGGGCGGGACGCGGGGGCCCGGCTGCTCGGCCTCGCCGACCGGCCTACCGCCGTCTTCTGCGCCAACGACCTGCTCGCCCTCGGCGTTCTCCAGGCCATGTACGCGGCCGGGGTGGTCGTCCCGGACGACCTAGCGATCGTCGGCTACGACGACATCGAGTTCGCCGCCGCGGCCGCCGTACCGCTGACCTCTGTCCGCCAGCCGGCCGTGACCATGGGCGCCATGGCCGCCGACCTGCTCCTGGAGGAAACAGAGGAGCGCGCGGGACAGGCGGCGCACGAGCACCGCCGGGTGGTGCTCCAGCCGGAACTGGTGGTGCGCCGCTCCAGCCTCGCCGCCCGCTGATCGGTGATTCAGTAACGATTTCATGATCCCGGGGGTGGCAGACCCTCGGACGTGTGCTGAACTGGGTCGCGACCGTCCGTCCGTCCCGGGAGAAACGTTGAGCCTCAGCTACCGCCAGCCCGGCGTCGTCCTCACCGACCGCCACTTCACCGTCCCACTGGACCACGCCGACCCGGACGGCGAGACCATCGAGCTGTACGCCCGGGAGGCGGTCGCGAGCGACAAGGCGGACAAGGAACTGCCCTGGCTGCTGTATCTCCAGGGCGGCCCCGGCTTCGGGGCGAATCGTTTCGTCGGACGGCAGGCCTGGCTCGGCCGGGCCCTGGAGGAGTACCGCGTCCTGCTCCTCGACCAGCGCGGCACCGGCCGCTCCACCCCGGTCAGCCGGCAGACGCTGCCGCTGCGCGGCGGCCCCGCCGCCCAGGCCGACTACCTGGCCCGCTTCCGCGCCGACTCGATCGTCCGGGACTGCGAGGCGATCCGTCGGCAGGTCACCGGCGGCGCCCCCTGGACCACCCTCGGCCAGAGCTTCGGCGGCTTCTGCACGGTGACCTACCTGTCGTTCTTCCCGGAAGGTCTCAAGACCTCCCTCATCACCGGCGGCCTGCCCTCCCTGGACGCCCACGCCGACGACGTCTACCGGGCCGCCTACCCGCGCATCGAGCGCAAGGTCGGCGCGCACTACGACCGCTACCCGATGGACGTCGAGCGGGTCCGGCGGATCGCCGAGCACCTCCTCGACCACGAGGTGGTCCTGCCGAACGGCTACCGGCTCACCGTCGAGGCCTTCCAGTCCCTCGGCCTGATGCTGGGCATGAGCGACGGCAGCCACCGCCTCCACTTCCTCCTGGAGGACGCCTTCGTCCGCACCCCGGCCGGCAGCGAACTCTCCGACGCCTTCCAGGAACAGGTCCAGGGCCTCCTCTCGTACGCGAGCAACCCGCTCTACGCCCTCGTCCACGAGCCGCTCTACGGCCAGGACAGCCGCCCCACCGCCTGGGCGGCCGAGCGGGTGCGCGCCGAGTTCCCGCAGTTCGACGCGGCCAAGGCGGTCACGGGGGACACCCCGGTCCTGTTCACGGGAGAGACGGTCCACCCCTGGGTGTTCGAGACCGACCCGTCCCTGCGCCCGCTGCGCGACACCGCCGAGCTGCTCGCCGCCCGGACCGACTGGCAGCCGCTGTACGACCCGGCCCGCCTCGCCGCCAACGAGGTCCCGGTCGCCGCCGCCGTCTACCACGACGACATGTACGTCGACGCCGGGCACTCGCTGCGGACCGCCCGGGCCATCCGGGGCCTGCGCACCTGGGTCACCGACGAGTTCGAGCACGACGGACTGCGCACCGGCGCGCCGAGGGTCCTGGACCGGCTGCTGAAGCTCGTCCGCGACGAGGCGTGACGTCCCGTAAAAGGGGTTGCGGGTCTGGCGTGTCCGCATAGTCTGCGGCCATGACCGAGCCGAAGATCACCCCGCTCGAGCCCATGCCCGACGACTGGCGACGAGCCATCGCCGTGGTCGCCCACCCGGACGACCTGGAGTACGGCTGCTCCGCGGCGATCGCCGCCTGGACCGACGAGGGCCGCGAGATCGGCTATGTCCTCGCGACCCGGGGCGAGGCGGGCATGCACACCCTGGAGCCCGCCCGGTGCGGCCCGCTGCGGGAGCGGGAGCAGCGGGCGAGCGCGGCCGTCGTGGGTGTCTCGACCGTCGAGTTCCTCGACCACCGGGACGGGCTGATCGAGTACGGGCCCGCGCTGCGCCGGGACATCGTGGCGGCGATCCGCCGTCACCGCCCCGAACTGGTCATCACCCTGAACCACCGGGACACCTGGGGCGCCGTCCACTGGAACACCCCCGACCACCGGGCCGTGGGGCGGGCCACGCTCGACGCGGCGTCCGACGCCGGCAACCGCTGGATCTTCCCCGAACTCATTGACCAGGGTCTGGAGCCCTGGGACGGCGTCCGCTGGGTCGCCGTCGCCGGGTCGCCCGAGGCCACGCATGCCGTCGACGCCTTGCCCGGCCTGGAACGGGCGATCGGCTCGCTCCTCGAACACCGCACCTACATCGAGGCGTTGACCGACGAGGACCCCGAGGCGCACGTCCGTGATTTCCTGACCGAACAGACCGCCGCGAACCGCGAACGCTTCGGCGGACTGCCGGCGGTCGCCTTCGAACTCTTCTCCCGGTAGGACGCGCACATGACCGAGAACACGGAACTGCTGGCCCGCCGCTTCGAGGAGCACGGCGACCACCTGCGCGCGGTGGCCTACCGGATGCTCGGCTCGCTCGCCGAGGCCGAGGACGCGGTCCAGGAGGCCTGGCTCAAGCTCGGACGCACCGACAGCGACGAGATCAGGAACCTCGCAGGCTGGCTGACCACGGTGGTCGGCCGGGTCTGCCTCGACATGCTGCGCTCCCGCACGGCGCGCCGCGAGCAGCCGATGGACGAGACGTTCGTACCGGACCCGGTCGTCCGGCCGCTGTCCGGTATCGACCCCGAACAGGAGGTGCTGGAGGCGGACTCCGTCGGTCTCGCCCTGCTGATCGTCCTGGAGACGCTGGAACCCGCCGAGCGGCTGGCGTTCGTCCTGCACGACATGTTCGCGGTGCCCTTCGACGACATCGCGCCGATCGTGGAGCGCAGTTCGGCGGCGACCCGCCAGCTGGCCAGCCGGGCCCGCCGCCGGGTGCAGGGTGCCGCCCCGTCGGCCGACCGGGACCTGGGCAGGCAACGCCAGGTCCTTGACGCCTTCCTGGCCGCCTCCCGGGGCGGCGACTTCGAGGCGCTGCTCGCCCTGCTCCACCCGGACGTGGTCCTGCGCGTCGACTCGGGCAAGCTGGTGCGCGGAGCGGCCGCGTCCAAGGTGCTGCGCGGCGCCCGGGCGGTGGCCGAAGGGGCCTTCACCTTCCGGCAGTACTCGGTCTGGTCGCGCCTGGTGCTCGTCAACGACACGGTCGGCGCGTTCACCGCGCCCGAGGGACGCCCACTGTCGGTCATGGCGGTCACCGTCGCCGACGGCCGGATCACCGAGATCTACATCCTCGCCGACCCGGACCGGCTGGAACACCTGGAATTGCCCGCACAGGAGGAGTGACGGACGGTGAGACGGCGGCGGCCGGGGGCCGGCGCGGGTGCACGGTCCGGCCGTCCCGCAGCAGCTCAGCGGCGCCGTTCCCCCGGTTGGTCCCTCGCTACGCTGATCACGTCACGCCGGCGGCCATCGCCACGAGTTCGCCCAACACCTCGCGCTCGATGTCGAGGAACGACCGCTCTTCACCCTCGGCGATCCACTTCCCGAACGCCACGCCGAACACGGTCACCCCGGATTCCGCGGCGAGGGTGGCCGTCGCTTCGGGAACCCCCCGCGATCGGAGGGCGGCAGCGACCGCCGTGGCCAGCCCGGCCAACTTCAGCAACTCCCGTTCCTGCAGCGCGGGATTCTCGGAGACGATCCTCTGCCGCCGCCTGGAGTGATCGCGGCGCTCGCTCGAGAAGAACGGCCCCGCGGCCGACAGGGCGGACTCGACCATCTCGAGCGGTGACGCGTCCGGCGCGGCTGCGGCCACACCGTCCAGGAACGCCTGCTCCAGCAGTTCCTGGCCGCTGAAAAGCACCTCACGCTTGTCGGCGAAGTGGCGGAAGAACGTCCGCTCCGTGAGACCGACGGCCTGGGCGATGTCCGCTGCGGTCGTCCTGTCGTAGCCGCGACTGATGTAGAGGTCCATCGCTGCTGCCTGTAGTCGTTCCCGCGTCCCGGGCTCCCATCGCACCATGCCGACCACTCTAGTGATGACAGCGGCCGACATGGCGGCTACAGTGATGGCAGTCACTGACGTCAGTAACTGACATCACATGCCTGGTTCACCAGGCTTGATCATCGAAGGAGATCATTCGCATGCGCGTCTTCGTCACTGGAGCATCCGGGTGGATCGGTTCGGCCACGGTCGACGAACTGCTCGCCGCCGGCCACGAGGTGGTCGGGCTCGCCCGCTCCGACACCTCGGCCGCATCCCTCGACGCGAAGGGCGTCCAGGTCCGCCGCGGCGACCTCGACGACCTCGACAGCATCCGGGAGGGCGCCGCGGCCGCCGACGCTGTCCTGCACCTCGCCAACAAGCACGACTTCAACAACCCCGCCGTCTCCAATCAGGCCGAACGGGCCGCCGTGCAGACGATCGGCGACGTCCTGACCGGTTCGGGCCGTCCGTTCCTGCTGGCGTCCGGCGTCGCCGGCCCGGCGCAGGGCCGGCTGACGACCGAGGACGACAGCTCACCGTTCCACGGCCTGGAGTCCCCGCGAGGCGGCAGCGAGAACCTCGCGCTGGAGTATGTCGATCGCGGCGTGAACACGGTCAGCGTGCGGTTCGCCCCGACCGTGCACGGCGCGGGCGACCACGGGTTCATCGCCATCCTGGTCGCGGTAGCCCGTGAGAAAGGGGTCGCCGGCTACGTCGGCGACGGCACGAACCGCTGGCCGGCGGTCCACCGGTCGGATGCCGCGCAGATCACCCGCCTGGGACTGGAGAAGGCCCAGGCGGGAGCGATCCTGCACGCGGTGAGCGAGGAGGGAGTCCCCACACGGGAGATCGCAGAGGCAATCGGACGAGGACTCGACGTTCCCGTGACCTCGATCGCACCGCAGGACGCGGAGACGCACTTCGGCTGGATCGGCCGCTTCTTCGCCATGGACATCCCCGCCTCCAGTGATCGCACACAGGAACTCCTCGGCTGGGCACCGAGCGGGCCCGGCCTCATCCAGGACCTGGAGGCGGGGCACTACTTCCGCGCCTGACGCGCCTTAGGGTCGGGGCCGCTTGGCCGACACCAAGGGGGTCTCAACCAGTTGCAGCCCGCCCACCCAACTGGTGAGCCTTCCCGGCCACAGCCTTATATTGGCCTGCGTAACGTCGGTGCGTGCCGGGGGGATTGAGCGCTCTTGCGACGATCGGACAGAACGCGTCGAGCGGCCGCATTGCTCTGCGCCGCTGCCGTGCTGTTGCTCGGCGCGTGCGGGACACAGGTGGCCGGTCAGGGGGACCAGAGGTCATCCTCGTCAGCGACGGCCGAGCCGATCCCGTGGACCACGGCGCAGCCTTCCGCGGTCACCGGAGTCCATCTCAGCCGGGACCGCCGCACCCTGTTCCTCGACACGCAGGTGCCCAGTGGTGCGCACGCGTGCGTGCGCAAGCTCAAGGCAGTGCTCACCGACGCGATGACGGACCTCGAGCGGGTACAGGTCACCTTCATCTCGCGGTATGGGGACAGGGCTTCCGGGTGCACCAAGGAGAGCACGGCCACGGCAAAGGTCGGGCTGCCCGAGCCGCTGGGTCACCGGGACGTGATCGTCGACCACTACATTCGCTTCACCGCGGAGGGTGCCAAACCGCCCGCGCTGCGGTTGTGCGGAGAGCTGGGCTGCACACCGCCGGCCACCGGCTGCACCACCGGTCTTTCCGGGCAGGGTGCCCGGTCCTTTAGGGCCGGGGTGAATGCCCGCTCCCGCGTAGCGGGGCAGGGGTAGCCGGATCGCCGCC
>NZ_JBEXWP010000028.1:0-133079 GCF_040629895.1 Streptomyces sp. NPDC005866
GGGGTTGTTTGTTTTTTTTACTGAGTTTGTTACGACCTCGCGGGGGGGGACACCCCCAACCCCCCCCCCCCACCACCCCTGCCGTACAGCCCTTCGTGCTGCCTGTCGATCAGTCCAGCCAGTGCTGCCGCCCGAGGCTGATCAGCCGCATCCGGCGGGCGGCGACCTGGGTGACGCGCTGCCGCTCCGCCTCCGAGGGCTCCGGCGCCTCCAGGGTCTCCAGGAACAGGGACGCGGTGATGAGCATCTGGTCCACATAGAGGTGGGCGAGCATCAGCAGGTCGTGGTCGTCCCACCCGGCGGCCTCGGGGTCCTTGGCCAGTTCGGTCTTGACCTCCTCGGCGAACCGGGCCAGTTGGTCCCGGATGGCCTCGCGTACCGGCTGCACCCCGCCGTGCCGTTCCCGGGCGATGAACCGGACGTGCGCCGGGTGTGCGGCCACATGGTCGGCGATCAGCCGCACGGCACGGTCGATGCGCTCCGGGCCCGGTGTGGAGACGGTCGTGCGGACCATGGGGTGCAGGCTGCCGAGCGCCTCGTCGACGAGGGCGACGCCCAGATCGGCGGTGGAGCGGAAGTGCCGGTAGAAGGCGGTCGGGGCGACGCCTACGGCCCGGGTGACCTCGCGCAGGCCAAGGCTGCTCAGGCTCTGTTCCTCCAGCAGTCCCAGCGCAGCGTCCAGGAAGGCCTGGCGGGTCTTCTGCTTCTGGGCCTGTCGGATGCCGAGGGTGTGACTCATGTCATCCAGTTAACAACTGTTCTCCGGAATTGGAAAGCCGTGGGAGTTGCTAGACTCGAAGTCAGTGAACAACTGTTACTACAACCGTTCACCCAAACTTTAACGGAGGGGGATCGAATCCCATGCTCTTCCTCGTCGCCGCACTCATGCTGCTCGGCGTGGTGCTGGGCACCGTGGCCCACGCGCCGCTCGACGTCACCGCAGGACTCTCCGCCGTGATCGCCGTCTGGCTGGCCGTCTTCGCACTCCGCGAGCACATCGCCCGCCGACGCCGCACCTCGGCCAACTGACCGTCCACCACGACATCCAGGAGCTGAGCATGCTGCACCTCACCGCCCCGGCCACCACCCGTCCCGGACCCCGCACCCGCGACGCCGACGGCATGGCCGTCGCGTCCTTCATCCTCGGCCTCCTCGGCCTCCTCGTCCTGAACCTGTTCCTGGGCCCGATCGCGATCGTCCTGGCGGCGGTGTCGCTGTGGCGCGGCACGAGCCGCAAGGGCCGCGCCTACCTGGGCATGGCGCTGGGCGTGGCGGACCTCGCGATCCTCGGCATCGCGATGGAGGTCTCGAACACCGTGTCCTGGAGCCTGTGAGCGTCGACCTTGTCAGCCCCGTTCAGGGAGCGCCCGCAGGGCGCGGGGCTGTACTGGACATGTGACTGGGCCGCGCGAGCGCGACCAGCCACCCGCACCGGGAACCCGTGAACGGTGATCTACCCCTACGGCGCTGGGTGACCCTCGCCCCGCCCCCGTAGAATCGATTCACCATGGCCTACCTCGACCACGCAGCCACGACCCCGATGCTTCCGGAAGCGGTAGAAGCACTCACCGCCACTCTCGGCATCACCGGCAACGCGTCCTCCCTGCACGCCTCCGGCCGCAAGGCCCGCCGCACGGTCGAGGAATCCAGGGAAACCCTCGCGGCAGCGCTCGGCGCCCGCCCCAGCGAGGTCGTCTTCACCTCCGGCGGCACCGAGGCCGACAACCTCGCGGTCAAGGGCCTCTACTGGTCCCGCCGCGACGCCGACCCCACCCGCACCCGCGTCCTGTCCAGCCCCGTCGAACACCACGCGGTCCTCGACGCGGTCCACTGGCTCGGCGAACACGAGGGCGCGAAGGTGGAGTACCTCCCCGTCGACCGCTACGGCCGGGTCCACCCCGAGGCGCTGCGCGAGGCGATCGCCCGCAACCCCGACGACGTGGCCCTCGCCACGGTCATGTGGGCCAACAACGAGATCGGCACCATCCTGCCGATCCGCGAACTCGCCGACGTCACCGACGAGTTCGGCATCCCTCTGCACGCCGACGCGGTCCAGGCGGTCGGCCAGATCCCGGTGGACTTCGCCGCCTCAGGTCTTGCCGCGATGACCGTCTCCGGCCACAAGGTCGGCGGCCCGTACGGCATCGGCGCCCTGCTCCTCGGCCGTGACCACACTCCCGTACCGGTCCTGCACGGCGGCGGCCAGGAGCGGCACGTCCGCTCCGGCACCCTCGACGTCCCGGCGATCGCCTCCTTCGCGGTGGCGGCGAACCTCGCCGCCGAGCGCCGGGAGTGGTTCGCCCGGGAGATCGGCGCCCTGCGCGACCAGTTGATCGACGCCGTGCGTACCGCGGTACCGGACGCGATCCTCGGCGGCGACCCGGTGGACCGCCTCCCGGCCAACGCGCACTTCACCTTCCCCGGCTGCGAGGGCGACTCGTTGCTCCTGCTGCTCGACGCCCAGGGCATCGAGTGCTCGACGGGCTCCGCGTGTACGGCCGGAGTGGCCCAGCCGAGCCACGTCCTGCTGGCCACCGGGACCGACCCGGACCTGGCCCGCGGCACCCTCCGCTTCTCGCTCGGCCACACCTCCACCCAGGCCGACGTCGAGGCGGTCGCGAAGGTGATCGGCCCGGCGGTGGAGCGGGCCCGGGTCGCCGGACTGAGCTGAGCGAGGCCAAGAGGGACGCCATCATCCCCTCGTCCTCGTGTTGCAGGAGATGGCAGTGGAGCATGCAGATGGACGTGTCGTCGGTGAAGTCTGTGAACGATGCGGTCACGGGTGGAACCGGGGGTCAGTCTTGTCCGACCCGTCGTACAAGCCGCATGTAGCGATCCCAGTCCCAGTGCTTGCCCGGGTCGGTGTGATCCGTCCCCGGCACCTCCACATGACCGATCACATGCTCCCGGTCCGTGGGCATGCCGTACCGGCGGCATATCGCGGCCGTCAGCCGCGCCGACGCCGCGTACATCGCGTCGGTGAAGTCCTCCGGGCGGTCCACGAAGCCCTCGTGCTCTATGCCGACACTCCGTTCGTTGTACGACCGGTTGCCCGCGTGGAACGCCACGTCCAGCTCGCGGATCAGCTGCGTGATCCGCCCGTCCTTGCGCACGACGTAGTGCGCCGCCGCCCCGTGCGACGGGTCCTGGAAGACCTTCACCGCGCTCGCGTAGCCGCCCTGGGTGACATGGATGACCACCCGGTCGATCTCGTAGTCCTCCGGCCGGTCCGCCGTGCGGTAGTTCGCCGGGGACGCCGCCACCCAGTGCGCGCCCCTGAAGTCGACCGCACCCGCCACCCGGGCCCTGCGCACCCCCGGCAGCCGCCAGTACAGCCGCGCCAGCTCGTCCCTGGTCAGCACCGCGGTGCCCACGGCCGCCGCCGCTCCGCCGACCAGCAGCGCCCGCCGCCCGATCCGCCGGTCCTGATCACTGCTCCTCGCCCCCACGTGATCCCCAACGGATACTCGCGGGCCCCGGTTCCCGCGTCCCCTTACTCTGGAAGGGCTATGACTGACACCCCGCAGCGCACCCGCCCCCTCCGCGTCCTCGCCGCCATGTCGGGCGGCGTGGACTCCGCCGTCGCAGCCGCCCGCGCGGCCGAGGCCGGCCACGACGTCACCGGCGTCCATCTCGCGCTCTCCGCGAACCCGCAATCCTTCCGTACCGGCGCGCGGGGCTGTTGCACCATCGAGGACTCCCGCGACGCCCGCCGCGCCGCCGATGTCATCGGCATCCCGTTCTACGTCTGGGACCTCGCCGACCGCTTCCGCGAGGACGTGGTCGAGGACTTCATCGCCGAGTACGAGGCGGGGCGCACCCCCAACCCGTGCCTGCGCTGCAACGAGAAGATCAAGTTCGCGGCCCTGCTGGACAAGGCCCTCGCCCTGGGCTTCGACGCGGTCTGCACCGGCCACTACGCGAAGATCGTGACGCTCCCCGACGGCTCCCGTGAGCTGCACCGCGCCTCCGACATGGCGAAGGACCAGTCGTACGTCCTCGGTGTCCTGGACGAGCGGCAGCTCGCCCACGCGCTCTTCCCGCTCGGCGACACACTGACGACCAAGGGCGAGATCCGCGCCGAGGCCGAGCGCCGGGGCCTCGCGGTCGCGAAGAAGCCCGACTCGCACGACATCTGCTTCATCGCCGACGGCGACACCCAGGGCTTCCTGGCCCAGCGGCTCGGCAAGGCCGAGGGCGACATCGTCGACGAGTCCGGCGCCAGGCTCGGCACCCACGAGGGGGCGTACGGCTTCACCATCGGCCAGCGCAAGGGGCTGCGGATCGGCACCCCGGCGGCCGACGGCAAGCCGCGCTACGTCCTCGACATCTCGCCGGTCGACAACACGGTGACGGTCGGCCCGGCCGCCGCCCTGGACGTGACCGGACTGACGGCGATCAAGCCCCGCTGGTGCGGCACCGCCCCCACCGGCCCCGGCCGCTACACCGCCCAGCTCCGCGCCCACGGCGGCGAGACCGAGGTCGGCGCCGAACCGGTCGACGGCGAGCTGCGCGTCACCTTCACCGAGCCGGTCCGGGGCGTCGCCCCCGGCCAGGCGATCGTCCTGTACGACGGCACGCGTGTCGTCGGCTCCGCGACCATCGCTACCACGGCTCGCCGGGAAGCTGCCACAGCCTGATCATCGAGAACTCGCAGGAGCTGGCACGGCCCGACCGCCCGGCATAGGCTGGCCCCGCGGAAGGCCCGCACAGTGTGAGCCGGCGGCGGGACCTCCCCGCCCCTTCGGGAGGTGGACGGTGCTCCTGCGCTTTCGAGTGGCGAATCACCGCTCGATCCGGGACGAGGCCGAGCTGACACTTGTCGCTGCAGCAAGCAGCGCTGACAGTTCCGACAGCATCGCGCGGGACAGCGGGATCGCGCAGGACGATGGCGGGCACGTGCCGGTGCTGCCCGTGGCCGGAATCTTCGGTGCGAACGCTTCCGGCAAGAGCAACCTGCTCAGCGCGTTCCACGCCATGCGGGAGGCGGTACGCACCTCCTTCGCGGACTGGGCCAAGTATCCCGGGGTGCCTCACCGGCAGCCCTTCAAGCTGGACGCCGCCAGCGCCGAGGAGACCACCCTCTTCGAGGTCGACCTGGTCCTCGGCGCCCGCACCCCCGTCCGTTACACGTATGGCTTCGAGCTCTCTGACGACCGGGTGGAGGCCGAATGGCTGCACGCCTATCCGGGCGGCATCCGACAGGTCTGGTTCGACAGGGAGGCGGACCGCCCGGCGGAGGACGGCGACGAGTATCTCTTCGAGAGCCCGGCTTTCACCGGCCGCCGCGACGACCTGGTCGCGCTCACCCGGCCGAACGCCCTCTTCCTCTCCACCGCGGCCACCCTCAACGACCCTCAACTGTCCGCCCTGCACCGCTGGTTCCTGAACAACCTGTGGCTGATGACCCCGGGTGAGGACATCACACACCGTGCCGACTGGACCAAGCGCCGCCTCACCGAGCTCCACGCCGACACCGGCTACCGGGAACGACTCGTCCAGCTCCTGGCCTCCGCAGACCTGGGCGTCACCGGCTTCGATCTCGATCCGGACACCGGCGCGGTCTCACTTCGGCACCGGACCGAGGGGGCGGAAGCGGTGGCCCTCGACTTCCTCACCGAGGAAAGCTTCGGTACGCACGCGTGGTTCGCTTTTCTCGGCCCGATGCTCGCCGTCCTCGACAACGGGACGACGCTTCTGGTCGACGAACTCGACTCCAGTCTCCACCCCACGCTGGCCGCCGAGGTCGTGCGTCTCTTCCAGGACCGCAAGGCCAACACCAAGGGCGCCCAGCTGATCTTCACCACCCATGACGCCACGCTGCTCGGCAACGCCGTACTCGACCGTCCGCTCCGCCGCGATCAGGTATGGCTCACCGCCAAGACGAAGTCCGGCGCGAGTGAGCTGTATCCGCTGGTCGCCGCCCATCCGGAAGCGGGCGAGGACCTGGAGCGGGGCTATCTGCGTGGCCGGTACGGAGGGGTGCCCCGGGTGACGCCGGGCGAGATCGCCCGCGAGGTGTCCTGGCTGGAGGAGAAGGCGGCAGCGACGGCGTGAGCGAACGGGGTGGGCACGGGGCATGAGCAGTAGGCGCAGGTCGAAGAAGGACGCGGCGAGCACGGTGATGCCGCCGCAGGCGCCTCCGTCGCAGTACTCACGTCGCGAGCGGGTGCTGTACGTGGGATGCGAGGGCGAGGTGACCGAGTACGACTACCTGCGGTACCTCAACAAGGAGTTCGGGAGCGGGGACAACGAGACCGGCCGACCGCCCTTCACCATCAAGCCGGTCCGCAAGGCCGACGGCCTGATCCCCTCCCGTACCGTCAAGGCGGTGGTCGAAGCCGCTCAGGGGGAGGACGAGACCTGGGTGCTCTTCGACCGGGACAGCCACCATGACATCCCCGAGGCATTCGAGGCCGCCGCGGTCTCGGACACCGAGGTCTGCTTCTCCCACCCCTCCTTCGAACTGTGGTTGCTGCTGCACTTCCAGCCGTTCGGCGGCGCCCAGGGCGCGGCGAAGAACACGCACGTCCTGGAGAAGCTGCGCAAGGCCGACCCCGCGTACAAGCGGTTCGACAAGCCTGACAAGGGTCTGAATGGTGCCCGCACCAAGGCGCTGAAGGGCAAGGATGCGGCGGCGGTGCAACACGCGCGAGCCCTGGTCGGTCAGTGCGAGCACGGTTCGTGCAAGCCCGCCAACGCCACGTTCGAGGCGCCGAAGTACGGTCGCTCGGCGAAGGAGAGGGCCGCCCGCTCGGGGCACGCCAAGAACTGCGACGTCCTGAACCGGGACCCGTCCACCGACGTGTGGCGACTCCTGGTCAGCCTGGGCATCGTGAAGGTCTGAGCGGCGGGCCTGCATCCCTGGTCACACTGCTTCGAATGTCCGGTTCCGGGCGGTTGGCTCCTTCACCCGCGGGCCGTCTAATCTTCCGTAGCACCTCCATTCCCGTACGAAGGATCAGCGCGTGGCCAGAATCACCCTGCCCGAGCTCGAACGCCATCTCTTCTCGGCCGCCGACATCCTGCGCGGCCGGATGGATGCCTCTGAGTACCGCGACTTCATCTTCGGGATGCTCTTCCTGAAGCGGGCCTCGGACGAGTTCGAGCCGGAGTGGAAGCGGGTGTACGAGGAGCGGCTCGCGCAGACCGGCGGCGACGAGGCGAAGGCGTTGGCCAAGGCGAACAATCCGGCTGCCTATCCCCGCGTCTTCTATGTGCCGCCGCGAGCGCGCTGGTGGCGTGGACCGCACCACGACCCGGAGACGCCGCAGAGCCCGGCGCCCGGCATCATGGCCCTGACCGAGAAGGTCGGCCAGGGCCTCGACGAGGCTCTGGTGGCGCTGCAAGAGGGCAACGACCTGCTCGCGGGCATCGCCTCGCACATCAGCTTCAACGAGGTGGTCGGTACCAAGCCGCGCTTCACCGATCCCGAACTCCGTTCACTGATCCGGCACTTCAGCCTCTACCGGCTGCGCAACGAGGACTTCGAGTTCCCCGACATGCTGGGCGCGGCCTACGAGTACCTTCTCGGCCGGTTCGCGGACTCGGCCGGCCAGCGCGGCGGCGAGTTCTACACGCCGCGTTCGGTGGTACGGATGATGGTGCGCCTGGTCGACCCGCAGCCCGGGGAGTCGGTCTACGACCCGTGTGCGGGCTCCGGCGGCATGCTGATCGCGGCCCGCGAGCACGTTGAGGAGCACGGCGGCGACCCTGAGGAACTGTCGGTCAACGGGCAGGACAAGAATGGCCCGTCCTGGTCCATGGCCAGCATGAACATGGTCCTGCACGGCATCCACACCTTCGACCTCCAGCACGGCGACACGCTCGCCGAGCCGCTCCACCTCGACGAGAACGGGCGGCTGCGCAAGTTCTCGGCGATCTTGTCCAACCCTCCGTTCTCGCTCCCGTACGACGAGGACGCCGTTGCCAAGGCCGACGAGGATCACGGAAAGCGGATGCACTGGGGCTGGACGCCTGGGAGCGGCAAGAAGGCCGACCTGATGTTCGTCCAGCACATGGTGTCGGTTCTGGAGGAGGACGGCGGACGAGCGGCCGTCGTCATGCCGTACGGGGTGCTCTTCCGGGGCGGCAAGGAACGCGAGATCCGCATCGGGATGCTCCGCGCGGACTGCGTCGAAGCCGTCATCGGCCTCGGCCCGAACCTGTTCTACGGCGCGGGCGTCCCGGCCTGCATCCTGATCCTGCGGCCCCCGCACGGGAAGGCCGACCCGAAGCGCCTGGAGAAGGTCCTCTTCATCAACGCCGACCGGGACTTCACGCCCGGCCGCAACCAGAACGAACTCGGTCCCGAGCACATCGAGAAGATCGTGACGGTCTTCCGCGAATGGCGTCTCATCGACGGCTACTCGCGCGAGGTCCACCGCGACGAACTCCTCGCGCCCGACGCGAAGGGCGTTCCCGAGGCGAACTTCAACATCCGCCGATGGGTCGACAATTCACCGCCCGCGGAGCCGCAGGACGTACGGGCGCACCTGTACGGGGGCGTGCCGGTCGCGGAAGTCGCGGCCAAAGAGGGGCTGTTCAAGGCGTACGGGGTCGACGCCGGCTCGTTGTTCGCGCACCGGGACGGTGACGAGGGTAAGGGCTCAGGCGAGTACTACGACTTCCTGCCGGAGGGCGCGGAGGCGACGGCCGCCCGTATTCCGCGATTGGCGTACGCGCGAGAGGCGGAGCTGCGCGAGACGTACGACGAGTGGTGGTCGAAGAGCTGCGGTCTCTTCGCGCAGCTCGCGGCGGACCGGAAGCTGATGGACCTGCGCAGCGGGCTCCTCGACGGGTTCACGGCCGCGGTCGGCGGAGCCGGGGTCCTCGGCGAGTTCACTACCGCCGGCATCATCGCCGCCTGGTGGATGGAGAACCGCTACGACATGAAGGCCCTCGCGGCGGGCGGCTTCGAGCGGGTCCTGGAGGGCTGGGTCGACTCCGTCGAGGCGATCGTCGACCCGGCGGTCCCGGGTGGCGGCGCGGATGACGCGAAGCGCTCGTCGGTCTCCCCGGCGGAGCGCCGCCGGGCCCTCGACCAGCCGGTGGTACGGGAGTTGATCCCGGAGTTCCTGGAGGCGGTCAAGGCAGCCGACAAGGCTCTCGCGGAGGCGGAGGCCGCGGCGAGGTTGGCGGTGGTGGGTTCGGGTACGGACACGGACGACGAGGCCGAGTCGGGTGAACCGGCGGAGCCAGTGACCCCGGAGCAACTCGCCGCGCTGGACAAGGCGTTGACGGTGGCGAAGAGGGCCCTGACGGCGGCGCGTAAGGAGCGTAAGGCGCTGGATGACAGCTTCCTGCCGAAGCTCAAGAAGGCGGCCGATGGGAAGCTGTCCGAACCGGACGGCCCGGAGGGCGTCGTCCTGGCGGTCCTGCGCAGCGACCTGTCCGACCGCCTGAACGCGGCGTTGGCGACGGGCCGCCGCGAGATCGTCGCCTCGTTCCGGAGCTGGGCCGAGAAGTACGAGGTGTCACTGACGGACCTGGAGGACGCCAGCGGCGACGCGGCGAAAGGGCTTGCGGAGTGGCTGGGGGCGCTGGGTTATGGGCGTTGAGACGGTGGAGACCGGGAGCCGTTCCTGGCCTGAGCAGTGGCAGCGGGTCAGCTTGGCGGATGCCGGTCGGTGGATGTCCGGAGGAACGCCGAGCACCTCGAACGAGGCGTACTGGGACGGAGACATCCCGTGGATCAGCGGCGCGAGCATGAAGCAGTTCCGCATTACGGATTCTGAGCGCCGTGTTACCCGGCTTGGGGCAGAGAACGGCTCACGGCTGGTCGATAAGGGCGCCGTGCTCTTCATCGTGCGAGGGATGAGCCTCAAGTCGGAGTTCCGGATTGGGGTGACGCAGCGTGAAGTGGCCTTCGGCCAGGACTGCAAGGCGCTTGTCCCAGACGATGGCATCGATCCGTACTACCTGGCGTATGCCATGAGGGTACTGACGCCGACAATCTTGAGCATGGTCGAGGAGACAAGTCATGGCACGGGGCGCCTGGACACGAACCGACTCAACGCGCTGGAGATCGGAGTTCCGCCGCTCCCTGAACAACGCGACATCGTCGCCGCGAATAAGGCGTTCGAGCGGCGGATCGGGGACCTCGAACGCGTCGCGCAAAAGCGGAGCACCCTGCTCTCGGCCGCAGTGTCCGCACTGCTTCGAAGTCAGGAGTACTCAGGTACGACGCTGGAGACAATGATGATGTCCTGCGATCCGGGCATCACTCTGGGGGCGCATCGCGCACCGCAGAAGCGTGCCACTGGTTACCTGCGTGTGGCCAACGTGCGGATGGGGTGGATCGACACCTCGGACGTCGCTTCCCTGGAGTCAACGAGTAACGACCGTCCCAGGTACGAACTGGAGGCCGGTGACATCCTTGTCGTCGAAGGGCATGCAAATCCTGAGCAAATCGGTCGTGCTGCGCTGGTTGGTCCTGCCGAAGAGGGGCTGCTATACCAGAACCACCTCTTCCGACTCAGGTTCGACCGCGATGAGGTTGTGCCGGAGTTCGCGATGTTGTGGCTGAACTCGGAGGCTGTTCGTTCGTACTGGATCAGCCGGTGCGCTACGAGTTCCGGCCTCTACACGATCAACTCAAAACTGCTGGCGGATGCCCCGTTCCCGGTGGTGCCCATCGAGGAGCAGCGGAAGATCGTGGAGACCTGGCGTACAGGAATCCGCGCAGTCGATTCTCTGCATGGGCAGATCACCAAGCTCCGCACGATCCAGCAAGGCGTGGTCGAAGACCTGCTCAGCGGTCGGTCCCGAGTGAACCGGACCTGAGGCTTTCTATCAGCGCACCGAATGACGCCCGGCCCGTGACGAACACGGTCGCCGGGCGTTTGCTGTCCCGCACGGCGATCCCCTCCTGTGACGTGGCGACCTCGACGCATGCGTTGCCGGCCGCCTCGGAGTAGGAGGACTTGGCCCATCTCAGTTCGGGCAGCACGGCACCTTCTAGAGTTCTCCGACGATTTCGAGGATCCGGTCCCTCGACCCCTCCGGATTCAACGCCACCTGTTCGACCAAGTCCAGTCGTCGCCGGAAGTTGGCCAGTTGGGTGGGGCTGTCGAAGAACACTGCGCCGGTGGGGGAGTCCACCTCGACGGTATCGAGGTGGGAATCGGAGGCCGACAAGTACATCATGGTGTCCCCGGCCATCGGAAACCCTTCCGTGGCCATCGGGATGACGAGCAGCGTGACGTTGGGGCGTTCACTTTCGGTCAGAAGCCAGTTGAGCTGGCCTTTGGCTGTCTGGCGTCCGCCGACCTGGAACCAGAGCGCGGCTTCATGGATCAGCCCTGTGTACGGGACGGCCCCCTCCTCGACCACTCGATGGCGTGACAGGCGATGTGCTACGCGTAGCTCCACCTCTAGTCGAGGCAGTGCGGGAACGTACAAGTCGAACAGCGCACGCGCGTGTTCTTCGGTCTGGAACACACCGGGGATGTGCGCCATCTGCAGTGTGCGCAGGCTGGAGGCGTGGTGTTCCAGTTCGGACACGTCGAGAAAGTCTGGCGGGATCTTGCCGCGGTACTCGTCCCACCAGCCCCGTGTCCGCCCGCCGGTCATGGCGGCGAGTGCGTCGACGAGACTGGTGTTGTCGCATTCGTAGATGCTGGCCAGGCGGCGGAGCCGAGGCTCACTGATGCCGAATCGCCCCGACTCCACGTTGGAGATGGTGGTCCGGTCTGTGCCAAGCAGTTCGGCCGCTCGCGGGGCGGACATGCCAGCGGCCTCGCGTAGTCGCCGCAGTTCTCGACCGAACCGGCGCTGCCGGACGGACGGCGTCGGTCGTGGTGCCATCTAGCCTCCCTGAGTTCGCGGTCAGTGTGTCGACGGAGGCCGAGGCCGTCTACCAATTCCAGCAATTCAACTCGTTGGAGTGGTAACGGTCTCACCCGTTGTACTTTCGGCGCCACCCTTGGTGAACTGTTGTCAGTTGAACCGCCGCCCGGCGGAAGCGCACCGGCCCCTGCCCTCCGGAAGGCAGGACCCCGGCATTGCCACCGCCATCCGGCAGTTCGCGACAGGCGCCGCAAAGAAACCGTTCCGCACCACGGAGGTACACCCTCGTGAGCAGTAACGACCCGAACACCGCACCCGGCAACGACCCGACCCACCCCGTCAGTTACGACGTCAGCTACGGCGACCACCCCGCCCCGATCCCCTTCACCGCCCCCTGGGTGTACGAGATCCACTTCCCCTGCGATCCACGCGGCCCCCGGATCGTCCGGGGCGCCCTCCGTGCCGTACTCCACGCCCACGGGATCGGCGAACTCGCAGACAGGGCAGAGCTGTTGACCTGCGAGCTCGCCACCAACTCGGTACGGCACACGAAGGGTCCGGTCATCGTCCGGATGCACTGGCTGTGCCCGGCGCTGCGCGTGAGTGTGTGGGACGCGAGTCCGGATCTGCCTCCGTTCGCGCCGGCCTTGGTGATGCCCGATCCCGCCGCTCCCTGCGGTCGCGGGCTGCCGATCATCGAGAGTCTCGCCGACCGATGGGGCGGCTGCGGGTACGTCGACGGGCCGAACGGCGGACCGGGCGGCAAGACCATCTGGTTCGAGCTCGCCCTCGGAGGTGATTTCCGGCCACCTTTCCCGGTGCTCGCCGCCTGATCCGCGCGCACCCCGCGCCGCGCTCTCCGACCGCCGATAGAGTTTCGATCACCAGTCCTGCCTACCGGAGGGCGGGGATCGAGGCCGGTGGTCGGGGAGGACAGGCGTGGCGGAGCAGCCGGAGTACGTCAGGACCGAGCGGCCGCTGATCGAGCAGCTGACGGCGATGGGCTGGGCCCATCTCCGGGGCGGCCCCACCGCCGGGCCGGCCACCGCGCCGCAGGCCTCGGACCGTGCGAATTTCGAGACCGTCGTGTACGCGGACCGGTTCAAAGCCGCCGTGGCCAGGATCAACCCGAGGCCGTCGGACGGGGAACCCTGGCTGAGCGACGCGCAGCTCGACCACCTCCTCGCCTTGGTCCAGGGCACCGCTCCGGGGCAGGGCCCGAAGGAACGCGGCGTCGCCGGGAACCTGGACGTGACCGACCTCCTGCGCAAGGGCCGCAACGCCCGCACCCTGCCGGGCTGGACGAAGGGCGACCCTGAACACGTCCGACTCGTCGACTGGGACGGCGAGTTCGGGGAGCAGCCTGACACTCCCGGCGGCGGCAATGACATGCTCGTCGTCTCCCAGTTCAGGGTCGAGCGGAAGGACGCCGCTCCCGTCACGCCCGACCTCGCGCTGTTCGTGAACGGGCTGCCGTGGGTGGTGATCGAGTGCAAGGCGCCCGTGGTGTCCGGCCCTCAGGGAGACGTGCGGGCCGCCCTGGACGACGCCGTCGACCAGGTCCTCCGGTGCGCGGGCGTCAACTCCCCGGTCGCCGTACCCGAATTCGTACGCTTCGCACAGGTCCTGGTCGGCACCGACCGCGACCACGCCGAGACCGGCACGGTCACCGCCGAACCCCGGCACTTCGCCCCCTGGCGCACGGTCGCGCCCGTGAGCGAGGACCGCGTACGCGAGGAGGTGTGCAAGCCCGCGACGTCGGCCCTCACCGACCAGGAGATCCTCGTCGCCGGGATGCTGCGCCCTGCCCATCTTCTCGACTTGGTAAGGGACTTCACCACCCGGCTCGGCAGCGGTCACCGTACGGTCAAACTGGTCGGCCGCCACCAGCAGTTCAAGGCGGTGAAGGCGCTCACGCGGAAGCTGGAGGAGCGGGACCGGAAGGCGGCCACCGGCGTGGCCGTCAGCCACCGGGGCGGTGTCGTCTGGCACACCCAGGGCTCCGGCAAGAGCCTGACCATGGCGTTCCTCGTCCGGCACCTGCGCAGCCGTCCCGCTCTGAAGTCGCACAAGGTGGTCGTGGTCACCGACCGCATCGACCTGGAGAAGCAGATCCGGGCGAGCCTGGCCGCCACCGAGGAGAAGGTGCATCGCGCGCCGGACGTCCCGCGCGCCAGAAAGTACCTGGAGGTGGACGTCGGGGACGTCGTCCTCGTCACCCTGCAGAAGGCGCAGCGCGACGACACCGCGTACGACGGCCGGGAGGAGTCACTGCCCGACGCCGCCCCCGCCGACGATGACGAGGACGGTGCCGAGGACGAGGGATACGTACAGAACCGGGTGGCCAACCCGCACCACCACGTTGTCGTCCTGATCGACGAGGCCCATCGGGGCCAGGACAAGTGGCAGCACGCCCGCTGGCGGGCCATGCTCCCGCGCGCTGCGTTCGTCGGCTTCACCGGCACTCCGGTGATCGACCGCAACCGCAAACGCAGCGAGGAGATCTTCGGCCCGTACACCGACACGTACACCCTGCGCGACGCCGAACTCGACCGCTCCGTCGTGCCCGTTCGCTACGAGGCGTACGCCGTACCGCTCGAAGTCATCGAACAGGCCGCCCTCGACGCCCGGTTCGACGAGAAGGTGCCGTCCGATCCGAAGCTGCGGGCCGAGGTGCTGCGCAAGTTCGGCCGCCGCAAGGAGATTCTGGAAGCCCCTTCGGTGATCGAGGCCAAGGCCGAGCACATGCTCGGCCACTGGGCCCGCACCGCGTTGCCCGACCGCTTCGGGGCGCAGATCGCCACCGTCTCCCGGCTCGCCGCCGTCCGCTACCGCACCGCGCTGCTTGCCGCCCGCGAGCGGCTCGTCGCCCGCCTGGACGCGCTCGACCCGGCCCTGATCGCCGACCCCATGGCCGCGCTCGAAGCCGACGACGAGGAGCGGGCGCTCCTCACGCTCCTGCCGGATCGCGAGGTACTGAGAACGCTCGACGCGGCCGTCGTCATCTCCCCGGCCAGGCAGGGCGGCAGCGACCCGGAGGCATGGCGGCCGTGGATCACCAAGAGCCACCAGGACGCGCACATCGAACGCTTCAAGAAGGGGCTGCCTCCACGCGACATCACGGCCGACCCGGCATGGAACGTCAGGACGCACGGGCTGCAGCCGTCCGGCGTCGGCACCCCGGCGAGCGGCGGCCAGGTGTGGAACGTCGACTTCGACCTGCCCGCGGACAGCGGACCGCCCGCGCCGCCGGACACGGAAGGCAGCGCACCAGCGGAGACCATGGCCTTCCTGGTGGTCCAGTCGATGCTGCTCACCGGCTTCGACGCACCCGTCGAGCAGGTTCTCTACCTGGACTGCAAGCTGTCCGGCGCGGGGCTTTTGCAGGCCGTGGCCCGCACCAACCGGCCCTACCCGGCCAAGAAGTGGGGCCAGGTCGTCGACTACGTCGGCATCGGCCCGGAACTGGCCGGCTCGCTCGCCTCCTATGACCAGGAGCACCTGCGCCACGTCCTCGGCTACCGGAACGTATCCGTGGACCACCTCCAGCCGGACTACCAGGGACCGCAGCCCGACGGCAGCAGCCCGGACCGGGACGGACTGCTGCTGCGGTCCGACGCTGCCGCCAAGGCCCTCCTGGAAGACCTCGGGGCGAAGGTCACCCGCTTCCTGGCCGGGCAGAACGTCACCGATCCCGGCGACGAGTCGCAGTGGGAGGACTTCCTCGGCCAACGCCTCGACGACCCGCTGCGGCGCGGCGAGTTCGACGAACGCGTCCGGGACTTCCTGACCGCGCTCAACGCGGTCCTGCCAGATCCGGAAGCACTGAAGTACCGTGATCTGGCAGGCCAGTTGGGCACGCTGCAGTACATGGCCAGACGCCGCTACCTCGACGGCCGTGAACAGTTCAGCCCGCGCCGCTACGGGGCCAAGGTCCGCCGGCTCATCTCGCAGCACATCGAGACCACCGGGATCCGGCAGCGGATCCCACCCGTCGAACTCACCGACCCGGAGTTCATGGAACGGGTCGACGCGAACGCCGACCCCCGGACCCGCTGTTCGTACATGACGGGCTCGCTGAAGCTGCGCATCACCGCGAAGATCGGCGGGGACCGGGCGGGCTACCAGCGGTTCAGCGTCCGGCTCGAAGAGATCATCGCGCGGATGCGGGACGACTTCGAGCAGGCCGCCGCCGACCTGAAGCGTCTGGTCGGGGACGTGGCCGCGGCGGAGCGGGAACCGGAGGACGGCGACGCTCTCGACTCCCGGACCGAACGGCTGGTCCTCGGACTGCTCCAGCAGCACGCCGAAGAAGCCGGGCGGGAACCCTGGCCGCCGGGCACCGACCTGATCCGGGCGGCCCGCGGTCTCACCGGGGAGATCTCGGTGCTCGTCCGGCGCCCGCAGATACGCACACAGGCCCCTGCCCGTAACCGCATGCGCAGCGAACTCTGCCAGCAGCTGGAGATCTGGCTCGACATGGACTGGGACGACATCGGCGACCTCGCGAGCCATCTGACGGAGCTGGCCGTGGAGAGGTACGAGTACTTCCTCGGATACCGGCCGCGCGACGAGGCGGACGGCGGGGACATCTGACTCGGTGACCGCTGATGAGTGCAGGCAGGGTGATGTCGTTGCCGGATGCTAGGAAGAGTGGGTGAACACCGTCGTCGAACAGGCCATCGCTGATCTCCCCGTACCCAGGGGGTGGCGGTGGGACGTCGTCGTGCGGCCACGGCGCCGTACCCTCGGCATCGAGATCGCCGAGGACGGCCGGGTGCTCTTCGCGGTTCCCGCGGGCGCGGATCCGAAAGAGATCGCCGACGCGGTGCGTGGCCGGATGCCGCGTCTCGCCGCCGAGATCCGCCGCCGTCAGGACCTGCGCACGGCCGAACCGGTCAGGGACCTGATCGGCGGCGAGGGCTTCGCCTACCTGGGCCGCCGGTACCGGCTCAGGCTCACTCCCGACGACGGCAGCAGTCACGTACGACTGCGACAGGGATGGCTGGAGCTGCCCCGATCGCGGTCGGCCGCCGCTGATGCGGGGCCCCTTGTGGAGTGGTACAGCAGCCGCGGGGAGCGCTGGCTCGCTGCCAGGCTGCAGCCGCTGGCGTCACTGGCCGGAGTGCGTGATCCGGCAGGCATCGACGTGCGGGACCTCGGCCGTCGCTGGGGTGCCTGTTCTCCAGAGGGTGCGATCACCGTGCACTGGGCGGTGATACAGCTGCCGGTCGCCTTGGTAGACCTCGTCCTGATCCATGAGCTCTGCCACCTCAAGCACCCCGGCCACGGAGCGGCCTTCCGACGGGCCGTCCGGCTCGCGCTACCTGACGCGGACGGGCGTGAACGGCAGCTCGCTCTGGAGGAGCCGAGCCTGTGGCGCGGAGCTGTCTCCTCGACAAGGCACTAGGAAGGTACCCACCGCCCGAACCGGCTGCTGCCCAAGGCCGTCGCGTAGGGGACGGTCTTGATGAGGCGGTAGCCAGTCGAGTCTACGAGCGCGTCGCGGACGGTCGTGCTTTCACCCGTCGGGTTGTCCGGTTGAGCACGATCAACGTGAAAGTGGCGGTCGGCCACGGCCGCCTTGAAGCCCGCCGCGCCCCGCAGCGCGGCCCGCGCGAGGCCGGGCAGGGGCGCGCTAAGAGAAGAACTCCGCCAGCGCCGGCCCGAGCGCCTCCGGGGCCACCATGTGCGACTGGCTCTCCAGCGTCCGGTACGTCCCCCGGGGCGCCGCCTCGGCTACCGCCCGGGCCGCCTCGCGCATCCAGGCGGGACTCGCGCCGCCCCCGAGGGACAGCACGGGCACCGTGATCGAGGCCAGCCGGTCCTTGGGCACCAGGCCGTCGCCCATCACGGCGTTGTCGTACGCGAGGCTGGGCGCGAGCGCCTCCATGCCGGGCCACATGGGGGACTGGCGGGCACCCCGGATCATCTCCTCGGCCAGGCCCGTCAGCCGCAGGAACAGCTCGACCGCGTCCCCGCGCCGGCCGTGCTCCAGCGCCTCGGTGAGGTGGTCGGTGTACTCGGCCCGCTCCTTCGCGCCGCCCTCGTAGACGGCGTACGGCACCTCGTACACGGCCACCTGACGCAGCGGCAGCCCGCTCGCCGCCGCCTCAAGGACCAGCGCGCCGCCCGACGAGTGGCCGTACAGCGACGCCTCGCCGCCCACCGCCTCGATCAGCGCGGCCAGGTCCTCGACCTCGCGGGCGACCTCGTACGGCTTGGTGTCACCGCTTGCGCCCCGGCCCCTGCGGTCGTAGGAGACGACGGTGAAGCGGTCCGCGAGGGGCACGGCGAACGGCGCCACCGTGGCCCCCGTCGACATCGCCCCGCTCACCAGGATCACCGCGGGGCCGTCACCGGTGCGTTCGTACGCGACGGGGGTCCCGTCGCGCGAAATGGTCTTCTTGTCCATGCCTCAGCAGACTGCCCCAAGGCGCGGAACTAACGGCTCACGACACCTCGACCTCGTAGAAGCAGAGGTGGTCCTTGATCGCGGCGACGTCGGGCTTGGGCTCCGGGTAGGCCCACACCAGGTCCGGCGCGTCCGGCAGGGACCAGTAGGAGGCGGTGCCCTTGAAGGGGCAGACGCTGTGCGACTCGGACGGGGTGAGGAGGTCGAGGCGGACGTCCTCGGCGGGGATGTAGTACCGCACGGGACTCCCGGTCTCGTGCAGGATCAGGGGCCGATCGCTCTCGGCCAGTACGAGATCGCCGTGCGTGACACGCACGTGCTGCTGACTTTGCTCGATGGTGATCGTGTGTCCAGAGGCCATACAGGGATGACAGCTGCGGGGGCCCGGTTGTTCCCCCTGTCGGTGAATACTCCCCGACAGGGGGAACGCCGGCCGGCCGCGCCTACCCTGACGTCATGCGCATCTGTGTCTTCCTCTCCGCAGCCGATCTCGACGACCGCTACACCCGCCCGGCGCGTGACTTCGCACGGCTCCTCGGAAAGGCAGGCCACACCCTCGTCTGGGGCGGCTCCGACGTCGGCCTCATGAAGGTCGTCGCGGACGGAGTCCAGGAAGCCGGCGGCAAGCTCCTGGGCGTCTCGGTCGAGTTCCTCGCGAACAAGGCCCGCCCCGGCGCCGACGAGATGGTGATCGCGTCCGACCTCGCGGAGCGCAAGCGGCTCCTTCTGGAGAAGGCCGACGCCGTGGTGATCATGGTCGGCGGCACCGGCACCCTGGACGAGGCCACCGAGATCCTGGAACTGAAGAAGCACGGCCGCACGGACAAACCGGTCGTCCTGCTGAACACCGCCGGTTTCTACGACGGTCTCCAGCAGCAGTTCCGCCGCATGGAGAAGGAGGGCTTCCTGCCGCGCCCCCTGTCGGAGCTGATGGTCTTCGCCGAGGAGCCGGCCGCGGCACTCGCCCACCTGGAGGCGGGCCGGAGCGCCGAGTGATGCGAGCATGGCTCTCATGGCAACTCATGTGATCACCGGCGCCGGTTCCGGTATCGGCGCCGCCGTCACCCGCCGTCTGCACGCGCGCGGGGACGACCTCGTCCTGCATGCGCGCGACGCGGGCCGAGCGAAGGAACTGGCCGCCGAGTTCCCCGGCGCCCACACCCTGGTGGGCGACCTGGCGGACCCGGACAAGCTCGCCTGGGCCTTCTCGCACCAGACGCTCCCGGACCGGGTCGACTCGCTGCTGCACATCGCGGGAGTGGTCGACCTGGGCGAGATCGGCGAACTGACCCCGAAGTCCTGGCGCCACCAGCTGAACGTCAACCTGGTCGCACCGGCCGAGCTGACCCGCCACTTCCTGCCCCAACTGCGCACCGCCCGCGGCCATGTGCTGTTCGTGAACTCGGGCGCCGGCCTCAACGCCCACGCGGGCTGGTCGGCGTACGCGGCGTCCAAGCACGGCCTGAAGGCCCTCGCCGACTCCCTCCGCCACGAGGAACACGGCAACGGCGTCCGGGTCACCTCGGTCTACCCCGGCCGCACGGCGAGCCCGATGCAGGCGAAGGTCCACCAGCAGGAGGGCAAGGACTACGACGCGTCCCGATGGATCGACCCGGAGTCGGTCGCGATCACGATCCTGACGGCCCTCGACCTCCCCAGGGACGCGGAGATCAACGACGTGACGGTCCGCCCCGGGCCGTGATGCGGCGCCCTTCGGCCGAGCGCCCCGTCAGGGGCGCGCGGCGGTATCAGAGATGCGGCCACGCCGCGGGGGCGCGGCCGGCCCCCAGGTACCCGCACCCGACAACGAACCGCCGTCAGCCAACCTCACCTAGGCTCCTCACGTGAACGCGAACCCCGTCTTCGGCCCCGCCACAGGCATCGGCTCCCTTCCGGGCATCGACGCCCGCGAGGCCGCCAAAACAGCCACCGGATCCTTCGAGGACTTCCCCTTCCTCCCCGAACTGCCCGCCCGCGGCCCCGGCGCCGACATGATCGGCCGTACCGCGGGCCTGCTCGTCGAGCTGTACGCGCGCGTGGAGCCCAGCGGCTGGCGGCTCGGCGACCGGCCGGGCCGGGACACCCGCCGGGCCGTCTCCTGGCTGGGGGAGGACCTGGACGCGCTCGAGGAGTTCACCCAGGGCTACGAGGGTCCGCTCAAGGTCCAGGTGGTCGGCCCCTGGACCCTCGCCGCCGCCCTGGAGCTGAGGAACGGCGAGGCGGCCCTCTCCGACCCCGGCGCCTGCCGGGACCTGGCCGCCTCCCTCGGCGAGGGCCTGCGGCTGCATCTGGCGGAGGTCCGGCGCCGTATCCCCAGCGCCCGCATCGTGCTCCAGCTCGACGAGCCGTCGCTCACCGCCGTGCTGCGCGGTCAGGTGAGGTCGGCCAGTGGCTACCGCACCCACCGGGCCGTGGACCGCCAGGTCGTCGAGTCGACGCTGCGGGACGTCATGGGAGTCCACGCCGACGGCCCGGTGGCCGTCCACTCCTGCGCCCCCGACGTCCCCTTCGCGCTGCTGCGCCGTGCCGGGGCCGCCGCCGTCTCCTTCGACTTCTCGCTCCTCACCGAACGTGACGATGACGCGATCGGCGAGGCCGTGGAGGGCGGTACCCAGCTGTTCGCCGGTGTCGTGCCGGGCACGGACACGGCATTGTCAGACCCTGCCGGTAGCGTCATGGGTGTCAGGACGCTGTGGCGCAGGCTGGGGCTGCAACCAGGGCTTCTCGCGGAGGCCGTGACGGTCACCCCGTCGTGCGGGCTGGCCGGAGCTTCCCCCGCGTACGCCCGGCAGGCGCTCGCCCACTGCGTTCTGGCGGCGAGATCACTCGCGGACAACCCAGAGTAACGGGAGGAACACGGTGGCCGGCGACAAGCAGCAGGCGGAGACGACGGTGCCCGCCGAGGCACGGGAGCAGCACGCGCGGCTCGCCGAGCAGATCGAGGAGCACCGCTTCCGGTACTACGTGAAGGACGCTCCGGTCATCAGCGACGCGGAGTTCGACAAGCTCCTGAAGACGCTGGAGGCGCTGGAGGACGAACACCCCGAACTGCGCACGCCCGACTCCCCGACCCAGAAGGTCGCGGGGGCGTACGAGACGGAGTTCGGGGCGGTCGAGCACCGTGAGCGGATGCTGTCGCTGGACAACACGTTCAACGACGAGGACCTCGCCGCCTGGGCCGAGCGGATCCACAAGGAGCTGGGCGACCAGGAGTACCACTTCCTGTGCGAGCTGAAGGTCGACGGTCTCGCCGTCAACCTCACCTACGAGCACGGCCGTCTCACCCGCGCGGCGACCCGCGGCGACGGCCGCACCGGCGAGGACATCACGCCCAACGTCCGTACGATCGCCGAGATCCCGGACCGGCTGCACGGCGACAAGGTGCCCGACCTGGTCGAGATCCGCGGCGAGGTCTACTTCCCGATGGAGAAGTTCGCCGAGCTCAACGAGCGGCTGGTCACGGCCGGCGACAAGCCGTTCGCCAACCCGCGCAACGCGGCCGCCGGTTCGCTGCGCCAGAAGGACCCGCGGGTCACCGCGAGCCGCCCGCTGCACATGGTCGTCCACGGCATCGGCGCCCTGTCGGGCTTCGAGGGCATGACCCGGCTCTCCGAGGCGTACGACCTGCTGAAGACCTGGGGTCTGCCCACCTCGCCGCACAACCGGGTGGTCGACGACCTCGACGGGGTACGGGAGTTCATCGCCTACTACGGCGAGAACCGGCACTCCGTGGAGCACGAGATCGACGGGGTCGTCGTCAAGCTCGACGAGATTCGCCTCCAGGGCCGGCTCGGCTCCACCGCGCGGGCGCCGCGCTGGGCGATCGCCTACAAGTACGCGCCGGAAGAGGTCAACACCAAGCTCATCGACATCAAGGTCGGCGTCGGCCGCACCGGCCGGGTCACGCCGTACGCGCAGGTCGAGCCGGTCACGGTGGCGGGCAGCGAGGTGGAGTTCGCGACCCTGCACAACCAGGAGGTCGTGAAGGCCAAGGGCGTGCTGATCGGCGACACGGTGGTGCTGCGCAAGGCCGGTGACGTCATCCCGGAGATCCTCGGCCCGGTCGTCGACCTCCGGGACGGCAGCGAGCGGGAGTTCGTGATGCCGGCCGAATGCCCCGAGTGCGGGACGCCGCTGCGGGCCATGAAGGAGGGCGACATCGACCTCCGCTGCCCCAACGCCCGCACATGCCCCGCCCAGTTGAGAGAGCGGGTCTCCTATCTCGCGGGGCGTGAGTGCCTGGACATCGAGCACTTCGGCGCGGTGGCCGCGGCCGCGCTCACCCGGCCGCTGGAGCCGGCCGACCCGCCGCTGATCGACGAGGGCGACCTGTTCGACCTCACGGTGGAGAAGCTGCTGCCCATCAAGGCGTACGTACTGGACCCGGACAGCGGGCTGCCCAAGCGCGACCCCAAGACGGGCGAGGAGAAGGTCGTCACGGTCTTCGCCAACCAGAAGGGCGAGCCCAAGAAGAACACCCTCGCCCTGCTCCAGAACATCGAGGAGGCGAAGACCCGCCCGCTCGCCCGCTTCCTCAACGGCCTGTCCATCCGGCACGTCGGACCCGTGGCCGCACAGGCGCTGGCCCGCGAGTTCCGCTCCATCGACCGCATCGAGCAGGCCACCGAGGAGGAGCTGTCGCACATCGACGGCGTCGGCGGCATCATCGCGACGGCGCTCAAGGAGTGGTTCGCCGAGGAGTGGCACCGCGAGATCATCCGAAAGTGGAAGAGCGCTGGAGTCCCACTGGAGGACGAGTCCACCGGCGAGGACGAGGGGCCCCGTCCACTGGAGGGGCTCACCGTCGTCGTGACCGGAACCCTGGAGCACTACACCCGGGACGGCGCCAAGGACGCACTGCAGAGCCGCGGAGCCAAGGTGACCGGCTCGGTGTCCAAGAAGACCTCGTTCGTGGTCGTGGGTGACAACCCCGGATCGAAGTACGACAAGGCGATGCAGTTGAAGGTTCCGGTTCTGAACGAGGACGGATTTGTCGTCCTTTTGGAGCAGGGACCGGACGCGGCGGCCGAAGTCGCCCTTCCGACCGAGGAGTAGCGGTTGAAGGCCACCCGTTCGGCGCATACCAGATGCATACGGGTGGCCGGGGCGCAATCGGGCAACCGTCGACGACCGCTGCCCGTGGAAGCCTTCCGCGGCCTACTGTTGAGATGTGCACCTGCCGTGCCCAGCTGCGGTTGGGGCATTCCCGTGCTCCTGCAGGGCACGGACCGCATGGCGTGGGCACCGCCGGCTGTGAGAGGGACGGGAATGGAACCGACCGAGAGCGCCGCCCCGGACGCGCGGCTGCCGCTGCGCCGCCGGGCGGGCGCGTGGCGGGGGACTCGGTGGGCGGCAGGGGGTGACCGTCGCGTCGGTATGCCGGTGATGAGCGCCGCGTCCGAAGCGCGCGACCCGCTGCCGCTGGCCGCCATCGAGCCGCGGCCCGACCTGCCCGGCCACGAGCACGAACGGCACCTGACCTGGCCCGCGTTGCCCGCCGGAGTCGTCGCGGCCGCCGCGATCGGCCTCGGCGCCGGCTTCTACAGCGCCTTCACCGACCACCACGCCCTCTTCCCGTCCGGCACGGTCGGCTGGTCGCTGGCCGTGCTGACCGGCATCATCGTCGGCCACCTGGTGCTGCTCGGCCGCGCCCGCTGGTGGGGCGGCACCGGCTCCGGCGCCGCCCTCACCCTCGCCGTACTCCTGCTGTACGGCTGGGTGCCCGCCGGCATGGTCAGCCTCACCGTCGTCGTCCTGGTCGGCATAGCCAGGCGCCACCGCTGGCGGCAGGGCGTCCTGCACGGCGCGGTGGACATCCTCGGCATCGGCGCCGGCGCGCTGGTGCTCGGTGTGTTCGGGCGGGTACCGACCGTCGAGTCGCCCTGGAACCCCGGTAGTTGGAGCGTCGCCGCCGCCCCCGAGGTCGTCCTCGTCGCGGTGGCCTACCTCCTGGTCACCCGCGCCCTGCTCTGGTATCTGCACGCACCGCGCGGCGGCGGAGTGCCCACCGTAGCCCGCACCGCCCTGATGCGACAGGGCCTGGTCGCCGTCGCACTCCTCGGCATCGCCCCGCTGATCTGCGTGGTCGCCGTCGCCCAGCCGCTGCTGCTCCCGCTGTTCTCCATCCCCCTGGTCGCCCTCGACTCCACCCTGTGGATGGCACGGGCCCGGGCGGAGGAGCAGTTGCGCGACCCGCTGACCGGACTGCCCAACCGGCAGTGGCTGCTGGAGCGGATCTGGACCGCCCTCGACGACGCCGAACGCATCGGCGCCCGCTCCGCCCTCATGCTGATCGACCTCGACCGGTTCCGTTCGGTCAATGACACGCTCGGTCATCTCGCCGGTGACCGGCTGCTGCTGCAGATAGCCGACCGGCTGCGGGCCGCGCTGCCGCGCGGTGCGGAGGCGGCGCGGCTCGGCGGCGACGAGTTCGCGGTGTTACTGCCGGTCGCCGACTCCACGACGTCCGCGACCCGGATCGCCCGGGGCCTGGTCTCGGCGCTCTCCTCCCCGCTCGACCTCGACGGACTCACCCTCGTGCTGGAGGCCAGCGCGGGCGTCGCCGTCTTCCCCGACCACGCACTCGACGCGGAGGGGCTGCTGCGCCGGGCGGACGTGGCGATGTACCAGGCGAAGCGGGACCGTACGGGCGTCGAGGTGTACGAGTCCAAGCGGGACTCCAACACCCCGGACCGGCTGGGGCTGCTGGGCGATCTGCGCCGCGCCCTGGACGCGCACGAGGTGCAGTTGCACTACCAGCCGAAGGTGCGCTTCGACGGGCAGGTGGCCGGTCTTGAGGCGCTGGTGCGGTGGGTGCACCCCGAGCGCGGCAAGGTACCACCGGACGAGTTCATAGCGATCGCCGAGTCGTCGGGCCTGATGCCCCATCTGACGGAGTACGTCCTGGAGACGGCGCTCGGCCAGGTCGCCGAGTGGCGGGCGCAGGGGCTGCGGGTGCCGGTCGCGGTGAACGTCTCGCCGCG
This sequence comes from Streptomyces sp. NPDC005866, assembly GCF_040629895.1. Lineage (NCBI taxonomy): Bacteria > Bacillati > Actinomycetota > Actinomycetes > Kitasatosporales > Streptomycetaceae > Streptomyces > Streptomyces sp. NPDC005866. The sequence continues at coordinate 25,189 of NZ_JBEXWP010000028.1, forward strand.
CGACGTCCATACGCCGGGCTTCGCGGGCTCGGTCGCGGCGCGGCTGGCCCGGCACGGGGTCCCGGCGGGGGCGCTCCAACTGGAGATAACCGAGCATGTGCTCCTTGAGGACCCGCAGCGGGCCGCCGACACCCTGGCGGGTCTGACCGGCCACGGCGTGAAGATGTCGCTGGACGACTTCGGTACGGGCTATTCGTCGTTGGTGCACCTACGGCGGCTGCCGGTGAGCGAGCTGAAGATCGACCGGTCCTTCGTGGCCCGGCTGGCCATCGACAACGAGGACGCGGAGATCGTGCGCTGCACGGTCGACCTCGCGCATTCGCTGGGGCTGCTGGTCGTCGCTGAGGGCGTGGAGGACGACGAGACGTGGGAGCGGCTGCGGGATCTCGGGTGTGACGCCGTCCAGGGGTGGCTGGTCGCCGCGGCGATGCCGCCGGAGGAGACGACGGCCTGGCTGCGGGCGCGGGGGTCGCGGGGGTGGCAGCGGCCGCGGGCCGCGCTGCCGGCCGCCGAGTAGTTCGCCCACCCCCCCGCCCGTTCACCGTCCGCCGACGAGTGGGCGTCTCCCCCGGGGGGCTTCGCGCCGTAGGGGCCGTTCGCCGTTGGCGGCTGCGGGGGGTCTCTGGTTGCTCGCGCCCACGCGGCGGAGCCGCATATCAGACACGGCCCCGCGCCCCTATGGGGCGCGCTGAAGCCTACGGAGTAGTGAAGTGGCCCACCAGCAGCGCCAGCCTCGTCTGGTGTGCGTGCTCCGGCAGGCGGCCGCTGCGCATCAGTGTCACCAGGCCGTGCAGGGCCGCCCAGAACGTCTCCGTCAGGAGGCCGGGGTCGTCGTCGCCCACGGCGATCGGCTCGACCGCGTGTAGCAGTTCGCCGAACGCGGCCTGCAGGGCCGCCGGGGCCTCCGGGGTCGCGAACGGGAGGTTCACCGTGTGCGTGAACATCACGTCGTACAGCGCGGGGCGCCGGCGGGCGAACGATGTGTACGTCTCCGCGACCGCCGCCAGTGACTCCCTCGTACCCCGCGCCGCCGTGCGCGCCGCGCGTAGCTCCGTCGCCATTTCCGCGCAGCCCTGGACGGCCACCGCCGTCATGATCGCGTCCTTGCCCTTGAAGTGGCTGTAGAGGACCGGCTGGCTGTACTCGATCTCGGCGGCCAGACGCCGGGTCGTCACCGCGTCCCAGCCCTCCGCCTCCGCGAGTTCCCGCGCGGCCGTGACGATCAGCTGCTCCCGCTCTGCCCGCTCGCGCTCCCGGCGCGTCTGAATCGACATGCCAGGGATTCTAGCGGCGCTAGCCAATCTGTCGACGCTCTGCTAGCTTCGCTCTCAGTCCTAGCGTTGCTAGAAAATCGCCCAGGGGGGCCGTCATGACCGTCACCGCCTACACGCTCGCCGTCGTACTCGACCTGTTCATCCTCTTCATCGGCGCCCGGTTCCTGCTCCAGCCCGAGCCCTCCGCCGCCGGCTACGGCGTCCCCGCCGACCCGAAGGGCGATGCCTCCGCCTACCTCGCGGTCAAGGGCCTCAGGGACGGCACGTTCGGCGTCGTCGGCCTCGCCCTGCTCGCCTTCGCCGGGGCCCGTGCGGAGGCCTGGTTCATGCTCTGTGTGGCACTCGTGCCGTTGTTCGACACGCTGATAGTGCTGCGCCACGGCGGGACGAAGGCCGTCGCGTACGGGATTCACTTCGCCACCGCGATCGTTGTACTGATCAGCGCGGCGCTGCTGTTCCTCGTGTGAACGACACGTCTATCAAAAGGGGGTCTGAAAATGTCGTTGTTCGTACCGAAGTTCGACGAGTCCGTGATCGTGCGGGAGACCGACGCCGAGGTGGTCGGCGGTGACCCGACACGGGTCCAGCTGCTCGCCGACAGCAGCGCGACCGGCGGCGCACTGTCCACCGTGCGGGTCATCCTTGGCGAGGGCGGCGACGGCGCCCGGCCGCATCTGCACCACAAGTCCGCCGAGATGTTCTATCTGCTCGACGGCGCCGCCGAGCTGCTCTCCGGCGACGACGTCGTCACCGCCGAGCGCGGCGACCTGGTCGTCGTCCCGGCCGGCCGGCCGCACGCCTTCGCCGCCGTCCCCGGCAGCACCGCGGACATCCTGATCGTCATCACACCGGGCGTGGAGCGCTTCGAGTACTTCCGCCATCTCCAGCGCATCCGCGTCGGCCAGATCAGCCCGGAGACCATCCTCGAGGTGCAGGAGCGGTACGACAACCACTTCCTGCGCAGCGCGGCGTGGGAGAAGCGCCGCTGAGGAGTGGAGACGCCGAGGATTCGGGCCCGGGGGAAACCGTTTAACGGTCACCCGGCCCGGCCCCATAGGATTGGCTCCAAACCACACACACTCACCCCAGAGGATCGCTGCATGCCTGGCATCACGCGCGAGGAGGTCGCCCACCTCGCCCGGCTGGCGCGTCTGGAGCTGAAGCCCGAAGAACTCGACCACTTCGCGGAACAGCTGGACGACATCATCGGCGCGGTCGCCCGCGTCAGTGAGGTCGCCGACCAAGACGTACCGCCGACCTCGCACCCGCTGCCGCTGACGAACGTCATGCGCGCGGACGAGGTCCGTCCCTCGCTCACCCCCGCCCAGGCGCTCTCCTGCGCCCCGGCCCAGGAGCAGCAGCGTTTCAAGGTGCCGCAGATCCTGGGGGAGGACTGACATGACGGACAGCACCATCATCAGGCTCACGGCCGCCGAGACCGCAGCGAAGATCGCCTCCGGCGAGTTCACGGCCGTCGAGGTCACCGAGGCCCACCTCGCCCGGATCGAGGCCGTCGACGAGAAGGTGCACGCCTTCCTGCACGTCGACCGCGAGGGGGCCCTCGCCCAGGCGCGTGCCGTCGACGAGAAGAAGGCCAGGGGCGAGAAGCTCGGGCCGCTCGCCGGCGTTCCGCTCGCGCTCAAGGACATCTTCACCACCGAGGGCGTTCCGACCACCGTCGGTTCGAAGATCCTGGAAGGGTGGATCCCGCCGTACGACGCCACCCTCACCAAGCGGCTGAAGGCCGCTGACGTGGTCATTCTCGGCAAGACCAACATGGACGAGTTCGCCATGGGGTCGAGCACGGAGAACAGCGCCTACGGGCCCACCGGCAACCCCTGGGACCTCACCAAGATCCCCGGCGGCTCCGGCGGTGGCTCCTCGGCCGCCCTCGCCTCCTTCCAGGCACCCCTCGCCATCGGCACCGACACCGGCGGCTCCATCCGCCAGCCGGCCGCCGTCACCGGCACGGTCGGTGTGAAGCCGACGTACGGCGCGGTCTCGCGGTACGGCATGGTCGCGTTCTCGTCCTCCCTCGACCAGGGTGGGCCCTGCGCCCGTACGGTCCTGGACGCGGCCCTCCTCCACGAGGTCATCGCCGGTCACGACCCGATGGACTCCACCTCCATCGACGCCCCGGTCCCGCCGGTCGTCGAGGCCGCCCGCAACGGCAGCGTCGAGGGCATGCGGGTCGGCGTGGTCAAGCAGTTCCGCGGCGAGGGCTACCAGGCCGGGGTCATCCAGCGCTTCGACGAGTCCGTCGCCCTCCTCAAGGAGCTGGGCGCCGAGATCGTCGAGCTGGACTGCCCGTCCTTCGACCTGGCGCTCTCCGCGTACTACCTGATCGCCCCCTCCGAGTGCTCCTCCAACCTCGCCCGCTTCGACGGCCTGCGCTACGGCCTGCGGACCGGCGACGACGGTACGCACTCCGCCGAGGAGGTCACCTCCCTCACCCGTGAGGCGGGCTTCGGCCCCGAGGTGAAGCGCCGCATCATGCTCGGTACCTACGCCCTGTCGAGCGGTTACTACGACGCCTACTACGGTTCCGCCCAGAAGGTCCGCACGCTCATCACGCGCGACTTCGAGAAGGCCTTCGAGCAGGTCGACGTCATCGTCTCGCCGACCACGCCCACCACCGCCTTCGCGATCGGCGAGCGCGCCGACGACCCGATGGCGATGTACCTGGCCGACCTGTGCACCATCCCGACCAACCTCGCGGGCAACGCGGCCATGTCGCTGCCCTGCGGTCTCGCCCCGGAGGACAACCTCCCGGTGGGCCTGCAGATCATCGCGCCGGCGCTCAAGGACGACCGTCTTTACAAGGTCGGAGCCGCTGTCGAGGCCGCCTTCGTGGAAAGGTGGGGGCACCCGCTGCTTGAGGAGGCACCGTCGCTGTGAGCAACGCACTGTCGAAGGCCAAGGGCTTCAAGAAGTCGAAGTCCGGTACGTACCTGTCCATGGCCACCACCGTGTTCGGCGCGGTCGGTGTCGCCAAGCAGATCAAGAGGGCCCGCGCCGAGCAGGACACGCTCCGGCTGATCGACGCCACCGTGTCCGCCGTCGCGATCGTCACCGGCCTTGCCCTCCTCTACCGCGAGCTGAAGCGGCTGGGCGACGACGACGTCCTGCTGGGCTGAGAGGGAAGTTTCACCGTGACCACCACGACCGACCTGGTGTCGTACGAGGACGCGCTGGCGTCGTACGACCCCGTCATGGGCCTTGAGGTCCATGTCGAACTCGGCACCAGGACCAAGATGTTCTGCGGCTGTTCGACCGAGCTGGGCGCCGAGCCCAACTCGCAGACCTGCCCGACCTGCCTCGGCATGCCCGGCTCGCTCCCGGTCGTCAACGCGACCGGCGTCGAGTCCGCGATCAAGATCGGTCTCGCGCTGAACTGCGAGATCGCCGAGTGGTGCCGATTCGCCCGGAAGAACTACTTCTATCCGGACATGCCGAAGAACTTCCAGACCTCCCAGTACGACGAGCCGATCGCTTTCAACGGCTACCTCGACGTACAGCTGGAGGACGGCGAGTCCTTCCGCGTGGAGATCGAACGCGCCCACATGGAGGAGGACACCGGCAAGTCCACCCACGTGGGTGGGGCGACCGGCCGTATCCACGGCGCCTCGCACTCGCTGCTGGACTACAACCGGGCCGGCATCCCCCTCATCGAGATCGTCACCAAGCCGATCGAGGGTGCCGGCGAGCGTGCTCCCGAGGTCGCGCGGGCGTACGTCCGTGAGCTGCGCGAGGTCATCCGGGCGCTCGGCGTCTCTGAAGCCCGCATGGAGATGGGGCAGATGCGCTGTGACGTGAACCTGTCGCTGCGCCCGCACGGCCGCGACAAGTTCGGCACCCGCTCCGAGACGAAGAACGTCAACTCGCTGCGGTCCGTGGAGCGTGCGGCCCGCTTCGAGATCATGCGGCACGCGGCTGTGCTGAGCGGTGGCGGCACGATCATCCAGGAGACCCGGCACTTCCACGAGGACACGGGGTCCACGACCTCCGGCCGGGTGAAGGAGGAGGCCGAGGACTACCGGTACTTCCCGGAGCCGGACCTGGTGCCGGTCGCCCCGTCCCGTGAGTGGGTCGAGGAGATCCGCGCCGCGCTGCCGGAGATGCCGCTGGCCCGCCGCAACCGGCTGCTCGCCGAGTGGGGCATCTCGGCGGTGGAGATGCAGGCGATCATCAACGCCGCCGCGCTGGACCCGATCGTCGCCACCATCGACGCCGGTGCCGACGCGGCCTCCGCCCGCAAGTGGTGGATGGGCGAGCTGGCCCGCAGCGCCAACGAGTCGGGCAAGGCGCTGGACGAGCTCGCGATCACCCCGGCGCAGGTCGCCCGGGTCACCGAGCTGGTCAACTCCGGTGACCTCAACGACAAGCTGGCCCGCCAGGTCATCGAGGGCGTCCTCGCGGGCGAGGGCACCCCGGACGAGGTCGTCGAAAAGCGCGGTCTGAAGGTCGTGTCGGACGACTCGGCGCTCGGTACGGCGGTCGACGAGGCCATCGCCGGCAACCCGGGCATCGCCGACAAGATCCGTGGCGGCAAGGTGGCCGCGGCCGGCGCCCTGGTCGGCGCGGTGATGAAGGCGACCCGCGGCCAGGCCGACGCGGCCCGCGTCAAGGAGCTGATCCTGGAGAAGCTGGGCGTCAGCGAGGGCTGAGCAGCAGTACGCGGTGACGGCCCCGGAGGCAGCGCCTCCGGGGCCGTACGCCTATCTGCGGCGGCCGGTCACCCGGACGAATCCCAGGGCGCGGCCCTCGTCGGCGCGCAGCATCTCGGCGACCTGGCGGGCCATGGTGCGATGGAACTCCTCCGGGCTCTCCTCGGCGACCACCTCGCACCACAGCAGCCAGTCCCGCCAGCCGTCCGGCTGCCAGTCGGCGGCCTCGACCTCGACCGACCCGCCGCGCGTCCAGTGCCGGCGCCACCAGCCGGCCGAGTGGAAGCACCAGTAGTCGGGCTCCCACCACGGCTTGAGGTGCTCCGGCGGCTCAACCCCCTCGGGCTCCTCCCGCAGCGCCGGTACGACCACGCCGTTCCGGCCGCCGGGCCGCAGCAGGCGGGTGAGCGTGGGGAGACAGAGGTCGTCGGTGCCGAAGTACTGGTACGCGTCGACGCTCACGATCGCGTCGAAGCCGCCCTCGGCGAAGGGCAGGTCGTGTGCCTCGACGTGCACGGGCTGCACCCGGTCGGCGAACCCGGCGTCGGCGATGCGCCGGGCGTTGTCGTCGGCCTTGATCCAGAGGTCGGCGGCGGTGACCTGGGCGTCGAACTCGCGGGCCAGGAAGACCGACGTCATCGCCCGGCCGCAGCCGAGGTCGAGCACGCGCGCGCAGGGGCGCAGGGCGTCCAGACCGAGGGCGGGGGCCAGCCATTCCAGCAGCCACAGGGCGTGCGGGCCCATCTGGTTCTCGACCACCCAGCGGGGGTCGTAGGCGTTGCTGAGCGGGTAACGGGGGTGGGTCAGGCGGTCAGTGAGGCGGTCGCCCCCGGTCCTGGTGTCGGACATGGGTGAACGGGCTCCCTGTGGTCTTCGTAGTGGAAGGCGATGCGTAGGAGCTCATTCGGACCGTCAAACAACGCACCCGCTTCGGTCGTCGGCGAGGGGCCGGTCAAGTCTGACCAGCGGAAGCCAGCAGTTGTGGACGTCGTTCGCAGCCGATTTCCGCAGGCGCGGGTACTACGCTCGCCCGCCATGACCGGACACGTGGAATCCGACACCGAACCCGAGATGACCGAGGTGGAGGCCGCCGACGACGGCGAGGATCCCTACGAGGGCGCCCGTCGGGCCCGCTGGACCGCCACCGTGACCGGGGCCCTGCTGAGCCTGATGGGGCTGACCGCCGCACTGATGAGACTGGGCGGCGGCGTGCCCGCGCCGGTGCCGGCCGCCTATGCCGTCGGCTCCGCCGTGTGTGTGGCCGCGGGGGCGCTCGGCGCCCGGGGCCGTACCCGCAGAGCCCTTGGACTGATGATCCTGGGGGTCATGGTCATGGCTCTCGGAGACCAGTTCGACTGATCGGCATCGACTCGCCCGAGCGCCGTGCCGTCCATGAGAGGCTCGACGCGCCGGCCGAGGACGTGGTGGAACTGGAGAAGCACGATGTACGCGATAACCCTGGGTGACGACGGCGCCGAACTGCGTCCGCTGGAACCTTGGCATGCCGAGGAGTTCCTGGCCCACCTGGAGCGTGGTCGGGACTTCATCGGACGGTTCATCTCCTTCGGCTCCAAGGAGACGGACGTGCCCTCCGCGCGGGCGCTGCTCCAGCGGTACGCCGACCTGCGCGCCGTCGGCACCGGCTCCCTGCACGGCCTGTGGCTGAAGGGCACGCTCGTCGGCGGTGTGCTCTTCCTGAACTTCGACGCCGAGCACGGCAACTGCGAGGTCGGCTGCTGGCTGGAGCCGGCCGGCACCGGGCGCGGACTCGTCACGCGCGCGATGCGGGTACTGATCGACTTCGCGGTCGAGCAGCGCGGCATCCACCGGGTCGAGTGGGTCGCCGCCTCGGGCAACGAGCCCAGCCTGAACGTGGCCCGGCGCCTGGGGATGACCCGCGATGGCGTACGCCGTGAGGCGCACCCCTATGGTGGCCTAAGGCACGACCTGGAGGTGTGGTCGATCCTCGCCCCGGATTGGCGTGAAGCACGCGCGCGTGCCGTACAGAACGATCATTAAGAGACCTCTCAGACAGGATCCGTACGGTGCCGGACATGGGAACCAAGACAGCTGACGAGACCGGTGCCGAGACGGGCACCGAGGCCACGACCGACGAGGAGAAGGTGAGCGTCAACAAGAGCGCCGACGACGCGGCGGAGCCCAAGCCCGAGCCGGAGGCCTCGGCCACCGGGGCCGAGGCCGCCGACGAGACGGACACCGACCTTGACGCGGAGGACGCGGAGGGCGACGCCGACCTTCCCGGAGACTCGGCCGAGGACGAGGCCGAGGGCCCGTCCGGGATCGGCCAGGGCGCTGCCGCCGTCGTCTCCGTCGCGCTCGGCCTGGTCTCCCTCACGGGTGGCTGGATCGGTACGGTGGCCGCCGCCCGCCAGACCCTCATCGGGCAGCTCCAGACCTCGTCGACCGCGAGCGTCGCCAAGCAGGTCAAGGCGGTGTACGGCGACGCATGGCAGACCACGGCGCTGTGGGCCGGCCTGTTCGCGCTGGCCGCGCTGATCACCGGCGTCGTGGTGCTCGTCCGCCCCGCCTTCGGCGCCCCCGGCAAGCCGCAGGCGCCGTGGATCAAGTCGGTGGCCTGGGCGGGGGTCTCGCTCGGTGTCATCGGCCTGCTGCTTGCCATCCTCAAGTACTCCAACGCGCTCCTCGGACTGCCGTCGACCGGCTGAGACAGCCCGGGCCGGAAGGGGCCTTAGGCCGTCCGTAAGCACCTTATGGACGACCTGAGGCCCCTTACGCGTATCCCAGTCCGGCGGCCGTCCGAAGATGCGGAACCCTCCCGATGTGGCGCACCCCCCTGGGAGACGAAGGTGGAGGCATCGCGAGAAGCGAAGCCCAACCACCGTCTCTCACAGAGGAACCGCCATGTTCGCGTTCGAACTCCACGAGATCCGTGCCGCCGAACTACGCCGTCGGGCCGAGGACGCCCGTCTCGCCCGCGAGGCCGTCCGCGCCCGCCGCGTCGCCCGCCGCGAGGAGGCGGCCCGCCATGCCGCCGTGCCGGAGGAGGTCCATACCGGCCGCCGCAGCCGGCGCCGGCTCCCGGGCACCGCGTGAACGGGGGGCCGGGCGGCGCTGACCGCCCGGCGGCCGGGGACACGGAGGCCGGTGGCCGTACGGGGGTCGGCCACCGGCCCGCACGGCCGCCGTCAGGTCACACACCGTCAGGTCACACACCGTCAGGTCGTCCACAGCCCAGTGGTACACCATCAGGTCGTACGACGAACGTACCGGTGCTGTGGAAAACCGCTGCCGTCCGCTCTGAGCCGCATGCGATGCTCTGGCCTGTGGAAACCAGGTCCGTGAGTCCCGTGTTCGTAGGCCGCAGCGATGAGCTGCGGACCCTGAACGAGGCGCTGGCCCGCGCCGAGGCCACCGAGCCGCAGGCGCTGCTGCTCGGCGGTGAGGCCGGCGTCGGCAAGACCCGGCTGGTCGAGGAGTTCGCCACGGCCGCCTGCCTCCGGGGCGCGGTCGTCGCGCTCGGCGGCTGTGTGGAGATCGGCGCCGACGGACTGCCGTTCGCCCCTTTCTCCACGGCGCTGCGCGCGCTGCGGGCCGCGCTGCCCGACGAGCTGGCCGCGGCCGCCGCCGGGCAGGAGGGGGAGCTGGCCCGGCTGCTGCCGGAGCTGGGCGAGGCCTCCTCCAGCCGCCATGACGAACAGGGCATGGCCCGCCTCTTCGAACTCACCGCGCGGCTGCTGGAACGGGTCGCCGCCGAGCGTACGGTGGTCGTCGCCCTGGAGGACCTGCACTGGGCCGACGCCTCCACCCGCCACCTCCTCGCCTACCTGCTGCGCACCCTGCGCACCGGCCGGCTCGTCGTCCTCGCCACCTACCGATCCGACGACATCCACCGCCGCCACCCGCTGCGCCCGCTGCTCGCCGAACTCGACCGGCTGCGCACCGTCCGCCGTATCGAACTCGCCCGCTTCAACCGGGAGGAGGTCGGCCGCCAGATCGCCGGCATCCTCGCCGCCGAACCCGACCCCGCCCAGGTCGACGAGATCTTCGCCCGCTCCGACGGCAACGCCTTCTTCGTCGAGGAACTCGCGGTCGCCAGCACTGAAGGCTGCCGCACCGGGCTGACCGACTCGCTGCGCGATCTGCTCCTCGTGCGGGTCGAGGCGCTGCCCGAGAGCGCCCAGCGGGTCGCCCGGATCGTCGCCGAGGGCGGCTCCACCGTCGAGTACCGGCTCCTCGCCGCCGTCGCCCAGCTCGCCGAGGACGACCTCATCGAGGCGCTGCGGGCCGCCGTCGGCGCCAACATCCTCGCCGCGACGCCCAGCGGCGACGGCTACCGTTTCCGGCACTCCCTGGTCCGCGAGGCCGTCGCCGACGACCTGCTCCCCGGCGAACGCTCCCGGCTCAACCGGCGCTACGCCGAGGCCCTGGAGTCCGACCCCGGGCTGGTGCCGGCCGACGCACGCGTGACCCGCCTGGCCAGCTACTGGTACCAGGCGCACGACCCGGCCAAGGCCCTGCCCGCCGTCCTCGACGCCTCCGTCGTGGCCCGCCGCCGGCACGCCTACAGCGAGCAACTGCGGCTCTTGGAGCGGGCGATGGAACTGTGGGACCCGGCCCCCGAGGAGATCCGCGCGGCCCTGCGCCCCGTCGACTACACCGACGTCTATCCTCCCTGCGGCTGCGATCCGGCGACCACGCCGCTGCGCTATCTCGACCTGATGGCGGAGGCGGCGGTCGCGGGCCGCTTCTGCGGGGAGCGCGAACGCGCCCTGAAGATCACCAGAAGGGCGCTGCGGATCGTCGAGGACGAAGGGGATCCACTGCGCGCGGCCTGGTTCTGGGTGCAGCGCTCCCGGCTGGTCCAGGACCTGGCCCGGGGCGACGGCTGGCAGGAGCTCGGCACCGCACAGGACCTGGTGCGCGGCCTGCCGCCCTCGGAGGTGCACGCCGACGTGCTGGCCAACGTCGCCAACTGGTGCATGCTCCACGAACCCGGCCCGGCGGCCTTCGCCGCCGCCGAACGGGCCGTGGAGTACGCGCGGATGGTGGGCGCCCGGGAGATCGAACTCAACGCGCGCATCACCCTGGGCTGTCTGATGGTCGACGCGGGCGATGTCGAGAACGGGATGGAGGAGCTGCACCGGGTCAAGGAGACCGCCCTCCAGGAGGGCGTGGCACATGTCGCGGGCCGCGCCTATGTGAACCTGCCCTCCGAGCTGGACTCGGTCGGCCGTTCCCGCGAGGCGGTGCCGCTCCTGCGGGAGGGCCTCACCTTCGCCCGCCGGCACGGCCTGCTGGACTCCGAGGTGTGGGTCTGGGGCAACCTCTCCGACTCGCTGTACGCGCTCGGCCAGTGGGACGAGGCCTCCGAAGCCGCGGCGGGCGGCCTCGGCTCCGCGGCCAGCGCCAAGCCCCGGGGCACCGGCGCCCTGCGCCTCGCCCATATCGCCCTCGGCCGGGGGGACGCCGCCGAGGCCGCCCGCCAACTGGCCATCGCCCGCGAGCACTACGGCACCCACGACCCGATGCCCCAGGCGCTGCTGCCCATCGCCCGCATCACCATCGGCGTCGCCGCCGCGGAGGGCCGGCTCCTCGACGCACGTGCCGAGCTGGAGCGCGCCCTGGAACGCGGCTTCCCGCCCGGCACTCAGCGTTACGGCTGGCCCCTGCTGCTGGCCGCCGCCGCTGCCGAGGCCGACGCCCGCGCCCTGCCCGCGGCGGCCGACGGCCGCGCCCAGGTTCTCGACCTGCTCGCCGAGGCCGTCCGCAAGCTCACCACCGGTGCGCCCCTCTGGCATGCGTACGAACGCTGGACCCGCGCCGAACTGCACCGCGCCCAGGGCACCGACACCGCCGCGATCTGGTCGGACGTGGTCACCGACTTCGAGCGCCTGGACCGCCCCTACGACCTCGCCCGGGTCCGCCGCCGCCTCGCCCAGGCCCTGCTCGAAGAGGCGTCCGGCGACGACGAACGCGACCGTGCGACCGAACTGCTCCGGCTGGCCGGGGCGGTCGCCGGCCACCTGGGCGCCCGCCCGCTCGCCGAGGCCGTCGCCCAGCTCGCCCAGCGGGCCCGGCTCCCCCTCACCAACGGCACCCCCCGCCAGGCCCTGGATCCCGTAGAGAGCCTCGGCCTCACCAGCCGCGAGCGGGACGTCCTGCGTCTGGTCTCGGCGGGCCGCACCAACCGCCAGATAGCCGAGGAGCTCTTCATCTCCCCAAAGACCGCGAGCGTCCACGTGTCCAACATCCTGGGCAAGCTCGGCGTCTCGGGGAGGGGAGAGGCGGCGGCTGTGGCCCACCGCCTGGAGATGTTTCCGCCCGACCGCACCGACCGCACCGACCGCAGCGCCACGGCCGGTCAGCGCACCTGAAGCTCCAGGATCCGGTCGTCGCCCGACTTCGGCTTGCCACGCCTGTCCGTGTTGCTGGTCACCAGCCACATCTTGTCGCCGCCCGCCGCCACGACCGTGCGCAGCCGGCCGTACTCACCCTTGAGGAAGGCCTGGGGCGCGGCGGCCGCGGTGGTGCCCTTCAACGGGATACGCCACAGGCGCTGGCCCTTGAGGCCGGCCATCCAGATCACCCCGTCGACATAGGCGATGCCGCTGGGGGAGGCTTCGTCGGTGTGCCACTGGGCGATCGGATTCACGTACTTGGGGTCGGAGGACCTGCCCTCCGCGTTCGGCCAGCCGTAGTCGCCGCCGGGCTTGATGGCGTTCAGCTCGTCCCAGGTGTTCTGGCCGAACTCCGAGGCGAACAGCCGCTGTTCGTCGTCCCAGGCCAGGCCCTGCACATTGCGGTGGCCGTAGGTGTAGACCGGGGAGCCGGGGAATGGGTTGCCGGGGGCCGGTTCGCCCTCCGGGGTGAGCCGCAGGATCTTGCCGCCGAGTGAGTCCTTGTCCTGGGCGAGGCCCCGCTGCCCGCTCTCGCCGGTGCCGGCGTAGAGCATGCCGTCCGGACCGAAGGCGATCCGGCCGCCGTTGTGGATGAACCCCTTGGGAATGCCCTTGAAGATCGTGTCGGGGGCGCCCAGTTGCTCCCCGGCCGGCTTCCTCTCGTCCCAGAGCATGCGCACGATGCGGTTGTCGGAGGCCGATGTGAAGTACGCGTAGATCATGTGGTCCGAGGCGAAATCGGGGGAGAGGGCTATGCCCAGCAGACCGCCCTCCCCGGCCGCGGACACCCCGGAGACGGCGCCCAGCTCGGTCTTCTTGCCGGTCTTCTCGTCGACCCTGCTGATCGTCCCGTCGTCACGGTCGGAGACGAGCAGCCCGGACCCGTCCGGCAGCGGCCCGAGCCCCCACGGCGACTTCAGGCCCTCGGCGACCGTGCGCAGCACCTTCACCGAGCCCTTCGCGGGCGCGGCCGACCCGGTCGCCCCGGCGGACGCGGAGGAACCGGCCGACGAGGAGGAACCGGCCGACGCCCCCCCGGCCCAGGACGGCGCGGGCAGATCCCCACCACCGCCGCCACCGGAGGAACACCCCGCCGCCAGCAGGAGTCCGGCCGCGGCCAACACGGCCGGAACAGCTCGACGTTGCACGATCATGGTCCCTTCGACAGGGTCAAGCGGCTCCCCCGACCGTAGCCCGGCGATCAGGTGCCTGTCTGGCGATCATGGTGCGGGACCTGTCCAAAGATACGTCCCGTGCGGCGCCCCTTCAGGGGCGCGGGGAACCGCGCGCCCAGCCACAGCGGCGCCGCACCGAACCGACGACCGATCGTCAGGGCCCTAGTCCCACGACCCCTGCGCAGCAGGCAGCCGGCCCAGCTCCGCCAGATCCTCCGCAGTCAGCCGTACGTCCACCGCGCCCGCGTTCTCCGCAGCCCACCGGCACCGCTTCGTCCCGGGCACCGGAATCACATGCCGCCCCTGCGCCAGCACCCACGCCAGCGTCACCTGAGCGGCGGTGACCTCCTCCCCGTGGCGCCGGGCAATACGCCGAAGCCCCGCCACGATCGGCTGGTTGGCCGCCATCATCTCCGCCGTGAAACGAGGGTGCCGCGCCCGCACATCGTCCGGTTCGAAGCCCTCGCCCGGTGTGAGCGTGCCGGTGAGGAAGCCGTTGCCCAGCGGCATCGCCGCCAGGAGACCCACCCCGCGCGCCTCGCACCACGGCAGCAGCGCCTCCAGCGCCTCCGGCGACCACAACGACAGCTCCGCCTGTACCGCGCTCACCGGGAACACCTGCTGAACCCGCCGGAGCTGGCGCAGGGTCGCGTCATGCAGTCGGGCGCCGGACCTGCGCCCCCCACGCGCCCCCACGGCGCACAGCCCCAGCGCGCGCACCTTCCCCGCCCGCACCAGCTCGGCCATCGCGCCCCAGGTCTCCTCGACCGGGACCTCGGGATCGGCGCGGTGCAGCTGGTAGAGGTCGATGACGTCGGTCTGGAGCCGTCGCAGGGACGCGTCGCAGGCACGCCTCACATAGCCGGGCCGGCCGTTAGCCACGATGTGCTGGTCGCCCACCAGCAGGCCCACCTTGGTCGACACGAACGCCTCGGGGCGCCGCTCCTTGAGCACTCGGCCCAGCAGCAGCTCATTGGTGAACGGGCCGTACATGTCCGCCGTGTCCAGCAGCGTCACGCCCAGGTCCAGCGCCCGGTGCACCGCCCTGACCGATTCGTCACCGCGCTGCCGCGACCCGCTGTAGGCCCAGCTCATCGGCATGCACCCGAGTCCGACGGCCCCCACCGCGAGCGCCCCCGCGCCGATCGTCCTGCGCTCCACCAGCCCGTGAACCTCCTTCTTGAGCCCCCAACCTAACCCGCTCGCCGACACACGTCTGACATAGCCTCCTGACCATGACCTCCGACGTGTGGCTCCCCATCCCGCCGACCGAGTTCACCGGGCTTCCCGACGGGCTCCATTACCTCTTCTGGGACGGCGACCAGGAGTTTCCGGGTGACCCCGCCGACTGTGCCGTGTATGTCGTCCCCTACATGAAGCGGCAGAACGTGAAGGTGCGGCCGCTGCAGCGGATGCGGAACGTCCGGCTCATCCAGACCCTCACCGCAGGTGTCGACGACATGATCGAGGCCCTCGACCTCATCGTCCCCGGCGTGCCGCTCTGCAACGCGCGGGGGGTGCACGACGCGAGCACCGCCGAACTCGCGCTCGCCCTGACCCTGGCGTCCCTGCGCGGTATCCCGGGGTTCGTGCGCGCCCAGCAGCGGGAGCACTGGGAGGGCGGCTTCCACCCCGCCCTCGCCGACAAGACCGTCCTCATCGTCGGCTACGGCGCCATCGGCTCGGCCATCGAGGACCGGCTCGCGCCGTTCGAGGTTGCGCGGGTGGCGCGCGTCGCGCGCTCCGGGCGCGCCTCGGCGCGCGGTCCCGTGCATCCGCTCACCGAACTGCCGCAGCTGCTTCCGGAAGCCGATGTCGTCATCCTTTCCACGCCCCTCACGGACACCACGCGTGGCCTGGTCAACGCGGAGTTCCTCGCGCGGATGAAGGACGGCGCACTGCTTGTGAACGTCGCGCGCGGGCCCGTCGTGGACACCAAGGCGCTCCTCGCAGCGCTGGAGAGCGGCCGCCTCACCGCCGCCCTGGACGTCACCGATCCCGAGCCGCTGCCGGCCGGACATCCCCTGTGGCAGGCGCCGGGAGTACTCATCAGCCCCCACGTCGGCGGCCCGACCTCGGCCTTCCTGCCGCGCGCCAAGCGCGTCGTCACCGAGCAGTTGAACCGCTTCGTGAACCGGGAACCGCTGCGGAACGTGATCCTTACGACGGGATCCACCGACAACTGACCATCTCAGCAACACTCGTGTAATCCGCTTCCGGTACGGTCCGCGACCTTCCGGGCGCGGTGCGTACGCGCATAGCCGCTGGTCGTCACGGAGCGTAGAGAAGCTATGTCCCTGAGTGACGATACTGGTGTATCGTCCCGACAGGGGCTGCGCCGTGCATCGTTCGGCGCCGGGGATGGAGATCTCAGATTTGTGAGGGGGGCGACGGGCGATGCACGGCCTATGGACGAACGATCCGACGCGGCGGAGCCGCCGGCGGCGACCCTGGCGCACAGCTGCGCGCAGACGCGACCACCACTCCAGCCATCACCACCACCGCAGGCACAGCGCACGCAGAAGGCACGCTCACCCAGCGCACCGGGACCCGAGGGACCCGGGAGCGGCGCGGACCGGGAGGGCCCGGTGACAGCGCCGACGCCTGTGACGACCGCCCTTCCCGGAGCGCTGCGGGCACAGCCTCCGGCGGGGATGCCGCACTCCGGGCCGCCGGCCACCGGCGGCGGGACCGGCGTGGTCCGCCAACTCGTCCTGGCCCTGATCTGCGCGGGATACGCCGTCGGTTCCGCGTTCGACTGGGGCTCGAACCAAGTCGCCCTGTTCATGGGTGACTTCGGCCTGACCGCGGCCGCCGGCACCGCCGCCGTCTCGTGCTTCTGCTACGCCCGCTCCCCACGGGTCCGCTTTCGCCCCGCTTGGCTGCTGTTCGCCCTCTCCTCGGCGATGGCGGCCCTGGGCAACGCGGTCTGGGGGTGGTACGAGGTCGTGCTCCAGCAGCCCGTGCCCAGCCCCAGTTACGCCGACCTGTTCTTCCTGTGCTTCGCGCCGCCCGCCATCGTCGGCCTGCTGGTGCTGGCCAAGCGGCCGATGACCAAGGCCGGCTGGATCTGTCTGGCGCTGGACGCCTGGCTGATCGGCGGCTCCCTGCTCACCCTGTCGTGGAGCCTCGCGCTCGCCCAGGCCGCCCGGCTCGACGGGCCCAGCGTCGCGCACACCGCGCTCTCGCTGGCGTACCCGCTGCTGGACATCGCCCTGGTCAGCATGGTGCTCGCACTGCACTTCCGGCGTTCGCCGGGCAACCGCACCGCGGTGAACACCGCGATCGGCGCGCTGGCCCTGACCGTGATGTGCGACGCCCTGTTCACCTCGCCGCTGCTGCACAGCAGCTACCGCTCCGGCCAACTGCTGGACGCGGGCTGGTTCGCCGGCTCGCTGCTGCTGGCGTACGCCCCCTGGGCCGCGCCCCGGCAGCCGGGCGCCCAGGAGCCCGAGGGGCACACGCGCGTGGTCCACGAGCACCTGCCCGGACAGCGGGCCATGGCGCCCAGGCAGACGCCCGCGCCCGTCCCGGGGGGTGATCACAGCCGGTATTCGGCCGGCCGCCCCCTGTCCGGCTCGCTGGCCGCGCTCACCCCGTACCTGGCCGCCGCCGTCTGCACGCTGGGCATCCTGTACAACATGCTCAACGGCCGCAACCCGGACCACGTGGTCCTGATCACCGCCGGCTGTGTGGTCCTCGCGCTCGTCGTGCGCCAGGGCATCATGCTGCTCGACAACATCACCCTCACCCAGGAACTGGCGCAGAAGGAGAACCACTTCCGCTCCCTGGTGCAGGGCTCCAGCGACGTCATCATGATCGCCGCGCCCAACGGCATCCTCCGGTACGTCTCCCCGGCCGCCGCCGGGGTCTACGGACGGCCCGCCGAGGACCTGGTGGGCTCGGAACTGGCCGCCCTCATCCACCCGGAGGACCTGGGCTGCGTGGTGCACGAGGTGCGCCGCTTCCTCGCCGCCAGCCCCCTGGAGGAACCCACCACCCGTATCGAGTGCCGTTTCCGGTCCGGTGAGGGCGGCTGGCTCAATGTCGAGTCCACCGTCAACCGGCACCACGGCGGCCTCATCTTCAACAGCCGGGACGTGACCGAAAGGGTGCGCCTCCAGGCGCAGCTCCAGCACAACGCCGAGCACGACCCGCTCACCGACCTGCCCAACCGCGCCCTGTTCACCCGGCGGGTGCAGCAGGCCCTGTCCGGCCGCCGCTCCTCCGACCGGGGCCCCGCCCTTCGGAACACGGCCGTGCTCTTCATCGACCTGGACGGGTTCAAGGCCGTCAACGACACGATCGGGCACCAGGCCGGCGACGAACTGCTCGTCCAGGCCGCGCGCAGACTGCAGGACGCGGTCCGCAAGGGCGACACCGCGTCCCGGCTGGGCGGTGACGAGTTCGCGGCGCTGATCGTCGGTGACGGCACCCATGACCGCTGTGCCAGAGAGCGGCACATCCTGGAGCTCGCCGACCGCCTCAGGGTGACCCTCTCGCAGCCGTACGCCATTGACGGCAACGATGTCCGTGTCAACGCGTCCATCGGTGTCGCCTTCGCCGAACCGGGCCTCGGCGCCGGTGAGTTGCTGCGCAACGCCGACCTGGCGATGTACCGCGCCAAGTCGGCCGGAAAGGGTCGCGTCGAGCTGTACAAGCCACAGATGCAGCAGGACGTCGTACGCAAGGCGGAACTGGCCACCCGGCTGCGGGCCGCCCTGCACGACGGCGAGTTCGCGCTGCTGCACCAGCCCGTGGTGTGCCTGCAGAGCGGCCGGATCGAATCGGTCTCCGCACAGGCGCGCTGGCGCTCCTCGCAGGGGGTGCTGTTCACGCCGGCCGAGTTCCTGCGGGTGGCCGAGGACAGCGACAAGACCTCCGAGCTGGACCGCTGGATCCTTCAGGAAGCGGTCGAACAGGCCGCCGAGCGGGCCGCCAACGGGCTCCTGGTGCCGGTCGCCGTCCGGACGTGTGCCCGGCGGCTGCTCGATCGGTCCTCGCCGCTCGGCTCCGTGGAGGCCCTGCTCACCCGGCACGGGCTGCCGTCGGGGGCGCTGGTCCTGGAGCTGTCCGACACCGACCCCAGGGTCCCGCTGGACGAGCTGGAGCGGCGCCTGACCGTGCTCAGCCGGCACGGTGTCCGGATCGCGCTGGACGGCTTCGGCAGCGGCTACGCGGCGATCACCGCCCTCAGGAAGCTCCCCGTCGACATGCTCAAGCTCGACCGCAGTCTGGTCGAGGGGGTGGTCGAGTCGGCCCGGCTGCACAAGATCACCAGCGGGCTGCTGCGGATCGCCGGCGATCTCGGGCTCCAGTCGGTGGCCGAGGGCGTGGATCTGCCCGAACAGGTCACGGCGCTGCGCGCGATGGGGTGCACGCACGGAATGGGCATGGCGTTCTCCGGCCCGGTGGACGAGTACCGGCTGCGCCGGGCCCTCGGTTCCGGCCACTATCCGGTTCCGCACGCACCGGCCGAGCCGGCGTTCGCGGGCGCCGCCGGCGGTGAACGAGCCATGGAAAGAGGCGCGGGGGTGTACACCGGTGGTGTGCCCGCGGTCGCCGGCGGGGTGGCCGCCGTGTTCGGCGGCGGCAGTGCCCTCCGCTCACATAATGAGACTCCCGTCCCACCCACTTGACACGTGGTGCGCGTCGGAGGGAGGGTCAGTTCCATGCGCACCCGAATTCTCGTACTTGGACAGCGCGTCGGCTGAGTTGGGACCCACCGGAGCAGGATCCGGAACCCCAGCGACCACACCGGCGCGCTCCCCTCGCTTGCCTTTTGGCACGAGGGGTTTTTTGTTGCACCAGCACCAGACGTACGGCAGCAGAAATCCGTACGAACCTCGCAAAAACCCTCAGCATCGAGAAGAGAATGCCGATGACCGAGCAGGCCACCGGGGCCCACCATCCGCAGCCGCGGCCCCGTTCCGGAGGACAGCAGTCCGCGCCCGTCGAGCACGTCACGGGTGCGAAGTCCCTCATCCGCTCCCTCGAGGAGGTCGGCGCTGACACGGTATTCGGCATTCCCGGCGGCGCGATCCTGCCGGCCTACGACCCGCTGATGGACTCCACCCGGGTGCGCCACGTCCTGTGCCGGCACGAGCAGGGCGCCGGTCACGCGGCCACCGGCTACGCGCAGGCCACCGGCAAGGTCGGAGTCTGCATGGCCACCTCCGGCCCGGGCGCCACCAACCTGGTGACGCCGATCGCGGACGCGCACATGGACTCGGTGCCGCTCGTGGCGATCACCGGACAGGTCGCCTCCTCCTCGATCGGCACGGACGCCTTCCAGGAGGCGGACATCGTCGGCATCACGATGCCGATCACCAAGCACAACTTCCTGGTCACCCAGGCCGAGGACATCCCGCGGACCATCGCCCAGGCGTTCCACATCGCCTCCACCGGCCGTCCCGGCCCGGTCCTGGTCGACATCGCCAAGGACGCCCTCCAGGCGCAGACC
Source organism: Streptomyces sp. NPDC005866 (assembly GCF_040629895.1). Classification (NCBI taxonomy): domain Bacteria; kingdom Bacillati; phylum Actinomycetota; class Actinomycetes; order Kitasatosporales; family Streptomycetaceae; genus Streptomyces; species Streptomyces sp. NPDC005866. Next base: position 45,148 of record NZ_JBEXWP010000028.1, read on the forward strand.
ACCTTCTCCTGGCCGCCGGTCATGGACCTGCCCGGCTACCGCCCGGTGACCAAGCCGCACGCCAAGCAGATCCGCGAGGGTGCCAAGCTGATCACCCAGGCGAAGCGGCCCGTCCTCTACGTCGGCGGCGGTGTCATCAAGTCCGGTGCCACCGCCGAGCTGAAGGTCCTCGCCGAACTCACCGGAGCGCCCGTCACCACCACCCTGATGGCGCTCGGCGCATTCCCCGACAGCCACCCGCTGCACGTGGGAATGCCGGGCATGCACGGTGCGGTCACCGCCGTCACCGCGCTGCAGAAGGCCGACCTGATCGTCGCCCTCGGCACCCGCTTCGACGACCGCGTCACCGGCAAGCTGGACAGCTTCGCCCCGCACGCCAAGATCGTCCACGCCGACATCGACCCCGCGGAGATCGGCAAGAACCGTGCCGCCGACGTGCCGATCGTCGGTGACGCCCGCGAGGTCATCGCCGACCTGATCCAGGCGGTGCAGAAGGAGCACAGCGAGGGCCACCAGGGCGAGGCCGCCAGGTCCAGGTATGCAGCCTGGTGGAAGGACCTCAACCGCTGGCGCGAGACCTATCCGCTGGGCTACGACCAGCCGGAGAACGGTTCGCTCTCCCCGCAGCAGGTCATCGAGCGCATCGGGCAGCTCGCCCCGGAGGGCACCATCTTCGCGGCGGGCGTCGGCCAGCACCAGATGTGGGCCGCGCACTACGTGCAGTACGAGAAGCCCGCCACCTGGCTGAACTCCGGCGGCGCCGGAACCATGGGCTACGCGGTCCCGGCCGCCATGGGCGCCAAGGCCGGCGCGCCCGGCAGCACCGTCTGGGCGATCGACGGCGACGGCTGTTTCCAGATGACCAATCAGGAACTGACCACCTGCGCCCTGAACAACATCCCGATCAAGGTCGGCATCATCAACAACGGCGCCCTCGGGATGGTCCGCCAGTGGCAGACCCTCTTCTACAACCAGCGGTACTCCAACACCGTGCTGCACTCCGGGCCCGACGATGTCAACCCGGACGCCCGCGGTACCCGCGTCCCCGACTTCGTGAAGCTGTCGGAGGCCATGGGCTGCTACGCGATCCGCTGCGAGTCCCCGGACGACCTCGACAAGGTCATCGAAGAGGCGAACTCCGTCAACGACCGTCCGGTGGTCGTGGACTTCATCGTCCACGAGGACGCGATGGTGTGGCCGATGGTCGCCGCCGGCACCTCCAACGACGAGATCATGGCCGCCCGGGACGTCCGCCCCGACTTCGGCGACAACGAAGACGACTGAACGAGAGAGACGTAAAAGACCATGTCCAAGCACACGCTCTCCGTTCTGGTGGAGAACAAGCCGGGCATCCTGGCCCGGATCGCCGCGCTGTTCTCCCGCCGGGGCTTCAACATCGACTCGCTCGCCGTCGGTGTCACCGAGCACCCCGACATCTCCCGCATCACGATCGTGGTGAGCGTCGAAGCCCTGCCGCTGGAGCAGGTCACCAAGCAGCTCAACAAGCTCGTCGAGGTGCTGAAGATCGTCGAACTGGAGCCGGGTTCGGCCGTTCAGCGGGAACTCGTTCTGGTGAAGGTGCGCGCCGACAACGAGACGCGCTCCCAGATCGTCGAGATCGTCCAGCTGTTCCGCGCCAAGACCGTCGACGTCTCCCCGGAGGCCGTCACGATCGAGGCCACCGGCAGCAGCGAGAAGCTCACCGCCATGCTCAAGATGCTGGAGCCGTTCGGCGTCAAGGAGCTGGTCCAGTCCGGCACGATCGCGATCGGCCGTGGCGCCCGCTCCATCACCGACCGCTCACTGCGCGCACTCGACCGTTCTGCGTAAGGCTGGAAACGGGCGGCCGACGGCCGTCGGCCGCCCGGATACCGAGACCCCGAAACTTCCCTTCCGCCCGCCGTCATACGGTGGGACGCACCAACTGCACACAAGGAGAGAACCCAAAGTGGCCGAGCTGTTCTACGACGCTGATGCCGACCTGTCCATCATCCAGGGCCGCAAGGTCGCGGTCATCGGCTACGGCAGCCAGGGCCACGCCCACGCCCTGTCGCTGCGCGACTCCGGTGTCGACGTGCGTGTCGGTCTGCACGAGGGCTCCAAGTCCAAGGCGAAGGCCGAGGAGCAGGGCCTGCGCGTGGTGACCCCGGCCGAGGCCGCCGCCGAGGCCGACGTCATCATGATCCTCGTCCCGGACCCGATCCAGGCCCAGGTCTACGAGGAGTCCATCGCCCCGAACCTGAAGGACGGCGACGCGCTGTTCTTCGGTCACGGCCTGAACATCCGCTACGGCTTCATCAAGCCCCCGGCGGGCGTCGACGTCTGCATGGTCGCCCCGAAGGGCCCGGGCCACCTGGTGCGCCGCCAGTACGAGGAGGGCCGCGGCGTTCCCTGCATCGTCGCCGTCGAGCAGGACGCCACCGGAGGCGGCTTCGCACTGGCGCTGTCGTACGCGAAGGGCATCGGCGGCACCCGCGCCGGCGTCATCAAGACGACCTTCACCGAGGAGACCGAGACCGACCTGTTCGGTGAGCAGGCCGTTCTCTGCGGTGGTACCACGGCGCTGGTCAAGGCGGGCTTCGAGACCCTGACCGAGGCGGGCTACCAGCCCGAGATCGCCTACTTCGAGTGCCTCCACGAGCTGAAGCTGATCGTGGACCTCATGTACGAGGGCGGCCTGGAGAAGATGCGCTGGTCGATCTCCGAGACCGCCGAGTGGGGCGACTACGTCACCGGCCCGCGGATCATCACCGACGCCACCAAGGCCGAGATGAAGAAGATCCTCGCCGAGATCCAGGACGGCAGCTTCGCCAAGAACTGGATGGACGAGTACCACGGCGGCCTGAAGAAGTACAACGAGTACAAGAAGCAGGACTCCGAGCACCTGCTGGAGACCACCGGCAAGCAGCTGCGCAAGCTGATGTCCTGGGTGAACGAAGAGGCGTGAGCCCCAGGTGACGGGGCCGGAGCGGCACGCTCCGGCCCCGTTGTCCACGCCGTCGAATCACGGACGGGTGATCCTTCCGCGGAGGCGCAGGACGACCTTCACCACGCCACTAGACTGCCGTACTACATACGCGTCAGGCCCACAGCGTCGTGCGTCTCCACGCGACCAAGCGACACCGAGAAGATCCGGCGCCGCTCCCCCTCCACCGCCAGCGGCCGTCGGGACGGCCGTCCGCAATGGACATGTGAGGACTCACGTGAGCTCGAAACCTGTCGTACTCATCGCTGAAGAGCTGTCGCCCGCCACCGTCGACGCGCTGGGCCCGGACTTCGAGATCCGGCACGCCAACGGAGCAGACCGAGCCGAGCTGCTGCCGGCCATCGCCGACGTGGACGCGATCCTGATCCGCTCCGCCACCAAGGTCGACGCCGAGGCGATCACCGCCGCGAAGAAGCTGAAGGTCGTCGCACGAGCCGGCGTCGGCCTGGACAACGTCGACGTCTCCGCCGCCACCAAGGCCGGCGTGATGGTCGTCAACGCCCCGACCTCCAACATCGTGACCGCCGCCGAACTCGCCTGCGGCCTGCTGATCTCCACCGCCCGCAACATCCCGCAGGCCAACTCGGCGCTGAAGAACGCCGAGTGGAAGCGGAGCAAGTACACGGGTGTCGAACTCGCCGAGAAGACCCTCGGTGTCGTCGGCCTCGGCCGCATCGGTGCACTGGTCGCCCAGCGCATGTCCGCCTTCGGCATGAAGGTCGTGGCGTACGACCCCTACGTCCAGCCTGCCCGGGCCGCGCAGATGGGCGTCAAGGTGCTGTCGCTGGACGAGCTCCTCGAGGTCTCCGACTTCATCACCGTGCACCTCCCGAAGACCCCCGAGACGGTCGGTCTGATCGGCGAGGAGGCGCTGCGCAAGGTCAAGCCGTCGGTGCGGATCGTCAACGCCGCGCGCGGTGGCATCGTCGACGAGGAGGCGCTGTACGCGGCGCTCAAGGAGGGCCGGGTCGCCGGCGCCGGCCTCGACGTGTACACGAAGGAGCCGTGCACCGACTCCCCGCTCTTCGAGCTCGACCAGGTCGTCTGCACCCCGCACCTCGGCGCCTCCACCGACGAGGCCCAGGAGAAGGCGGGCATCGCGGTCGCCAGGTCCGTCCGTCTGGCCCTCGCCGGTGAGCTGGTCCCGGACGCGGTGAACGTCCAGGGCGGTGTCATCGCCGAGGACGTCAAGCCGGGCCTGCCCCTCGCCGAGCGTCTCGGCCGTATCTTCACCGCGCTCGCCGGCGAGGTCGCGGTCCGCCTGGACGTGGAGGTCTACGGCGAGATCACCCAGCACGATGTGAAGGTGCTGGAGCTGTCCGCGCTCAAGGGTGTCTTCGAGGACGTCGTCGCCGAGACCGTCTCCTACGTCAACGCCCCGCTGTTCGCGCAGGAGCGTGGCGTCGAGGTCCGTCTCACCACCAGCTCGGAGTCGGCCGACCACCGCAACGTCGTCACCGTGCGCGGCACCCTCGGCAGCGGTGAGGAGGTCTCGGTCTCCGGCACGCTGGCCGGCCCGAAGAACCTTCAGAAGATCGTCGCGGTCGGCGACTACGACGTCGACCTCGCGATCGCCGACCACCTGCTGGTGCTGCGCTACGAGGACCGGCCGGGCGTCGTCGGCACCGTCGGCCGCATCCTCGGCGAGGCTGGCATCAACATCGCCGGTATGCAGGTCTCCCGGTCGATCGCGGGCGGCGAGGCGCTGGCCGTCCTGACCGTCGACGACACGGTGGCCTCCGGTGTGCTGGCCGAAGTCGAGGCGGAGATCGGGGCGACGTCGGCCCGGTCGGTGAACCTGGTCTGACGACAACTGCCGCAAACGCCGGGTGGGCTGACGAAGGTCAGCCCACCCGGCGTTCGTGTGTCCGGCTACCTGCCGATCCTCCGCAGCGTCACCCCAGCCGCGACCGCCGCCAGCAACAGCAGCACCGCCCCGGCGATCGCCGCGCCCTGCATCCCGCTGGTGAACGCCTCCCGTGCGGTCCGCAGCAGGGCCTCTCCCGTGGGCCCCGGCAGTCGGCTCGCCGTGGCCAGCGCGCCGCCCAGCGTCTCGCGGGCCTCCGACGGAGCCGTGGCCGGCATGTCGTGGCGGTAGACCGCCGTACCGATCGACCCCAGGACGGCCATACCGAGCGCCCCGCCGAACTCCGCGCCGGTCTCCAGCAGTGAGGATGCCGTGCCCGCCCGTTCCACCGGCGCACTGGTCATCGCGAGGTCGGTCAGCTGGGACATGATCGCGACCATTCCGCAGGCCAGCACACCGGCCCCAGCCAGCGCCAGCCACAGCGAGTCGGTGCCGACGAGGGCGAGCAGCGCGAAGCCGGCCGCCATGGCCGTGAAGCCGCCGGCGACGACAAGGCCCCGATCGACGCCCCGCTGGACCAGTTGCGCCGTGACCGGACCGGCGATCCCGATGAAGACCGAGGGCAGCAGACTCCACAGCGCCGCCTCGAACGGGCTCTTGCCGAGCACCGCCTGCAGATACTGCGTGGTGAAGATCGCCGAGCCCATCATGGCGAGCGAGGCGACGAGGTTCAGGACCAGCGCCGGGGTGAAGCCGTGGCCCGTCAGCAGGGCCGGCGGGATCAGCGGGGAAGCGCTGGTGCGCTGGCGGTGGACGAACAGCGCCGCGAAGACCAGGCCGACGGTGATCGAGACGACGTAGAGCGGGTGCCAGCCCTCGGAGGGGATCTCCTTCACGCCGTAGATCACGGGGAGCACGGCGGCCATCGAGAGCGGGACGCTCAGCCAGTCGAAGCGGCCGGGGGAGGGGTTCCTGGACTCCGGGAGCAGGAACGGGCCGAGCACCAGCAGCATCGCCATCGCGGGCAGGTTGACCAGGAAGACCGAGCCCCACCAGAAGTGCTCCAGCAGGATCCCGCTCATCACCGAGCCGAGCGCGATCCCGCCCGTCATCACGCCGGACCACAGGCCGATCGCCTTCGCGCGCTGGCCGGGGTCGGTGAACATAGTGCGCAGCAGGGCCATCGTCGACGGCATCAGGGTCGCGCCGCCGATGCCGAGGACCGCGCGGGCGGCGATCAGGGTCCCGGCGCTGTCCGCGTACGCGGCGAGCAGCGAGGCGCCGCCGAAGGCCGCGGCGCCGATCAGCAGCAGGCGCCGGCGGCCGATGCGGTCGCCCAGCGCACCCATCGTCATCAGCAGACCGGCGAGGACGAAGCCGTAGATGTCCAGGATCCACAGCTGCTGGGTGCCGCTCGGCCGGAGGTCGGCGCCGATCGCCGGGAGGGCGAAGTAAAGGACCGAGACGTCCATCGAGACAAGGAGCAGCGGAAGCATCAGCACGCAGAGTGCGGTCCATTCGCGGCGCCCTGCAAGGGAGTTGGTCTCACATGTGGTCGTGGTCGTGCTCGTCGGGTTCGTCATGCCAAGGAATGTACGGGCGTCTTACACGCTTGTCTAGAACGATCGTATAAATCATGCGTCTGGGACGGTTGTATGGATCCCGGGGTAGGGTGGTCCGCATGGGACACCGTGAGGATCTGCTGGACGGCGCCAAGCGCTGCCTGCTGGAGAAGGGGTTCGCGCGGACGACGGCGCGTGACATCGTCAAGGAGTCGGGGACCAACCTCGCCTCGATCGGCTACCACTACGGCTCCAAGGACGCGCTGCTCGCCCAGGCCTACATCGCACTGGTGGAGGAGATGTCCTTCGAGGGCGGCGACGGCGGGCTCAGCGGTGCGCCCGGCTCCCTTGAGCGGTTCCGTGAGGTGTGGTCGAACATCGTCGACAGCATGCGCGAGCCAGGTTCGATGTGGCGGCTCAGCGTGGAGATCATGGCGATGGGCGACCAACTGCCCGAAGTGCGCGACCAGTTGGCGCGCGCTCAGCGCGAGGGGGGCCGGGGCCTGACCTCCCTGTTGATGGGCGTCCCCGAGGAGGAGGTCTCCGACGAGACCGCCGACACCCTCGGCCGCTTCTACATGACGCTGATGTCGGGCCTCATCTCGCAGTGGACCTTCGACCCGAAGACCGCCCCTGACGGCGACGCGCTCACCGAGGGCCTGCGCCAGATCGTCGAGGCCGCCACCCGGACGTGACCCCCGGTCAGCCGAGGGTGTAGGTGATCACCGCGCGGGCGGGGAACCGGAGATGGTCACCGAACAGCGGCGAGCGCTCCACGGTGACGCTGACGCCGTGCGTGGCGGGGTAGATCCAGACGGGGTTCTCCAGTGTGGGCCCGCACAGCCCGTCCGGGAGCCTGAACGTGTCGTTGGCGACGCCGCGGCTGCCGTACCGCTCGTCGAACAGGTCTCTGCCCTCCGGGACGATGCCCGCGCCGTGCAGGTAGTCCGAGAGCCGGCCGCTCCTGAAGGACAGCTCGGCACGGCCGTTGCGCGTGTAGTAGTGGAGGTCGGAGGCGTCGGAGGGGATCGGCGTACCACCGGCGGTGATCGCGTCCGGCAGCCGCTGGTCGCTCCCGGAGCACGCCCGGTCGTCGCCGAAGGGGTGGAACAACTCGTCCCGCAGCAGCCAGACGGTCCCTCCCGCCAGGACCACGAGGACAAGGAGTGCGGCTGCGAGGCAGCCCAGCCGGCGGCGCGGTCCGGGGCGACCGGTCACGTCCTCCGTGTCCGCCGCGTTCTCCGAGGACGCGAACTCCCCGGCCTCCGGACCGGTTCTCGCGGCATCGGCCATTGCTGTTGCCCCGTTGACGCCCTTGAAGTGGAGCGTGGCCCTCGGGCCCCGCCCGGTGTCTGATCGGGCAGGTGATGCTACCCCGCGGGGCGGCCACGACAAGGCCCCGGGGAAGGGCAAGGGCCGCAAGGAGGCGGCTACAGCCGCGCCCCCTTCAACGCCATGTGCAGCAACAGCCGGTCCTCCCCGTCGTCCAGGTCGAGGCCGGTGAGCTGTTCCACGCGGGACAGGCGGTAGTACAGGGTCTGCCGGTGGATGCCGAGGGCCGCGGCCGTGCGGCCCGCCTGGCCCGCGCAGTCCAGGTACGCCTCGGCGGTACGGGCCAGTTCCCGGTGGGCCGGGGTGAGCAGAACGGTCACGGCCGGGTCGTGGGAAGCCTCCGGCGGCAGCGCGGTCAGCAGGCGGTACGGGCCGATGTTCGCCCACTCGGCGACCGGTCCGAACCGGGGCTCGGCCAGCGCGGCGCGGGTGGCCGCGGCGGCCTCCTGCCAGACCGTGCCCAGCTCGGCCAGCCCGGTCCGGGCCTCGCCGACCCCCGCGGCACAGCCCAGTGCGGCCGCACCCGCGAACCCCGCGGCGACCGCTGCGGCCGTACGCGCCCCGGCCCCGCGCGCCGAGGCCGGCCGAGCCGACCGGGCCTCCTCCGCCTCCTTGAGCAGACGCGTGGCGGCCGTCAGGGCGGGGGTGGCGGCGTCCGTGCTGCGCAGCCGGACCAGGACGGCGAGGCTGTGGCCCGTCGGCCCCCACGGCAGCGTGCACAGCGCGGTGGCGTGCGGGACCGTGCGCGGGGACGGGGCGTCGTCCGGGTCGGCGGACGCCCAGGGGGCGACGCAGACCATCGTGTGCGGACCCTCGGCGCGGGCGCCGAGGGCGGTACGGAGTTCGGCCACCGCCATGTCCCGCTGCCAGCCGCGCTCCGCGACCAGCACCGCGCGCAGCTCCCGGCTCAGCCCCGCCCCGGCCTGCGCCTCGTCCGCGAGCAGCGCGCCGATCCGCCCCGCCACCCCCATGGCGGCGGCCAGCTGGGCGTCCGTCGGGCCCGGATCGTCGTCGAGGAGCCAGACATAGCCGAGGACGACACCCCGATGGCGTACCGGCAGGCAGATCCTGCCCCGGTACACCCCCGCCTCCGGCGTCGGCGGGATCCGAACCGGCCCGGTCGCCCGGGTGATGCCGAAGCCCTCGAACCAGGTGCGGACCGCCGCCGTGGAGCGCCGGGTCAGGATCGAGCGGGTGCGGACCGGGTCCAGCGCCGACGGATCGAGGTCGCCCTCACTGTCGTACGCCCCGAAGACGATCAGCTCGAAGTCACGGTTCTCCAGGGTCGCCGGGACGCCCAGCAGCTCCGAGATCTCGTCGACCAGCTCCTGGTAGTCACCCTTGAATTCCGACGTCACCCGGGCATTCTCCCGCAATTCACGAACGCCTTCATACATCTGTCTGAGATCTGCGGCACGGATGCGTGACAGCTGTCGATGGCCGACGATCGGAGAGTTCCTTAACTTTCACGGTGGTTCTCCGTGCCGTATCCACATCGTCGGATCGCGGCCGTTCTGGCATGTGTTGTGGAGGTGCCCCGTGCTGGGTCCCGTGATTCTCGCCGCGTCGCGCAGCGACCGGATGCGTCGCCTTGTCTCGGCGGCCCCGGTGACGAAGCAGGTCGTCGACCGCTTCATCCCCGGTGAGACGGTCGACGACATCGTCCCGGTCATCAAGGAGCTCACCGGCCGCGGCCTGGAGCTGACCATGGACGTCGTCGGCGAGGACATCACCACCCCGGAGCAGGCGGCCGCCGCCCGGGATGCCTATCTGGCACTCGTCGAGCGGCTCGAGGACCTCGGCCTCGGCGAGCGCGTCGAGATGTCGGTGAAGCTGTCCATGTTCGGGCAGGCCCTCCCCGGTGGTCACGAGCTGGCGCTCGCGAACGTCCGCCCGGTCGTCGAGGCCGCCGCCGCCATCGGTACGACCGTCACCCTCGACGCCGAGGACCACACCACCCTCGACTCGATGTTCACCATCCACGAGGAGCTGCGGAGGGACTTCCCGCAGACCGGCTGCGTCATCCAGGCCTACCTCTTCCGCACCGAGGCCGACGCCCGCCGCCTCGCCGAGTCAGGCAGCCGGGTCCGCCTGGTCAAGGGCGCCTACAAGGAGCCCGCCGAGGTCGCCTACCAGCAGAAGCACGAGATCGACAAGGCGTACGTGCGGGTCCTCAGGACTCTCATGGGGGGTGAGGGGTACCCGATGGTCGGCTCCCACGACCCGCGCCTCATCTCCATAGCCCAGGAACTCGCCCGGCGCGCCGGGCGCAAGCTCGACGAGTACGAGTTCCAGATGCTGTACGGCATCCGCAGTGAGGAGCACCTGCGCCTGGCCGCCGAGGGACACCGGATGCGCGTCTACACCGCCTACGGCACCGACTGGTACGGCTACTTCATGCGGAGGCTCGCGGAGAAGCCGGCGAACCTGCGCTTCTTCCTCCGCTCGATGGTCAGCACGGGCTGAACCCGAACACCCGCTCACGTACAAGGAGTTACGGATCTCATGGACGCTGTGACCCAGGTCCCCACCCCCGTCAACGAGCCGGTGCACGGCTACGCCCCCGGCTCGCCCGAGCGCGCCCGTCTGGAGGCCAGGCTCAAGGAGCTGGCCGAGAACCCGATCGAGCTGCCGATGACCATCGGCGGCGCGAAGCGGCTCGGTGGCGGCGAGCCCTTCCAGGTCGTCCAGCCGCACAACCACAAGGCCGTCATCGGCACCGGCCGGCACGCCACCCAGCAGGACGCCCAGGACGCCATCGACGCGGCCCTCGCCGCCGCGCCCGCCTGGCGCGCGATGTCCTTCGACGACCGCGCGGCCATCATCCTGCGCGCCGCCGAACTGCTTTCCGGCCCCTGGCGCGAGACCATCGCCGCCTCCACCATGCTCGGCCAGTCCAAGACCGCCCAGCAGGCCGAGATCGACTCGCCCTGCGAGCTGATCGACTTCTGGCGGTTCAACGTCCACTACGCCCGCCAGATCCTCGCCGAGCAGCCCCCGGCCAACTCCCCGGGCGTCTGGAACCGCATGGACCACCGCCCGCTCGAGGGCTTCGTCTACGCGATCACGCCGTTCAACTTCAGCGCGATCGCGGGCAACCTGCCGACGGCCCCCGCCCTCATGGGCAACGTGGTGGTCTGGAAGCCGTCCCCGACCCAGACCCACGCGGCCGTCCTGCTGATGCAGCTCCTGGAGGAGGCGGGTCTGCCCAAGGGCGTCATCAACCTCGTCACCGGTGACGGCATCGAGGTCTCCAAGGTCGCCCTTGAGCACCGTGACCTGGCCGGCATCCACTTCACCGGCTCCACCAAGACCTTCCAGCACCTGTGGAAGACGGTCGGCAACAACATCGAGAAGTACCGCACCTACCCGCGTCTGGTCGGCGAGACCGGCGGCAAGGACTTCCTGGTCGCCCACCCGTCGGCCGACCGCGCGGTGCTCAAGACCGCCCTGACCCGTGGCGCCTTCGAGTACCAGGGCCAGAAGTGCTCGGCGACCTCCCGCGCCTACATCCCGGCGTCCATCTGGAACTCCGGCTTCAAGGAGGAGTTCGCCGCCGAGGTCGAGTACCTCACCATGGGTGACGTCACGGACCTGTCGAACTTCATCGGCGCCGTGATCGACGAGCGCGCGTTCGCCAAGAACAAGGCCGCGATCGACCGCGCCAAGGAGGACCCGACCTGCACGATCGTCGCGGGCGGCTCCTACGACGACTCGGTCGGCTACTTCGTCCGCCCGACCGTCGTCGAGTGCGACGACCCGGAGAACGAGGTCTTCCGCACCGAGTACTTCGGCCCGTTCCTCGCCGTGCACGTCTACGAGGACGACCAGTACGACGAGATGCTGACCCAGATGGAGTCGGTGTCCGACTACGCGCTCACCGGTTCGGTCGTCGCCAACGACCGCGCGGCGGCGGCGTACACGATGGAGAAGCTGCGCTACGCGGCCGGCAACTTCTACATCAACGACAAGTCGACCGGCGCCGTCGTCGGCCAGCAGCCCTTCGGCGGCGGCCGCGGCTCCGGCACCAACGACAAGGCCGGCGCCCCGCAGAACCTGCTGCGCTGGACGCTGACCCGGGCGATCAAGGAGACCCTGGTCGCGCCGACCGACTACTCCTACCCGCACATGGGCTGACCCACGGCCCACCCGAGGGAACGGGCCGGGAAGCCTGACCCACGAGCAGGCTTCCCGGCCCGTTCCCATACGGGGCCAGGGATCAAGCATGCGGGTCCGGTAGGTCCGGCGGGTCGGGTACGTCCGGCGGGTCAGGCACGTCGGGAGGGTCGGGTACGTCCGGCGTATCCGGTGCGTCCGGCCGGTCGGGCAGGCGGGGTACGTCCGGGGGGTCTGGCGGGTCGGGGGGATCCGGTACGTCGGGTGGTTCCGGCAGATCGGGCATGGCGCCAATGGAACCGCTCACCGGTCCGGCGCGCAGCGGCTTCTCCGGTTCTCCACCGTCGGCCCGTGCCGGCCGGCCGCCGTCAGTCCGCCACGGTCATGGCGTCCCTGAACCTGGCCTCGGCCTCGGTGCCGGGCGCCGCCGACAGGATCACGATCTTCAGCTCCGACTCGCCGTCCGTCAGGACGTCGCAGTCCACCGTCACCGGCCCCACCCTCGGATGCTCAACCGTCTTGCGGTCCTCGCGGTGGGCCGCCACCGTGCCGCTCGCCCACATCCGGGCGAACCGCTCGTTGCCCGCGGACAGTTCGCGGATCAGCTCCGCCAGACGGGCGTCCCGCGGAAAGCGGCCGGTCGCACGGCGCAGGTCGGAGACGATGGCGAGGTCCGAGCCGTCGGCGTCGGCGACGCGCACCGGCCACCACGTGATGCGGGCGTCCTCGGCGCCGGCCGGAAACCGTTCACGGGCGAAGTTGCGCAGCTCCGGTGCTGTGGCCGACGGGTCGCCGAGGAGCGCCGCCCAGCCGGCGTTCCACCAGAGCAGCTCCCAGTGCGCGGTGAACACGGCGACCGCGACGTCCCCGAGCCGGTTCAGCACGCGGCGCACCCCCGGCGGGAGGTGGTCGGGGACCGGACCGCAGTCCGGGGGGACCAGGCCGGCCATGCGGTAGAGATGCTCGCGCTCGCCGGTGGTCAGCCGCAGGGCGCCGGACAGCGCGGCCACCACCTGTCCGGACGGCGCCGTGGCCCGGCCCTGCTCCAGACGTACGACGTAATCGACCGACACCCCGGCCAGTTGGGCGAGTTCCTCGCGGCGCAGCCCGGTCGCGCGACGGGTCCTGCCGGTCTCCGGCACCCCCACGGCCGTCGGTGACAGCCGCTCCCGCCAGGCACGGATCGTCGAGCCCAGACCGGCTTGCTCTTTCCTGGCCATGGCCCCCATCCTGCCCCAACCCGATGATCCTGGTACTGCGGTTCCTACGGTCGGAGCGTCCCTGGTAGCGTGCCCGCGCCGGGCGGACGATCGGTCCATGACCATCACCTTCGTCACCGGAGCCAACAAGGGCCTCGGGCGCGAGACCGCCCGCCGCCTCGTGGAACTCGGCCACACCGTGATCGTCGGCGCCCGGGACCCGGAGCAGGGCGCCGCGGCCGCCGACGCGCTCGGCGCGCGGTTCGTGCGGATCGACGTCACCGACGACGCCTCGGTCGCCGCCGCGGCCGCCGACGTCGACGCCCTCGAGGGCAGGATCGACGTACTGATCAACAACGCGGGCGTCTCCGGCCCGCACGGCGACGCTAGGGAACTGACCGCCGCCGACGCCCACTCCGTCTTCGACGTCAACCTCTTCGGCGTCATCCGTACGACCACCGCCTTCCTCCCGCTCCTGCGCCGCTCACCGGATCCGGTCATCGTCAACGTCAGCAGCGGCATGGGCTCGTTCGCCGCCACCCACGACGCGGAGCGCGTCGAATCCTCCGTCGTCTCCCCGCTCTACACGGCCTCCAAGGCGGCCCTCACCATGCTCACCACCCAGTACGCCAAGGCCCTGAAGGACATCCGTGTCAACGCCGCCGACCCCGGCTACACGGCGACCGACCTCAACGCCCACAGCGGCCCGCAGACCGTCACCGAGGGCACCGACGCGATCGTCCGGCTCGCCACCGAGCCGTCCGACGCCGGAACGGGCCGCTTCATCGACCGCGACGGCCGCGTCGACTGGTAGTCCCGTACGACACTTGGGCCATGCCGCTCCGCATCGCCCACACCGCCGACCTCGGCCCCGCCGACCTGCGCGCCGCCCGCGCCCTCCTCCACGAGGCGTTCGGCGGGGACTTCACCGACACCGACTGGGAGCATGGTCTGGGCGGCCTGCACGCCCTCGTCCACGACGGCGAGGGGCTCGCCGCCCACGGCTCGGTCGTCATGCGCCGGGCCAGGCACCGCGGCCGCTGGCTGCGCGTCGGCTATGTCGAGGCCGTCGGCGTCCGGCCCGACGCCCGCCGCCGGGGACTGGGCGGGCAAGTGCTGGCGGCCCTTGAGGGGATCGTCGAGCGGGCGTACGACTTCGGTGCGCTGTCCGCCACCGAGGACGGCGCCCGGCTCTACACCGCCCGGGGCTGGGGGCGTTGGGCCGGACGGGTCTGCGCCGTCTCCCCGGAGGACGGGATCGTGCGTCTGGCGGACGAGGAGGGGGACGTGTATGTGTGGCCCGGCCTCGCCGGGGGCGTCCTCGACCCCGCCCACGAACTGGTCTTCGACTGGCGGGACGGCGACGTCATGTAGCCCGCCACGTCCACCCCTCGGGAAACTTCAGCCCCGCCAGACCAGCCAAGCCCGCCGGTCCCGTCCGCCCCACGCGTCAAAGCCCCAGCTCACAGCCGTTCGGCCCACTCCACCGTCTCAGATAGTAGGAAGTCCGAGTAATTGTGCAGACAGAAGCGGGCCGTTCCTCTACTTTTGTAGGAGCCGAACGTATCGCTCGATCAAGCGAACGGCGGTAGTGAGCCGGGCCCCGTGCAGGCAACCCCTGCGGCACCGCTCCCCGCCCCATCCGGCGTCTCGTAACCCCCCTTTCCGTACTCCACGTATGTCGAAGGAGTCGATTCCCATGGCCGAGACGACCGTCCGCCGCCGCGTCCGCCACGTGTCCCGCACGAGCGAGTCCGAGCGCAGGAACGCCGCAGCCGCCCTCCAGCGCGCCCTCGACCGCCGCGACAACGGCGGCGAGACCGGCCACTGAGCGCCTCCGGGAAGCGCCGGCAACACGTGTAACGCCCCCTTGAAAACGTGTAACACCCCTTGAACGGGAGCCGCACCCGCACGGAGTGCGGCGCGGCCGGGACAGCCGCGCCGCACTCTGGGATGTACTCGGTTGTCAGCCGCCCCGCCGTACCTCGAAGTGGTCGATCCGCGCACCGCTCTGCCCCAGCGCCGACACCCTCAGCCTCGGGGTGGTACCCGCCTCCGCCTCGACCTTGAGGAAGGAGAAGCCGGTGTACCGCACCCGCGACCACTCCACCGTCTCCGCCACGTTGTGCTGCCCCTTGGCCCAGTGGAAGCTGCGCACCGCGCCATGCCGGGTGACGTGCCCCTCGTAACTGTCCCTGACCTCGGATGGGAACGAGTACAGGCCGCGCCCGCCGCCGCCCGCCGTGACGTACACGATCCCGTCCCGCGTCGGGTCGGTCGAGCCGCCGATCGGGAGCGCGCGGCCGACCTTGCCGCCCTTCACCGCGTCCGTGCGCTCGTAGACGTGGTTGTGCCCGTTGACGACCAGATCCACCTGGTACCTGGTGAACAGCGGCAGCCAGGCGGCCCGGATCCCGCCGTCGGAGGCGTGCGCGGACGTCGAGTACGCGCAGTGGTGGAAGAAGACGACCACGAAGTCCACGCCCTTCGTCGCCCGCAGCTCCTTCAGCTTCTTCTCCAGCCACTTCGTCTGCCGGCCGCCGCTGTAGCCGAGGTTGGCGGGGATCTCGTACGACACGTCGTTGGCGTCCAGTGCCACGAAACCGACGTTGCCGTAGGTGAACGCGTACACGCCCGGCGCCCCGTGCGGGTCGAAGCCGTTGTCGGGGAGGGCGAAGCGGGCGTACTGGCCGCCATAGCCGTCGGGGGAGTACCAGGCCTCCATGTCGTGGTTGCCGGTCGTCACCATCCACGGCACCGAGCGCGCCACCGGGTCGTTCTGCCTCAGGAACCGGTCCCACTCCCGGGCGTCGTAGCCGTCCGAGGTCCGGCCGGAGCCGTTGCCGTCCGCGTAGCAGATGTCGCCCGCGTGCAGATGGAAGGCCGGCTTCTGCTTCAGCAGCGCGTTGTCGTTGGCCTTTCCGGCCTGGCTGACGCCCTGGTCGCCGAAGGCCGTGAACACGAACCTCTCCGGACGGGCGGGCGCGGTGCGGAAGGAGGTGATGGCGGAGCGGTGGTCGGGGGCGGCCGGGTCCCAGCCGTCGTGGCCGACGCCGTAGTAGTACGTCGTGCCGGGGGTGAGGCCGTCCAGGGCCGCGTGGACGTAGTACTGCTCCACCACCGGGCGCACCCCGCGCACGCCGGGCGTGTGCAGATGCCGGATCTCCGCGGCGACGCGCGTGCCCAGGTCGTCCGGTCGCGTCCCGATCCGTACGAACGGCTTCTTCACCGCGAACGGCACCTGCCAGGAGATCCGCATCCGCGTCCTCGGGTCGGCGCCGAAGGCCAGATGGCGGCCGAAGGGCACGACGGCCACGCCGCGGACCGCCGAGGTGGCCGGCGCCGGGCTCGCCGGCTTCGCCGCGCAGCCGGCCGCCAGGGCACCGCCCGCCACCGCTCCCGCCGTCACCAGCGTGCGGCGGCTCACCAGCCGGCTGCGCAGGTACTCGTACTGCTCGGCCATGCTCATCCGGGCGGCGAGCCGCGGCGGAATGCCGAAGTCAGGGACGGGGGGCTCGGGAGGCGCCCCCCTGGAAGGCTCGGTCATGCCGGAGACGGTTCCCAGCGCAGGCCAACGCCAGCCACACGTAGGGGTGAACGCCTGACGACGGAACACCCCCTGGTGTCCGTATGCCGGACGGAGCGTGTCATCCCATGGGACGAGGAGTAGGGTGCCGACATGTCTCGCAGCATCGATCTCGCAGTGATCCCCGGTGACGGCATCGGGCAGGAAGTCGTGGCCGAAGGCCTCAAGGTCCTCTCCGCCGTCCTCCCGGAGGACGTGAAGCTGGAGACCAAGGAGTACGACTTCGGCGCCCAGCGTTACCACGCCACCGGTGAGACCCTCACCGACGCCGACCTCGACGCGCTGAAGCAGCACGACGTCATCCTGCTCGGTGCGATCGGCGACCCGAGCGTGCCCTCCGGCGTCCTGGAGCGCGGCTTCCTGCTCAAGCTCCGCTTCGCCTTCGACCACCACGTCAACCTGCGTCCGTCGAAGCTCCTCCCGGGTGTCGCCACCCCGCTGGCCGGCGAGCCGCAGATCGACTTCGTGGTGGTCCGCGAGGGCACCGAGGGCCCGTACACCGGCAACGGCGGCACCATCCGCAAGGGCACCGAGCACGAGGTCGCCACCGAGGTGTCCGTCAACACGGCCTACGGCGTCGAGCGTGTCGTCCGGGACGCCTTCGCCCGCGCCCAGGCCCGCCCGCGCAAGAAGCTCACGCTGGTCCACAAGAACAACGTGCTGACCTTCGCCGGGCACCTGTGGACGAACGTCTTCAACAAGGTGGCCGAGGAGTTCCCCGAGGTCACGACGGACTACATCCACGTCGACGCGGCCACCATCTACCTCGTCACCGACCCGGGCCGGTTCGACGTCATCGTCACCGACAACCTGTTCGGCGACATCATCACCGACCTCGCCGCGGCCGTCTCCGGCGGCATCGGCGTCGCGGCGAGCGGCAACATCAACCCGAGCGGCGAGTACCCCTCGATGTTCGAGCCGGTCCACGGTTCCGCGCCCGACATCGCCGGCCAGGGCAAGGCGGACCCCACCGCCACGGTCCTGTCCGTCGCCCTGCTGCTGCGCCACCTCGGCTACGACGCCGAGGCCGCCCGGATCGAGGAGGCCGTCACCGCGGACCTCACCGAGCGCCAGGGCAAGCCCGCCCGCTCCACCTCGGAGATCGGCGACGCGCTCGCCGTACGAGTAGCCGGCTGACACCCGCCGAGCCCCTCGAAGCCTCACGAAGACTTTCGAAGCCGCCGGGTCGCACACGCGCCCGGCGGCTTTCCCATGCCTGCCGCCGGGTGCCACCATCGATCCCGGGTCCGCATTCACCCCGATTCCTTCCGTCCCGGCCCCCGCGCGATAATCGAACGCGGAGCCGCGCCATGAGGGAATGCTCGGACGTCCTACGACAGGGACACCGGCCGTACGGGTGTGAGCGCGGCCCATCACTACAACCGGTGAAGGACTACCACTCATGACGACGCCCACGATCGAGCTCAAGCCGTCCGCGCACCCGCTTTCCGCCGCGGAGCGCGAGGCGATCCTGGCCAACCCCGGATTCGGCCGCCACTTCACCGACCACATGGTGATGATCAAGTGGACCGAGGGCCGTGGCTGGCACGACGGCCAGCTCGTTCCGTACGCGCCGATCCCCCTCGACCCGGCGACCAACGTCCTGCACTACGCCCAGGAGATCTTCGAGGGCCTGAAGGCCTACCGCCGCCCCGACGGCACGGTCGCCACCTTCCGCCCCGACCAGAACGCCAAGCGCTTCCAGCGGTCCGCCCGCCGGCTCGCCATGCCCGAGCTGCCGGTGGAGACCTTCATCGAGGCCTGTGACGTCCTGGTCCAGCAGGACAAGGACTGGGTCCCGGCCCACGGTGGCGAGGAATCTCTCTATCTGCGCCCCTTCATGATCGCCACCGAGGTCGGCCTGGGTGTCAGGCCGGCCAACGAGTACCTCTTCCTGGTCATCGCCTCCCCGGCCGGCGCCTACTTCCCCGGCGGGGTCAAGCCGGTGTCCATCTGGGCCTCCGAGGACCGGGTCCGCGCCGTCCCCGGCGGCATGGGCGACGCCAAGACCGGCGGCAACTACGCGGCCTCCCTGCTCGCCCAGGCCGAGGCCGCCGCCCAGGGCTGCGACCAGGTCTGCTACCTCGACGCGGTCGAGCACAAGTGGGTCGAGGAACTCGGCGGCATGAACCTTTACTTCGTGTACGGCGACAAGATCGTCACCCCGACTCTCACGGGCTCGATCCTCGAAGGGGTCACGCGTGACTCTCTCCTCACCGTCGCCCGCGACCTCGGCTACGAGTCCGAGGAGGCCCGGGTCTCCATCGACCAGTGGCAGCGCGACTCGGAGAACGGCACCCTCACCGAGGTCTTCGCCTGCGGGACCGCGGCCGTGATCACCCCGGTCGGCACGGTCAAGCGCACCGGCGCCGAGTGGCAGCAGTCGGGCGGCGAGCCGGGCGAGGTGACCATGAAGCTCCGCGACGCGCTGCTCAACATCCAGCGCGGCACGGTGGCGGACAAGCACGGCTGGATGCACCAGCTCGGCTGATCGGTCTCCGGCCGTCCGTTCGACGCGTATCGCCTCCCCCGTACGGGTATCTCCTCAGTCCACACGGGGGAGGGAGCACGCATGAGCGGACGGTCGCCCATGCCACGGCTGCGCTGGCTGATGCGGACCTTACGGACGCCGCGCCGTCCGCAGAGCCTCACCGTGCTCGCGCTGCTCACCGCCGTCGCGGCCCTGCTGCTGTGGCGGGCCTCGACGATGGACAACTACGGGCAGAACCTGGCCCTCAACCTCGGCACCGACATCGTCGGCGTGGTCATCACCGTGTTCGTCATCGGCCCGCTGATATCCCGGGCCCAGGAGGGCCGCGTCCGCGAGCACACCCGACTGGACTACGAGTGGTTCGCCGCCCAGGTGTACGGCTCGACGTCCAATGTGAAGGTGCTCGACACCTTCTCCAACCTGTTCGGCCCGCAGTTCTCCGAGCGTCTCTTCCGCGGCGTCAGATCCGCCACAACGAGCGGCGCCCGCGTCCAGATACTGCTGCTGGACCCCGACTCCCTCGCCGTCATCCTGCGCGGCCGCGAACTGGGCGAGCAGAGCGCCGACATCCGCCGCGACATCATGCGCAACCTGCGCACCCTGGACGCGTTCGTGCGGCGCCTGGACGACACCTCCCGGCACCTGCTGGAGGTACGGCTGTGCTCGACCTCCCCCGGTGTCACCCTCTACCGCTGGGACGAGCGCTGTCTGGTCTCCTTCCTCACCGTCGGCCGGCTCTCCGGCGAGGGCGTCCAGCTGGAGGTCGCGGTCCGTTCCCCGCTCGGCACCTTCGTGGAGCAGCGCTTCGACGAACTGTGGCAGCAGGGCAAGCCGATGGAACGGTTCACCCATCTCCCCGTCACCGTCGTCGACGCCACCGACGGGCGACGGGAGTTCGTCTGCCGCTTCGTCTTCCTCGACGACCGCCTGTACGTCGCCGCGCCCGACCTCGTCACCTATCTGGCCCGCCGCCGGCTGGACCAACTCAGCGCGTACAGCGAGGCGCTGAGCGGGGCCGGGTCGCACGAGGTGATCGTCGTCGACGACGAGAGCGAGCTGCATCGACGGCTCCTCCACCACTTCGGGGAGAAGTACGATGCGCACGCGGCCGCCTTCGTGGAGATGCGGCCGTCCACGGTCCTGGTCACGGAATAGAGGGCCCCGCCACACATGTGTTCAGCGCACCACCCCCGTTTCCGCGCCTTCACGCCCCGCGACCTCGACGGCCTGCTGCGGCGGGTCTCACTGACGGACGATCAGCGGCTGGCGCTGCGGGCGGTCTCCTCGGTCCTGCCGTTCCGCACGAACGCCTACGTCGTCGACGAGCTGATCGACTGGGCGGCCGTGCCCGACGACCCGGTCTTCCGGCTGACCTTCCCGCAGGCCGGGATGCTGCCAGCACCCGATGTCCGCCGGATGGCCGGCCTGCTGGCCCGTGAGGCGCCCAGGGCCGAGGTCCAGCGCGCCGCCCACGAGATCCGGATGCGGCTCAACCCGCACCCCTCGGGTCAGCTCGACGCCAACGTCCCCGTCCACGAGGGCGTCCGCCTCACCGGCCTCCAGCACAAGTACCCGGAGACCGTGCTGGTCTTCCCGCGCCAGGGCCAGACCTGTCACGCCTACTGCACGTACTGCTTCCGCTGGCCGCAGTTCGTCGGCGAGGCCGATCTGCGCATCGCCACCGACGACATCGCGGCCACGACCGCCTATCTGCACGCCCACCCCGAGGTCACCAGCGCCCTGATCACCGGCGGCGATCCCCTGGTCATGAGCACCGACGTGCTGCGCCGCTATGTCGAACCGCTCCTGGACATCGACACGGTCCGCTCGGTGCGCGTCGGCACCAAGTCGCTGGCCTTCTGGCCGTACCGCTTCACCACCGACCGCGACGCCGACGACCTGCTCCGTCTCTTCGAACAGGTCGTGGCGAGCGGGCGGCACCTCGCCCTGATGGCCCACTTCACGCATCCGCGGGAGCTCCGCCCGCCCGTCGTACGGGAGGCGATGCGCCGCGTCCGGGACACCGGCGCCGTGATCCGCTGCCAGGGGCCGCTGGTGGCCGGGATCAACGACAGCGCGGACGCCTGGGCCGAGCTGTGGGAGGAGACGACCACCCTGGGCGCGGTGCCCTACTACCAGTTCGTGGAGCGGGACACCGGCCCGCAGGGCTACTTCGGGGTGCCACTGGCGCGCGGCCACCGGATCTTCCGGGACGCCTACGCCCGTGTCTCCGGCCTCGCCCGCACCGTCCGCGGCCCGGTCATGTCGGCGATGCCCGGCAAGGTCTGCGTGGACGGGGTCGCCGAGGTGGCCGGCGAGAAGGTCTTCGTCCTGCATCTGATCCAGGCCCGTGACCCGGACCTGGTGGACCGGCCGTTCTTCGCCGCGTACGACGAGGGCGCGACCTGGTTCACGGACCTCAAGCCGGCGTTCGGGGCGAGCGAGTTCCTGCCGGGGCTGGGGCAGGGCTGACCTGCACGGGTCGGTCGACCGGGACTGCCGCACGAGGAACACCGCTCCGCCCACGGCCCCCGACAGCAGGAAGCTGCAGTCCACCACCGCGCACCCCGAACTGGGCGCCGCAGGAGGTGGAGAGGTTGGTGGCGGTGCGCAGCGAGACCAGGGCCAGCGGGGCCGTGAACACCGTGCCGACCACCGTGCCCGCCACGACCGCGCTCACCGACGCACACCAGCCGAGCCCGAAGGGCGGCGGCAGCGAGCCGAAGATGATCACGCCGAGGCAGAGGTTGGAGCCGAACAGGATCGAGACCAGGTCCTTCGGTCCGCTGGTGCGTTCCTCGTCCGGAACGGTGTCGACTCCGCGCTGTTCTATCGGCATGGCTGGGTCTCCTTCGACGGCCGCCTGAGGGTTAGAGCGACGTTCAATCTCTGTGGTGTGATTCTTGCTGCCAATGTTCCCGCGGAATGAATCCCGCGTTTAGAGTGGTGCTCTAAATCGAGGATGGCAAGAGGGAGACAAAGAGGTGCCGGGACGTGAGACTGACCCCCACGGAACGTGACCGGCTGCTGCTCTTCGGAGCCGCCGAGCTGGCCCGTGCCCGCCGCGCCCGGGGCCTCAGGCTCAACGTGCCGGAGGCCACCGCGCTGATCGCGGACACCGTCTGCGAGGCCGCCCGGGACGGCAGGAGGCTCGCCGAGGCCATCGAGGCGGCCCGCTCCGTCCTCGGCCCGGCCGACGTGCTGCCCGGCGTCGCCGACGTCGTCACCGAAGTGCATGTCGAGGCCGTCTTCGACGACGGCTCACGGCTCGCGGTCGTCACCGACCCGATCGGGGGCGGCGGGCTGGGCGAGGAGGCGCCGGGCGCACTGCTCCCGGGGCCCGAGCACACCGACCCGGAGGCGGTCGTACGGCTCACCGTGACCAACACCGCGAGCGTCCCCGTCTCCGTCACCTCCCACTTCCACTTCTTCGAGGCCAACCCGCGCCTCGACTTCGACCGTGCCGCCGCCTACGGTCTGCGGCTCGCCGTGCCCACCGGGTCCTCCGTGCGGTTCGCGCCGGGGCAGTCGCTGGACGTCGGCCTGATGCCGATCGGCGGCGCCCGCGTCGCCATCGGCTTCGCCGGGCTCGTCGACGGGCCGCTGGACGCGCCCGGAGCCCGCGAGGAGGCGCTGCGCCGCGCGGCCGCCTGCGGCTACCTGGGCATCCACCATGAGGAGGCCGACCGATGAGCCGTCCCGGAGGCCACCCGGCCGAGGCCCGCCGCCTCACGCCGTACGAGTACGCGGCCACCCACGGCCCCCGCGCCGGCGACCGCATCCGCCTCGGGGACTCGGGGCTCGTGATCCGTGTCGAGGACGACTCCCAGCGCTACGGCGACGAGTTCCTGGCCGGTTTCGGCAAGACCGCCCGTGACGGACTGCACCTGAAGGCCGCCGCCGTCCGGGAGACCTGTGACGTCGTCATCAGCAACGTCGTCGTCATCGACGCCGTGCAGGGCATCCGGAAGGTGTCCATCGGTATCCGCGAGGGACGGATCCGCGCGATCGGACGGGCCGGGAACCCCGACACACTCGACGGCGTGGACGTCGTGGTCGGCACCGGTACCTCGATCGTGTCCGGCGAGGGGCTGATCGCCACCGCCGGGGCCGTCGACACGCACGTCCATCTGCTGTCGCCGCGCATCATGGAGGCCTCGCTGGCCTCCGGAGTGACCACGATCATCGGCCAGGAGTTCGGGCCGGTATGGGGCGTCGGCGTCAACTCCCCATGGGCGCTGAGGCACGCGTTCAACGCTTTCGACGCCTGGCCGGTCAACATCGGCTTCCTCGGGCGGGGTTCGTCCTCGCATCACGCTCCGCTGGTCGAGGCCCTCGCCGAAGGGGGCGCCTCCGGCTTCAAGGTGCACGAGGACATGGGCGCCCACACCCGGGCACTGGACACGGCCCTGCGTGTCGCCGAGGCACACGACGTCCAAGTCGCCCTGCACAGCGACGGGCTGAACGAGTGCCTGTCGGTCGAGGACACCCTCAGGGTGCTGGAGGGCCGCACCATCCACGCGTTCCACATCGAGGGCTGCGGCGGCGGCCATGTGCCCAACGTCCTGAAGATGGCCGGTGTCCCCAACGTCATCGGCTCCTCCACCAACCCCACCCTGCCCTTCGGCCGGGACGCGGTCGCCGAGCACTACGGGATGATCGTCTCCGTCCACGACCTGAAGACCGACCTGCCCGGCGACGCCGCCATGGCCCGCGACCGCATCCGCGCCGGGACCATGGGCGCCGAGGACGTGCTGCACGACCTGGGCGCGATCGGCATCACCTCGTCCGACGCACAGGGCATGGGCCGGGCGGGGGAGACCGTCCGCCGTACCTTCGCCATGGCCGGCAAGATGAAGACCGAGCTCGGCGCCCCGGACGACGGCCACGACAACGAGCGCGTCCTGCGCTACCTGGCCAAGCTGACCATCAACCCCGCGATCGCCCACGGGCTGTCGCGCGAGGTCGGCTCGATCGAGGTCGGCAAGCTGGCCGACATCGTGCTGTGGTCGCCCGAGTACTTCGGGGCCAAGCCGCAGCTCGTCCTCAAGTCCGGCTTCCCGGCGTACGGCGTGACCGGTGACCCGGGCGCGGCCACCGACACCTGCGAACCCCTCGTCCTGGGGCCGCAGTTCGGAGCCCATGGGGCGACCCCCGCGGACATCTCGGTGGCCTTCGTCGCACAGGCCGCGCTGGACCAGGGCAACGACACGATGCCCACCCGGCGCCGCCGGGTCGCGGTCCGCGGTACCCGCGGCATCGGCCCCGCCGACCTGCGGCTCAACTCCCGCACCGGAGCGGTCGACGTGGACCAGCGCACCGGCCTGGTCACCCTCGACGGCGAGCCGCTGCGCTCGGAGCCCGCCGACTCCGTCTCCCTCAACCGCCTGTACTTCCTCTAAGGACCCCCCACCATGAACAAGGCCGCCGCTGACGGCTTCCGTATGCCCGCCGAGTGGACCCCGCACGAGCGCACCTGGATGGCGTGGCCGGGCCCCAACCCCACCTTCGACGACCCGGACGACCTCATCGCCGCCCGGACGGCCTGGGCGTCGGTGGCCCGCGCCGTCCTGCGCTTCGAACCGGTGACGGTGGTGTGCGGCCCCGGTCAGTCGGCGGGCGCGCGGGCGCTGCTCGGCCCGGGCGTCGACACCGTCGAGCGCGAACTGGACGACGCCTGGATGCGGGACATCGGGCCCACGTTCCTGACCGACGGGCGTGAACTGGCCGCCGTGGACTGGACGTTCAACGGCTGGGGTGCCCAGCACTGGGCCCGCTGGGAGCACGACGCGAAGATCGCCGCGTATGTCTCGGACCTCGCGGGCGCCAAGACGTACGCCTCGAAGCTGGTGAACGAGGGCGGCGCGATCCACGTCGACGGCGAGGGGACCGTCCTGCTGACCGAGACCGTGCAGCTCGGGCCCGAGCGCAACCCCGGCTGGACCCACGAGGAGGTCGAGGCGGAGATCCACGGGATGCTCGGCACCCGCAAGGCCGTCTGGCTGCCCCGCGGCCTCACCGGCGACTACCCTCCCCCACTGCCTGAACGGCGTGGGGGGACCCCCATGGGCTTCGGCACCCTCGGGCATGTCGACATCGTCGCCGCCTTCGCCCGCCCGGGCGTGGTCGTCGCCCACCACCAGCCGGACCCGGCGCACCCCGACCACGAGGTGACCAAGGAGGTCATCGGCCTGCTCAGGTCCCAGACCGACGCACGCGGCCGCACGCTGGAGGTCGTCGAGGTCCCGGCCCCGACCGTCCTGGAGGCCGACGGCCACTGGGCCGACTACTCCTACATCAACCACTACCTCTGCAACGGCGGGGTCGTGCTCTGCGGCTTCGAGGACCCGCACGACGAGATGGCGGCCGGGATCTTCCGCCGTCTCTTCCCCGAGCGGACGGTGACGCTGGTGGACGCCCGTACGATCTTCTCCGGCGGTGGCGGCATCCACTGCGTCACGCAACAGCAGCCGAAGATCTAGTACCACGAGGAGCAGCACATGGCCGGTGGGCGCAGACAGGCCCCGCCCCGCGAGGACGTGCTTGCCGCCGCCATGGGCATGATCGCCGAACGGGGTCTGGAGAAGCTCACCATGGCCGCCCTCGGCGGTGAGGTCGGGATGAGCAGCGGCCATCTGCTCTACTACTTCCGCTCCAAGGACGAACTGCTGCTCCAGACCCTGGAGTGGAGCGAGGGCCGGCTGGGCGCCGAGCGCGGCCGGCTGCTCACCCGCCGAGGCACCGCCCGTGAGCGCCTCGACGCCTATGTCGACCTGTACGTCCCCGACGGGCACCGCGACCCGCACTGGACGCTCTGGCTGGAGGTCTGGAACCGCTCGCAGAACGCCGACGAGACCGCCCGCGACCGCCAGGCCGCCATCGAGGGCGCCTGGCACCGCGACCTGGTGGCTCTGCTCGCGGAGGGCATCTCGCGGGGCGAGTTCCGGACCGTCGACCCCGACCGCTTCGCCGCGCGCCTGCGTGCCCTGCTCGACGGCTTCTCCATCCATGTGGCGATCGGGCTGCGCGGCACGGACCGGGCCCAGGTTCTCGCTCATGTGCGCGAGTTCCTGGAAGCGGATCTCCTCGTGGCCGCGTGACCTTCCGGCCGGCACGGGGCCACCCACAACGAACAGGACGTATTCGTAAGGCCTTTGCGGTAAAGGAATCTCCTGTTCCCCCGCGGGGCAGGAACGGCCCATGGGACGACAACACTGGAAGAAGATCTGGGTCGGCTCGGCGGGCAACATGGTCGAGTGGTTCGACTGGTTCGTGTACGCGAGCTTCGCCACCTACTTCGCCGGGGCGTTCTTCCCGAGCGGAAACCCCACCGCGCAGCTGATGAACACCGCCGGCATCTTCGCCGTCGGGTTCTTCATGCGCCCGGTGGGCGGCTGGCTCCTCGGCCGGATCGGCGACCGCAAGGGCCGTAAAGCCGCGCTGACCCTCACCGTCACGCTCATGTCGGTGTCCGCGATCCTCATCGCCATCGCCCCGACCTACGACGCCGCCGGCTACGGCGGAGCCTTCGTGCTGCTGGTCGCCCGTCTGCTGCAAGGGCTGTCGGTGGGCGGCGAGTACGCGGCCAGCGCCACCTACCTCACCGAGGCCTCCGACCCGCGCCGGCGCGGCTTCGCCTCCAGCTTCCAGTACGTGTCGATGACCGCGGGCCAGATCGCCGGCCTCGGCCTGCTGATCATCCTCCAGCACACGCTCTCCGACACCGCGCTGCACGACTACGGCTGGCGTATCCCGTTCGTGGTCGGCGCGCTCGGTGCCGCCGTGGTCTTCTATCTGCGCCGGACCATGCTGGAGACCGAGGTCTACGAGGAGGACACCTCGCAAGCGGCCGAGCGCGGCACCCTGCGCGCGCTGTGGCAGCACCGGCGGGAGGCGTTCCTCGTCATCGCGCTGACCATGGGCGGCACGGTCGCCTACTACACCTACACCACCTATCTGACGAAGTACCTCTCCAACTCCGCGGGCCTGTCCAAGGAGACCGCCACCCTCGTCTCCTTCACCGCGCTGACCGTCTTCGCCTGCCTCCAGCCGCTCGCCGGCGCCCTCTCCGACCGCATCGGCCGCCGCCCCCTGCTGATCACCTTCGCGGTCGGCTCCACCGTCCTCACCGTGCCGATCCTGACCCTCCTCAAACACGCGAACGGTTACTGGCCCGCCCTCGGCCTCTCGCTCCTCGCCCTCGTCGTGGTCACCGGCTACACCTCGATCAACGCCTGTGTGAAGGCCGAGCTCTTCCCGACCGGCGTCCGCGCCCTGGGCGTGGCCCTGCCCTACGCCCTCGCCAACGCCCTGTTCGGCGGGACCGCGGAATACGTCGCCCTGTGGTTCAAGAACGCCGGGACCGAGTCCGGCTTCTACTGGTACGTGGCGGGCTGTGCCGCCGTATCGCTTGTGGTCTACGTCACCATGCGGGAGACGAAGGACCTGGATCTGGCGCGGATGAGGTCCCATGAGGCGCCCACCGTGACGACCGCATCCTGAGACGGTCGGTGAGCCGGGGGCGGGTTGTGCCAGACTGCCCCCGTGCTCTCGTTCGCCATGATTATTGGCAGCAGGCGCGCCGGTCCGCAGTGACCATCACGTACGACCAGGTACGGGTGGCCATCGTCGTCCTCGACCCGCGCGCAGACCTCTCGCACCCGCGAGGGGTTTTTTCGTTTTCCGGCCCACCTTCAGCCGGAAGGCAGGCGCGAGGGACCATGGAGGCACGGTGGAGCCGGTCATTCCGGTACGACCGAGATTCGACATCAGGAGCCTTGAGACCATGACCGAGACGGCAACCAACGAGCTGGACGACTCGTTCCACGTCTTCGACACCACCCTGCGCGACGGCGCGCAGCGCGAGGGCATCAACCTCACCGTCGCGGACAAGCTGGCCATCGCACGGCACCTGGACGACTTCGGCGTGGGCTTCATCGAGGGCGGCTGGCCGGGCGCCAACCCCCGGGACACCGAGTTCTTCGCCCGCGCCCAGCAGGAGATCGACTTCAAACACGCCCAGCTGGTCGCCTTCGGCGCCACCCGCCGGGCGGGCGCCAAGGCCGCGGAGGACCCCCAGGTCAAGGCGCTGCTGGAGTCCGGCGCCCCGGTGGTCACCCTGGTCGCCAAGTCCCACGACCGGCATGTCGAGCTGGCTCTGCGCACCACCCTCGACGAGAACCTGGAGATGGTCCGCGACACCGTGTCCTTCCTGAAGGACCAGGGCCGGCGGGTCTTCGTCGACTGCGAGCACTTCTTCGACGGCTACCGCGCCAACCCCGAGTACGCGAAGGCGGTCGTGCGGGCGGCGTCGGAGGCGGGCGCGGACGTGGTCGTCCTGTGCGACACCAACGGCGGCATGCTGCCGGCCCAGGTGCAGGCGGTCGTCGCGACGGTCCTGGCGGACACGGGCGCCAGGCTCGGCATCCACGCCCAGGACGACACCGGCTGCGCGGTCGCCAACACCCTGGCCGCCGTGGACGCCGGCGCCACCCACGTTCAGTGCACGGCCAACGGCTACGGCGAACGGGTCGGCAACGCCAACCTGTTCCCGGTGGTCGCCGCCCTGGAACTGAAGTACGGCAAGAAGGTGCTGCCGGACGGCCGTCTCCGCGAGATGACCCGTACCTCCCACGCCATCGCCGAGGTCGTCAACCTCACCCCCTCCACGCACCAGCCCTATGTAGGTGTCTCGGCCTTCGCCCACAAGGCCGGCCTGCACGCCTCCGCGATCAAGGTCGATCCCGACCTGTACCAGCACATCGCTCCCGAACTGGTCGGCAACACCATGCGCATGCTGGTCTCCGACATGGCCGGCCGCGCCTCGGTGGAACTCAAGGGCAGGGAACTCGGCATCGACCTCGGCGGCGACCGCGAACTGGTCGGCCGGGTGGTCGAGCGCGTCAAGGAACGCGAGCTGAAGGGCTACACCTACGAAGCGGCCGACGCCTCCTTCGAACTCCTCCTCCGCGCCGAGGTCGAGGGCAGGCCGCGCACCTACTTCCGCGTCGAGTCCTGGCGGGCCATCGTCGAGGACCGCCCCGACGGCACCCACGCCAACGAGGCCACCGTCAAGCTCTGGGCCAAGAGCGAGCGGATCGTCGCCACGGCCGAGGGCAACGGCCCGGTCAACGCGCTCGACCGCGCCCTGCGCGTCGCGCTGGAAAAGATCTACCCCCAGCTGGCCAAGCTCGACCTGGTCGACTACAAGGTCCGCATCCTGGAGGGCAAGCACGGCACGCAGTCGACGACCCGGGTCCTGATCTCCACGTCCGACGGCAGCGGCGAATGGTCGACGGTCGGCGTCGCGGAGAACGTGATCGCCGCGTCCTGGCAGGCCCTGGAGGACGCGTACGCATACGGCCTGCTGCGGGCCGGGGTCGAGCCCGCCGAGTAGGCCGTCAGCAGGAGTCCTCGGCGAGCTTCTCGAACTCGCCGAGGCTCATCGCCCGGCCGTCGGCCCAGACCTGGCCGTGCTTCAGCCTCTCGACGTCCTCGGCAGAGAAGTCGGCGATCCCGTTGTAGGAGTCGCCGGTGACGTAGTGCCCGAAGGACAGCGTGTAGCGGTGCCCGGCCAGCAGCTGCTGTGTCCCGCGATGCCGGGCCCGCCACCGCGCGGGCGGTGAGAACAACGGGAACTCGGCATCCCCGCTGAGCTCGCCCTTGATGTCCCACCCGGTGGTGGGGGGCCCGTCCTCGGCCGCGCCCTTGGCCCAGCCGTCCAGCCAGAGCCCCTGGTAGCCGTCGTCCCCGCATGGCCGAATCAGCGCATACGCCGTTCCGTCCGCGCCGAGCCGTACTCCGGCCAGCGGCAGGTCAACGGCACCGCACCCGCTCAGCAACCACGCACCGGCGGCCGTGCCCAGCACGGCCGCCGCCCCCGTCGTACGTCTCATGGTGCCCCTACTGAAGATGCCACTTCTGGTTGGCGGCGCCCGTGCACGTCCAGATCTGTGCCCGCGCCCCGTTCGCCGACGAGTTGCCCGTGACGTCCAGGCACTTGTTGGCCGCCGTGTTCACGACATCACCGGTGGTGGAGTTGTACGACCACTGTTGCGCACCGGTTCCGTTGCAGTCGTACAGCTGGACCATCGCCCCGTCCGCCGTCGAGGCCGAGGCCACGTCCAGGCACTTGCCGAGCGCGCGGACCGAGCCGTCGGACTGCACGGTCCACCGCTGGGCGGTGCTGCCGTTGCAGTCGTAGAGCTGCACGGCCGTGCCGTTCGTGCTCGAACCGCCCGCCACGTCCAGGCACTTGCTCGCGAGCCCCACGAACGCCCCCGTCAGGCTGCCGGCGCCCGACTGGGTGCCGGACCAGGTGAAGGTCGCCGAGGTCTTGCCCGGCAGCGAGTAAGTAGCGTGCTGGGAACCCCAGTTGATGGTCACGGTCTTGGCGGCGGAGGAGTCGTTGTAGGCGATCAGCGCCTTCGAGCCGTCCGGGTTGCGCCAGGCCACGTTCGGCACGGCGGTGGACGCGGTCGAGGCGATCCGCTGCGCGCCCGGCCGGACGAACTTCGTCAGGTGCCCCATCGTGTAGTACTCGACCGTGTAGTCGACGGTCCCGCTCGCGCCGTCCCCGTTGTGCACGGTGATCAGCCCGGTGCAGGTGCCGCAACCGCCGTTGTGCGGGCCCATGTTCTGGTCCACGGCCAGCGACCACTTGGTCACCGACTTCGCCCAGTTACGGGTGTAGTCGATGATGTTGTTCATGTCCTCGCGCTGCTGGTTGGCAATCCAGGTGCCACCGGAGTGCTCGGTGCCGAAGGCGTCCAGGTTCGGGTACTGGTTGTGCACGGTGGTCTGCTTGCCGATGTCACCGCCGTAGCCGTGCCAGGCGATCCCGCCGAAGTTGGGGTGGTTGCGGATCGCCGAGTCGTCGACGCTCGCGGCCGCGTAGGAGTCGTAGACGTCCCAGTTCCAGTCGTGGGCGAGCACCTTGGTGGACAGCCCGGCGGCCTGGAGCTTCGGCAGCAGCTCGCTCTTGAGGAAGTACTGCAGGCCCGAGGCGTTCCAGCTCATCGACGGATAGCCGGAGCAGCACGTCGGCTCGTTCTGCGGGGTGACGTAGGAGACCTTGACGCCCTGCGCCTGGTAGGCCTGGAGGTACTTCACGAAGTACGAGGCATAGGCCCCGTAGTCCTCCGACTTAAGCCAGCCCCCGTTGAGCGAGCCGCTGTCCTTCATCCAGGCCGGTGCGGTCCACGGCGAGGCCATCACCGTCAGGGACGGGTTGAGCTGGAGCGCCTGCTTGGTGAGCGGGGCGACGTCCGCGAGGTCGTGGGAGATGGAGAACTGCGCGAGGTTCGGGTCCGTCTGCCCGGCGGGCACGTCGTCGTACGAGTACCCGTACCGGGCCAGGTCCGAGGCGCCCATCGGATTGCGCAGGAACGACAGCCCGATCCCGTCCGTCGGCGAGAACAGCTTGCGCATCGTCGCGTCCCGGGTGGCCTGGGGCAGCGCTCCGCTGCTGTTCATCAGCCAGGCGGCGGTGTCCGTGAAGGACGCGCCGCCGCCGGTGAAGGTCTGGTAGCGGGTGTTCTCGTCGACGGTGATGTTCTCGCCGCTGCCGCCGCTCCCGGGCTGGAAGGCGAACGGCGTCTGCGCCTGGAGCCCGCGGGTGACATGGCGCCCGCCGGAGTCGTCGGTGGTGGTGAGGTATGCGGTGACCTGCTCACCGGCCGCGTGCGCGGACGGTACGACCGCGCTGACCCCGGCCGCGGTGAGCAGCCCGGCGAGCAGCAGCCGGAGTACGCGGGGCGTTTTTCTCGCCGGCGTGTGGGGAGTGTTTCCCGGCGACACGTGGGGGGTGCTTCTCATCGACACATGGCCCTTCCTGACGGGACGTCTTGACGGGTGTGCGAGCCGTTAGTTAACTCACGACGTGATCTAAGCCATGAGTGAACTGTGAGAACCCTGAGTGAACCAGAGAGTCGAGGGAAGGTCCATGCCAAGAGCCGCCCTGCTCGTCTCCACCGCCCTACTCGCAGCCCTGATGCCCCTGTCCGCGGCCCGCGCCGTCGACGACCCGGCCCCAACTCCCGTCGACCGCTTCGAAGGTGAGGTCCCCTTCGCCTCCCAGCCCGCCGAGGGCATCTTCACCTGGGGAGGCGACAGCGACGACCCGCCCGCCCTGCGGCTCGCCGACCGCGCCGACGCCCCCGAGGGCGCCAAGGTCCTCGCGGGGACCTACGACATCAGCGGCTACGGCGGCTTCACGCACGACTTCGCCGCCACCGAGCCCGCCCACGACTGGTCCGCCCACAAAGGCATCCGCTTCTGGTGGGACGGCCAGGACAACGGCAAGAAGATCGCCTTCGAGATCAAGGACGGCGGCACCAACGGCGAGGCCTCCGAGCTGTGGACGACGTCGTTCACCGACGACTTCACCGGCTGGAAGCAGGTCGAGATCCCCTTCGCGGACTTCGCCTACCGCACGGACTACCAGCCGGTCGGCGGTATCGACCACGTCCTCGGCCTCACGCAGATGTGGGGTTACGCGGTCACGCTCCCGGTCGGCGTCAAGGGCCAGTTCGCCCTGGACGACGTGGAGTTGTACGGCAAGGCCGACCAGGCCCTGCGCGCCTCCGTCACCACGGACGCGGCCGTCTACCCGGTGCGCGAGGGCGGCACGGCCTCGGTGAAGGTGGCCCTCGGCACCACCGGCTCCGCCCCGCTCGACGAGCCCGTGACCGTCGCCTACGAGACGGCCGCGACCGGCACCGCCGGCTCCGGCAAGGACTACACCCCCGTCTCCGGCACCCTCACCTTCCCGGCGGGCACGGCCTCCGGGGCCACGCAGACCATCAAGGTGCCGACCCTTCGCGACAAGGCAGCCGAGTCCGCCGAGACCATCCCGCTGAAGCTCACGGTCACCGGCGCCAAGGCGCCCACCGAGACCCCGCAGGTCGTCATCGACGCGCACGGACTGCCGTACCTGGACAGCAGGCTGCCCGTGAGGAAGCGGGTCGCCGACCTCCTCTCCCGGATGTCCCTGGCGGAGAAGGCCGGCCAGATGACCCAGGCCGAGCGCGGTGCCGTGGGCAACGGCGGTGACGTCGCCGCCTACGGCCTCGGCTCGCTGCTCTCCGGCGGCGGCTCGACCCCCACGCCCAACACCGCCGCCGCCTGGGCGAAGATGATCGACGGCTTCCAGCTGCGGGCACAGGCGACGCGGTTCCAGATCCCGCTGATCTACGGCGTCGACGCGGTGCACGGCCACAACAACCTGGCCGGTGCCACGATCATGCCCCACAACATCGGCATCGGCGCCACCCGCGATCCCGGGCTCGCCGAGCAGACGGGCGCGGTGACGGCCGCCGAGGTCCGTGCCACCGGCGTCCCCTGGGACTTCGCCCCCTGCCTCTGTGTCACCCGTGACGAGCGCTGGGGCCGCTCCTACGAGTCCTTCGGCGAGGACCCGGCCCTGGTGAAGTCCATGGAGACCATGATTCAGGGCCTCCAGGGCCGCGCCGACGGACGGGACCTCAAGGACGACGACAAGGTCCTGGCCACCGCCAAGCACTTCGTCGGCGACGGCGGCACCGAGTACGGCTCGTCCACAACCGGGTCGTACACCACCGACCAGGGCGTCACCAAGGTCACCCGGCAGCAGCTGGAGGCGATCCACCTGGCGCCGTACCAGACGGCCGTGGACCGGGGAATCGGCACGGTCATGCCGTCGTACTCCTCGCTCGACATCCTCGGCGACGGCAAGGGCCCCGTGAAGATGCACGCCCGCGCCGACATGATCAACGGCGTGCTCAAGGGCCGGATGGGCTTCGACGGCTTCGTGATCAGCGACTGGAACGCCATCGACCAGCTGCCCGGCGACTACGCCTCCCACGTCCGCACGGCGGTCGACGCGGGCGTCGACATGATGATGGTCCCGTACAGCTACAAGGACTTCAGTTCCACCCTGATCGACGAGGTGAAGGCCGGCCGCGTCAGTGAGCAGCGCGTCGACGACGCGGTGTCCCGGATCCTCACCCAGAAGTTCGGGCTGGGCCTCTTCGAGCACCCGTACGCCGACAGCAGCGGCGCTTCGAAGATCGGCTCCACCGGGCACCGGGCGGTGGCCCGGCAGGCGGCCGCCGAGTCTCAGGTGCTGCTGAAGAACTCCGCAGGGGTCCTGCCCCTGAAGAAGTCGCAGAAGGTGTACGTCGCCGGGTCCAACGCCGACGACCTCGGCAACCAGACCGGCGGCTGGACCATCACCTGGCAGGGCCAGTCAGGCACCCACACCACGGGCACGACCATCCTCCAGGGCATGAAGAACGCCGGGGGAGACGTCACCTACTCGAAGGACGCCTCGGCGCCGACGGGCGGCTATGACGTGGGTGTGGTCGTCGTCGGCGAGACCCCCTATGCGGAGGGCGTCGGAGACGTCGGCAACGGCAACGATCTCGCGTTGTCCGCCGCCGACCAGGCCGCCGTGGACAAGGTGTGCGCGGCCATGAAGTGCGCGGTGCTGATCGTCTCCGGGCGCCCGCAGCTGATCGGCGACCGGCTCGGCGGGATCGACGCCCTGGTGGCGTCCTGGCTGCCGGGCACCGAGGGCGACGGCGTGGCCGACGTGCTCTACGGGAAGCAGGCCTTCACCGGTCAACTCCCCGTCACCTGGCCGAAGTCCGAGGCCCAGCTGCCGATCAACGTGGGCGACGCGTCGTACGACCCGCAGTACCCGTACGGCTGGGGTCTGACGACCCTGACCACGGCCCCGAAGGGCGGCGAGGCCACCCTGCGGGCGCTCGGCTTCGCGGCGAAGGCCGCGGAGCGGGTGGGCGCCGCCTCCGCCGGCCACAAGCTGGTCACCAAGGCGCGCCTGCTGGTCCAGGCGCAGGTCGGGCAGTCGATCACGGCGGCCGTGTCCAAGCCCTTCGCCGACGCGGACCATCTGCTGCTGGCCGGCAGGTACGGAGCGGCGGTGGACAAGCTGACGGAGGCATACGAAGCAGCATAGGAAATGACTGGGTATGGGGGGTTTCGGGTAAGTTTCGAAGCATGAAGGCCGTGCTGCGGACCCGGACCCGAAGCCTCCCAGGCCTGCTGCTGGCCCTGGCGCTGATCGCCCTGACGGTGCTCGCCCCGCGGGCCTCGGCGGCCACCGGTGTCTCGACGATCGCCGACGCACTCCGCAAGAGCCCGGTGTACGTCGACCCGGCGGCCGCCGGCCAGCTGTCCAGGTCCCAGGCCGACAAGCTGGCCCGCCAGATCAAGGACGCGAACAAACCCCTGTTCATCGCCGTCCTGCCGGCCGGCTACCCCACCCAGAACCTCTTCACGGACCTGCGCACCGCCACCGGCATCACCGGCCTGTACGCCGTCCGGCTCGGCGACCGCTTCGACGCCCGCGCCGACTCCTCGGTGCTCCCCAGGACGGCCGTGCGGAACCTGGTCACCAGCGTCCAGGGCGAGACCGCGGGGGCCCAGCTGACCGACTTCACCGACCGCGCCCTGGCCAACATGGGCGGCAAGGCGCCCTCGACCTGGGGCGGCGGCAGCGCGGGCGGCTCGGGGGTCTCCAGTACGGCGCTGATCGCGATCGGAGTGGTCGTCGTGGCCGGCGGGGCGGGCGCGTACGCCCTGGTCCGCCGCAACCGCCGGCGCCACGAGGAGGAGCAGCGGGCCGCCCTGGACCGGCTCCGGGTGGTCGTGGACGAGGACATCACCGCGTTCGGCGAAGAACTGGACCGTCTCGACTTCCACCCCGCCGAGGCGGGCGCCGACGACGCCATGCGCGCGGACTACGAGCGCGCGCTGAACGCCTACGACCAGGCGAAGCAGTCCATGGCCGACGCGCGCAGACCGGAGGACGTACGCACGGTCACCCAGGCCCTGGAGGACGGCCGGTTCTCCCTGGCCCAGCTGGCCGCCCGTCGCCAGGGCCGCCCGCTCCCGGAACGCCGGCCGCCGTGCTTCTTCGACCCCCGGCACGGCCCCTCGGTCACGGACGCCACCTGGACGCCGCCCGGCGGCTCGCCCCGCGAGGTCCCGGTCTGCGCGGCCGACGCCACCCGCCTCGCCGACGGCCGCGACCCGGTGATCCGCGAGGTCGACACCGACCACGGCCGCCGCCCCTACTGGGACGCGGGCCCGGCCTACGGCCCCTGGGCGGGCGGCTACTTCGGCGGCGGCCTCCTCCCCGGCCTCCTCCTCGGCACTGCCCTGGGCGGCTGGATGTCCGCCCCCGCCTACGCGGCCGACTACGGCACCGGGTACGGCGACTTCGACGCCGGCGGCTACCAGGGGGGCGACCTGTCGGGCGCCGACTTCGACCCCGGGGACTTCGGCGACTTCGGCGGCGGCGGGGACTTCGGCGGCGGGGGCGGCGACAGCGGGGACTTCGGCGGAGGTTTCTGACCTTGGACCTGTCGTTTGGATCATGCCGCAGGATGCGGGGTCTGGCACGCGCATCTGCGGCGTTGTCGTCACTCGCCGACGTCCCCCAGCCTTCGGCCGGGGGTGCCCCCACCGCGTCGACTCCCTCCTCCGCCTTGCAGCTGCGCGCACCAGACCCCGCTCACCAGCGCTGCTTCGGCACTGTCCCTTTTCTGCGACCTGATCCAAACGACAGGCCCTACTCCGGATCCGCCAGCCGCTCCATCACGGAGGCCGCGAGCGACAGCACCCCCCGCTCGGTCTCGCTCAACGCCCCGAACGCCTCGGCCAGCCAGGCGTCCCGCCAAAGGAAGGAGATATCAGCCCACGTCCGTCCGTCCGGCCTCCGGCCCGGCTGCGGCCCGGACTGCCTAGGCTGTCACCGCGACAGAAGGGCGGTGCCATGGACGAGGACTCCCTGACCAGAGCCGCGATCGAGGAGCACTGGCGGGCCTCGGAACGCGGGGACACCGAAGCCGAGCACGCCATCTACGCCACGGACGCGATCCTGGACTACCCGCAGTCGGGTGAGCGGTTGCGGGGACGCGAGACGATCTCGGCGCAACGCGGCGGGCACCCGGCCGAGCGGCACTTCACCGTCCAGCGGATCACCGGTCACGCGGATCTGTGGGTGAGTGAATGCGTCATCACCTACGACGGTGTGCCCTCCTTCTCGGTGAGCATCATGGAATTCGCCGACCTGCACGTGGTGCACGAGACGCAGTACTTCGCCGATCCCTTCGACCCACCGGCCTGGCGGGCCGCGAGTTCCTAGTCAGGTGGCGGTCATGTGGCCGTATGCCCGAGGAAGGCGGTCCAGGCGGTGGGGGAGACGGTGAGAGTGGCGCCATCGACGTTCTTGGAGTCACGGATGTGGATGGCGGCGGGGTGGGCGGCTACCTCTACGCAGTTGCCGCTCTCGCTACCGCTGTAGCTGGACTTGCGCCAGTTGTGTGCAACCTCGACGCAGTCGCCGCCCTGGCTGCCGCTGTAGCTGGACTTGAACCATGTCAGTGCTGCGGTCTTCATGACTCTCCAAGCAGTCCATTCAAGAGGCGCACGCTCTCGTCGGGAGAGAGGGCCTGTGACCGCAGCATTCCATACTGGAGGTGGTAATCGCTGACCTCGTCGGGGTCCTCGACCAGGAAGCTGGCGCGCTGCACCTCCAGGTAGACCAGGCGCTCGAACTCCGGTGTCTCCAACAGCACCATGGGGCCGTCGAGGCACGCGTGCGGTGTCCGCTCCTCAGGCATGATCTGAAAGCTCATGTGGACCGGCTCGGTGTACTCCAGGATCTGGCGGATCTGCCCCCGCATCACCTCCGGGGCGCCGACCTCCCGCCGCAGCACACTCTC
Source organism: Streptomyces sp. NPDC005866 (assembly GCF_040629895.1). Taxonomy (NCBI): domain Bacteria; kingdom Bacillati; phylum Actinomycetota; class Actinomycetes; order Kitasatosporales; family Streptomycetaceae; genus Streptomyces; species Streptomyces sp. NPDC005866. Next base: position 82,958 of record NZ_JBEXWP010000028.1, read on the forward strand.
CTCCAGCACGAAATGGCCCACGGGCGGCCGGTCCCGCTGCCAGATCAACTGCCGCTCCATACGGGCGTTCACCCACTGCTCAGCGGTCTCGCTGCCGATCGCCGGATATCGATAGCCGAACACGGCACGGCAGTAGTCCCTGGTCTGGAGGAGCCCGGGAACCACCTGACTCTGGTACGAGAGAACACTCACCGCCTCCTGCTCATGGTCGACCAGCCCCTGCGCGAACTGAAGATCCGCTCCCGCACCGGCATCTTCGCCACGAGCACGGCCAACGCCCCACCGGTACCCAGCAGTTCGTCGAACTGCTCCGCCCGATCCGGCTGGAGGGCGAGTCGCCCCTGCTCGATGGAGCCCACCGTGTCGACATGCAGGTTCGCGAGTTCGGCGAAGTGCTCCTGTGTCAGCCGCGCTTGTTTGCGGTAGTGGGCGACGAGCGCTCCGACCGCGTGCCACGAACCGACCTTCTTGGGCTTCCTCGCCACGTGCATGTGTGTGCCCTTCCCCCGCGCGCCCCCGAACCGCTCGTAGTGGACCCGTAGAAGTCAGAACTACGACCTCACTCACTGATCCATGATAGTCACTCACGGTGACACTCGCCTCATGAATCCGGAACCCCAACACCCCCACATCCGCGAGGCGTTCTACCGCCGGGACCGCAGATCCGTCGGCGTGGCCCGCGACTTCACGCGCACGGCCCTGGCCGACTGGGAGGTCGGCCCGCGCGCGGACGACGTACTGCTCTGCGTGAGCGAACTGACCACCAACGCCGTGCTCCACGGCGTACCCCCGGGCCGCGGCTTCCGCCTCCGGCTAACCCTGCACCCCGACGGAGTCCTCCGCACCGAGGTCCACGACAGCGGCCCGGGCGAGCTCCGCTACGGCGACATGTCACCGGAGTCGGAACACGGCCGGGGCCTGCTGCTGATCAGCCTGCTCGCGGACAAGTGGGGGGTGGGGGAGCGGGAGCCGGGGAAGGTGGTGTGGTGCGAGTTCGCGGTGAGGGGTGTTGCTTGAAGCCGATGCCACGCCCGCGCATTTCACTGATCGGGTCTGGTTGGGTGGTCAGGCGGTCAGCGCCGCAAGCTCCGCGTTCGCGCGCTCGGTGACCAGGGCGAGGACGCGGCCGGCGACGGCCAGGTCCTCGGCGGGTATCCCGCCCCAGACGTGGGCGCTGACGGGGGCGGTCTCCGCGGCGACGGCAGCCATCAGATCGCGCCCTGCATCTGTGGCGCGAAGGTGCGCGCCGTCAGCGACGAGCAGCTCTTTGGCCAGCAGTTCGTCGAGGGTGGCGCGGATGTCGGCCGGAGCGGCCTTGAGGGAGTCCTGGACCTGGGTGACAAGTTCGTCCTGCGTCTGCGGGGCGTCGGCAGTGAGGGCGGCGCGCAGGGCGACCTGCTGCTGGAACGTGATGCCGTGTCGGGCCAGGACGTGCTCCAGGACGCCGCGGGCGGCGTAGTGGGCCAGGGCCAGGGTGCGGGCGCCGGCGACGGGTTCGGTGGTGGAGGATGCAGTGGTAGTCATGATGTTGCCCCCTGAGTGCTCTCGTCGTTTGGTACGGATGGAGTGAGAGGTGCGTCGAGCAGGGTCGCCAGCTCGTCGATGAACGTGCGCGTCCGCGGGGCGTCAAGGCCGCCGAGCGGCTCCAGCAACTGCTGAAGCAGTTCCTGGACTGTCGTGATGGCCTGCCGCGTGATGGTCTGGCCCTGCTCGGTGAGCGCGAGCTGCACGGCGCGCGGGTCGCGGGGATCGCGGGTGCGCTCGATCAGACCGGCCGACTCCAGGGCGCGCGCCAGCTTCGAGACGTACAGCGCCTCCAGGCCGGTGTGGTCGGCGAGTTGGCGCTGGCTGGGCCGCTCGCCGGTGCGCTGCATACCGAGCAGCGACGCGACCAGTGCGTACTGCGCGTGTGTGAGACCCAGCGGAGCCACCGCGCGATCGACCGCGACGCGCCACTTGTTGGCGAGCCGCCATACCAGGAAGCCGGGCGTGGGCCCCGGTGAAACCTTGCTCATGGCAGATAGAGTACATGGCTACTATGTCCATGGCTACTATTTTCCGGTGGGTGCGACGGCGCGTGCGGACGTCACCGTGGATCGTGTCGGCAACGTACTTCCCGAAGTTCCGCATTCACCCCCCTCACGACGGGAGTGATCGACCCTGCCGTCCTGGACTTGGGGACCTGGCGGGGGACCCCACCCCAGGAGGACGCGATGGTGCGGCAGACCAGGCTGGCCGGGGAGTCCGAGGAGTACCTCGGTGCCCGTGAGGAGCTGCGGCTGGCCGAGATCGAGCTGATGCGGCGCCGGGAGGAGGTCGCGGCGCTGCGGCGGGCGCTCCCGCAGGGGCCGGCCGTCGACGACTACGTCTTTCTCGAAGGACCCGGCGATCTCGACGCCGGTGACTCACCGGTTCGCGAGGTCGCGTTGAGCGGCTTGTTCACCGGTCCCGAACGGCCGCTGGTCGTCTACCACTTCATGTACGGCAAGCTTCAGCGAAGTGCCTGTCCGATGTGCACGATGTGGATCGACGGGTACAACGGTATCGCCCACCACATGGCCCAGAACTCGGACTTCGTCATCGCCGCGGCCGCCGACCCGCCCACCCTCCGGAAGTACGCCCGCGACCGCGGCTGGCACCGGTTGCGGCTGCTCAGCTGTGGTGACAGCACGTTCAAGTACGACCTCGGGAGCAAGGACGAGGACGGCGCGCAGGACTCCACGGTCTCCGTCTTCACCCGCGACGGCGACGGCACTGTCCGGCACACCTACTCGGCCCATCTTCGTATGGCCGAGGACATCCAGGAGCGCGGTATCGACCTGCTGACGCCCGTCTGGCACCTACTCGACCTCACCCCGCGGGGGCGCGGCGACTGGTACCCGACCATCGACTACTAGGACACGCGCAGGACACCCGGAGACGGCCGAGCGCCCGCCCTCAGGGGAGTGGAGGGCGGGTGCTCAGCGGGCGTGCGCGGTGCGGGCGGGGCCGGCGGTTCGGCGCCGCGGGCTCACGCGTTCTTGATCGCCGAGATGTCGAAGTTCAGCTTGATCTTGTCGGAGACCAGGACACCACCGGTCTCCAGCGACGCGTTCCAGGTCACGCCCCAGTCGGAGCGCTTGATCTCGGCCTTGCCCTCGAAGCCGACGCGCTCGTTGCCGAACGGGTCCTTGGCGGCGCCGTTGAACTCCAGGTCGATGGTGACCGGCTTGGTGACGCCGAGGATCGTGAGGTCGCCGGTGATGCGGTAGTCGTCGCCGCCGAGGGCCTCCGCCTCGGTGGAGCGGAAGGTCATCGTCGGGAACTCGTCCGTCTTGAAGAAGTCCGCCGACTTCAGGTGACCGTCACGGTCGGGGCTGCCCGTGGTGATGCTGTCCATCGTGATGTCGAGCGAGGCAGTGGACTTCGCCGGGTCCTCGCCGTCCAGGTGCAGCGTGCCCTCGAACTCCCGGAAGTTTCCCTTGACGTTGGTGACCATCGCGTGCCGGGCCACGAAGCCGAGCGTGGTGTGCGCCGGGTCGATCGTGTAGTCGCCGGTCAGCGTGGCCGTGTCGGCGGTGGCGCCGGCGGTGGTGGCGGTGTCGTCGTTCTTGCGGCCGAAGATGCCCATGACGTGCTCCTTGGGGGGACGGACGGGTCGCGGCCTCGGAGCGGTGGACACCGAAGGCCGGACCGTTGATGTTTAACGTTCAACGAACTCAACAATCCCCACCGTAGCCCTATTCCGTACAACCTTCAACATCATCCGTCCGTGTTGCGCGACCATTACGCAGCGTAACCTCGCCGGGCCTGTCTCGCGACGCGGCGGCAGGTGTGGCGAGGGTGGGGTTAGGGTCTGATGCGGACGGGCAGGGGTGGGGACGCTGGAGGGCCCCGGGCCGCCGTCCGGGGCCCCCATCACTCCGGGGGTGGTATGGGCCACCCGTGAATGTGAGGCGCGTCTCAGGCGTAGCCTTTGTGGCACTCCTACAACGGCACAGCCCTCTGAGCAGTCGGAACGGCTGCATGCTCTTCTGGTTCTGTTCAGTGGTTCCAGGAAAACGGGTCGGAGACTGTACGGAGTCGACGTCTCGCAATCCTTGGTGTCCTTCGTAAGGTCGCTACATGACCGTTTTGGAAGAGACGACGGGCGAGCCCACCGGCGAACCGACGGACGCGCGCGGGCGGGTCGCCGAGCTGCACGAGATCCGTGCGGCGGCCGTGGCGGGGCCCAGCGAGAAGGCGACCGAGGCGCAGCACGCCAAGGGCAAGCTGACGGCCCGGGAGCGCATCGAGCTGCTCCTGGACCCGGGTTCCTTCCAGGAGGTCGAGCAGCTGCGCCGGCACCGCGCGGTCGGCTTCGGCCTCGAGGCCAAGAAGCCCTACAGCGACGGCGTCATCACCGGCTGGGGCACGGTCGAGGGCCGTACCGTCTTCGTCTACGCCCATGACTTCCGGATCTTCGGCGGCGCGCTGGGCGAGGCCCATGCCACCAAGATCCACAAGATCATGGACATGGCCATCGCGGCCGGCGCCCCGCTGGTGTCGCTGAACGACGGCGCCGGCGCCCGTATCCAGGAGGGTGTCTCCGCCCTCGCCGGCTACGGCGGCATCTTCCAGCGCAACACCAAGGCCTCGGGCGTCATCCCGCAGATCAGCGTGATGCTCGGCCCCTGCGCGGGCGGCGCGGCCTACAGCCCCGCCCTCACCGACTTCGTCTTCATGGTCCGCGAGACCTCGCAGATGTTCATCACCGGCCCGGACGTCGTCAAGGCGGTCACCGGCGAGGAGATCACCCAGAACGGACTCGGCGGCGCCGACGTGCACGCGGAGACCTCCGGCGTCTGCCACTTCGCGTACGACGACGAGGAGACCTGTATCGCGGAGGTCCGCTACCTCCTCTCGCTCCTGCCGCAGAACAACCGTGAGAACCCGCCCCACGTCGACTCCACGGACCCCGTCGACCGCCGCAGCGACGTCCTCCTGGACCTGGTCCCGGCCGACGGCAACCGGCCGTACGACATGACCAAGGTGATCGAGGAGATCGTCGACGACGGCGAGTACCTGGAGGTCCACGAGCGCTGGGCGCGGAACATCATCTGCGCGCTGGCCCGGATCGACGGCCAGGTCGTGGGCGTCATCGCCAACCAACCGCAGGTGCTGGCAGGCGTCCTGGACATCGAGGCGAGCGAAAAAGCTGCGCGCTTTGTCCAGATGTGTGACGCTTTCAATGTTCCGATCGTCACCTTCCTGGACGTACCGGGCTTCCTCCCCGGTGTCGACCAGGAACACGGCGGGATCATCCGCCACGGCGCGAAGCTCCTCTACGCCTACTGCAACGCGACCGTGCCGAGGATTTCGCTGATCCTGCGCAAGGCGTACGGAGGTGCCTACATCGTGATGGACTCCCAGTCGATCGGCGCCGACCTCACCTACGCCTGGCCGACGAACGAGATCGCCGTGATGGGCGCGGAAGGGGCGGCCAACGTGATCTTCCGTCGGCAGATCGCCGCGGCCGAGGACCCCGAGGCCATGCGGCAGAAGATGGTCAAGGAGTACAAGGCCGAGCTCATGCACCCCTACTACGCGGCCGAACGCGGCCTGGTCGACGACGTCATCGACCCGGCCGAGACCCGCGAGGTGCTCGCCAAGTCCCTGGCGATGCTGCACACCAAGCACGCCGACCTGCCGTCGCGTAAGCACGGCAACCCCCCGCAGTAATCCTGCGGAAACCTCTCTCACGGAGACTGAATCCATGAACGTCCCTGACATTCGCGTGGAGAAGGGCAACGCTGACCCGGAGGAAGTCGCCGCCATAACGGCGGTCCTCCTGGCCCGCGCGGCCGCCCGGCCGACCGCCGACACCGAGCAGACCCACCGAGGCCGCGCGAAGGCCGGCTGGCGGCGCCTGGAGCGCGAGAACGGCTTCCGCGCCCCGCACAGCTGGCACTGAGCCCGACGGCAATGTCACCCCGGCCCCGCTTCTCCCTCCGGGAGGGCGGGGCCGCAGTGTGCTCCGCACTTGCGCAGAAGCGCCGTCTTCCCGGAGCCGGCCTCCCCGCGCAGCAGCACCCGCCAGGCCCTCCCAGAGGCGCCTCGCCCCGGCCCTCCTTCCAGAGGATCGTCTCGGGCCGCAGGAATGGCAGGGAACGGCGAGCGAGTCGGGTTCCGCTCTCGTCGCCGCTCGCCGGCAGGTTGACGTATGCACCGGACAGCCGGTCCGTGCCCTGGGGCGCGAAGAGGGATCTGTCCGGCAGCTTCGCCAGGACCCGCGTAGCATTCGGCGCACTCCGCGAACAGCACCTCGTACAGGCGGTCTTCCGCCTCGCCGATGCCGAACGGGGGGCCGTACTGCCCTGGTCGCCCGGCGGATCACCTCCGCCAGGGTCGGCTCGTCCGACAGGTCGGTGGCGGCGACGCGTCGCACATGCCGTTGACCACGGCCTCCGCGAACTCCGCGAACTCCGCGAACTCCGCGAACTCCGCGAACTGCCGTTCCACGCCGCGTTGCGGGCGCGGATCCGGCGCCGGCGGGGTATGACAAAGGGCCCCCTCCGGACGGAAAGAGCCCCTCGTACGGCGAACCGCTAGCGCAGGCGGGCCATCAGCGCGTGCTCCACCAGGGTGATCAGGGCCGACTTGGCGTCCGCGCGATGGCGGGCGTCGGTCGTGATGATCGGGGTGTCGGGGCCGATCTGGAGCGCCTCGCGGACCTCTTCCGGGTTGTACGGCTGATTGCCGTCGAAGCCGTTGAGGGCGATGACGAAGGGGAGACCCGAGTTCTCGAAGTAGTCGACCGCGGGGAAGCAGTCGGCGAGACGGCGGGTGTCCACCAGCACGATCGCGCCGATCGCGCCGCGCACAAGGTCGTCCCACATGAACCAGAAGCGGTCCTGGCCGGGCGTGCCGAACAGGTACAGGATCAGGTCCTGGTCCAGGGTGATGCGGCCGAAGTCCATGGCGACCGTGGTGGTCGTCTTGTCCCCGGTGTGGGTGAGGTCGTCGATGCCGGCAGACGCGGACGTCATCACGGCCTCTGTGCGCAGCGGGTTGATCTCCGAGACGGCGCCGACGAACGTGGTCTTGCCCACGCCGAAGCCGCCCGCCACCACGATCTTCGCGGACGTGGTGGAGCGGGAAGGCCCTCCGCTAGAGCTTGCGAAGTCCACTGAGCACCCTTTCGAGCAAAGTCACGTCTGGCTGGCCACCGGCGTTCTCGTCGCCGCCGGGCTGATGGATGGCGACCAGGCCCGCCTCCGCCAAGTCGGCGACGAGGATCCTGGCCACGCCGAGAGGGATCGACAGGAGGGCCGAGACTTCGGCCACCGACTTGATCTCCCGGCAGAGGTTGCAGATCCGCTGATGCTCGGGCAACTGGCCCTGCATCTGGTGCGGCTGCGCGGTGGTGTGCACCAGCGCCTCGATGGCGAGCTGGTACCGCGGGCGGGTCCGGCCACCGGTCATGGCGTACGGACGCACCAAGGGGTTGTTCGCCGCCGGCGCCGGCTCGGGACGGCGCTGCGGCTGTACCGGCTGAATGCGCGGCGCCGGCGGCTGGTCGTACGGCGACGGGCCGGGGCCCTGCGGAGCGTACGGCTGCCGGTGGCTCGGCGTGGAGGGGAAGTTGTACCGGTTCGCGGAACCGTCGCCCCGGCCCTGCGCAGGACCGTACGACCAGTTGCCGTTATTCGAACCGCCTGGGGGTGTTGCCACTTTCTCTCCTCCTCCGACCTGCCGGGCACCCATCCGTGTGGAGCCGCGTCCCGAAACCTTACGGCCCCGGGACGCGAAAACGCACCGTCTGACTGTTAGTTGAGAAGGCTTCCCTGGAGTTCCGCACGCAGATCCGGGGTAAGAACAGTGCCCGCTCGGTCCACCAAAAGGGCCATCTCGTACCCAACCAGGCCGATGTCGGCCTCCGGGTGGGCCAGGACGGCCAGCGAGGACCCATCGGAAATGGACATGATGAACAAGAATCCCCGCTCCATCTCCACAACCGTCTGGTTCACGCTGCCGCCCTCGAAAATCCGGGAGGCGCCTGCCGTCAGAGACGTCAGACCGGAGGCGACGGCCGCGAGCTGGTCGGCGCGGTCACGGGGGAAGCCTTCGGACATCGCCAGAAGGAGTCCGTCGGCGGAGACCACCACCGTGTGGGACACCCCCGGGGTGTTGTCCACGAAGTTGGTGATCAACCAGTTCAGGTTCTGTGCCGCCTGGCTCATCGGGCTCACACTAACGCTCCTGGTTGTAGGTGCTGTCAGGACCACTGTGTTGATTCCTAGTGGCCTGGCCGTTCGTTTCACTGCCTGCGTTGCGTCCGCGCTGGACGCCCCGACGCAGGTTGCTCAGCCTGCCCCTGACGTCCTCCGGGGCGCGGGAGACCTGTGGGCCTCCCTGATGGGTGCTTTCGGCGGCTCCCTCGACCAGGTTGGCCTTGGGTACCCGCCTCGGCAGGCCGGAGGAGGTGACCCCGCCCGCCTTGGGCCTGCGCAGCTGCGAGGCCTGCTGCCAGCGCTCGTCGTTCGCCGAACGCCAGCTGCTGTCGCCGTTGGACTCCGGAGCCGAGGCCCCCGGGGCCGAGGCCGCGGCCGGAGCCTGCTGCGCGGGGCCCGCACCGTTCGGGCCGCCCGTGCCGCCGGTGACGGATCCCCGGCGGGGCAGCCCGGCGTCGGTCAGCTGGTGGCCGGCGGAGGGAGTCGCTCCCGGACGGACGAAGCCTACGCGGTTCCGCTCCTCCACGTCACCGGCCTGCGCCGACTCCGCTTCCGGAGCGTACTGGGCCGGGTAACCGTTCTGGTAGCCGTCCTGCTGCTGCCCCTGCTGCGGCCAGTCGTCCTGGTAGGGCTGCTCCCCGAACGCCGGGAACGAGTCGGAGGCGGCCGCGGGCGCGGCCCTGGGCTCCTCCTGGACCGGTTCCGGATAGGCGGGCTCCGGGTAGCCGCCGCTGGTGGCGAAGGTGTCGGACGAGAACGTGTCGTTCTGCGGCAGGCCGCCGTTCGGCGCGTAGTACTGCCCGTCGTACGCGCCCTGCGACTGCTCCTGGTACCGCTGCCCGGCGTCGAAGCCCGTGGGCTGCTCCTGGAAGCCCGTACCGCTGGTCTCGTATCCCTGCTGACCCCTGTCGAACTCGTCGGCGTACGCGGGTATCTCCGCGGTCTCCTGCGGGTTCTGCGGGTTCTGTGTGCCCTGCGGGGGCTGCGCCTGGGCCTCCAGGGCCGCACGGCGCTCCTCGCGCATCAGTGAGCGGCCGACGGGGTCCAGCTCGCGGATGTCGTCGGGGACGTCCATGTAGCGGCTGTCGTCGAAGCCGAGCTCGGCCGCCGTACGCATCGGCTGGAGCGGCTGCTGCTGGCTGAAGTTCTCAACCTGGAACTGCTGCTCCGGGATGATCTGCGAGACGGTGAACTCCTCGCGCTCCAGCAGCTGTTCGCCGCCACCACCATGGGTGATGGCGTCCGGCAGCATGACCAGCGAGGTGGTGCCGGCCTGCTCGCCGGAGGGGCGCAGCTGGACCCGGATGCCGTGCCGGTCGGAGAGCCGGCCGACCACGAACAGGCCCATGCGCTGGGAGATCGCGGCGTCCACGGTCGGCGGGTTCGCCAGCTTGTGGTTGATGTCCGCGAAGTCCTCGGCGGTCAGGCCGATGCCCTTGTCGTGGATCTCGATCATGATGCGGCCGTCGGGGAGACGGGTCGCGGTGACGCGGACCTTGGTCTGCGGCGAGGAGAACGTCGTCGCGTTCTCCAGGAGCTCGGCGAGCAGATGCACGAGGTCGGTGACCGCGCGGCCGTGGATCTCGGCCTCCGGGACGCCGGAGAGCTCGACGCGCTCGTACTGCTCCACCTCGGAGGAGGCGGCGCGCAGCACGTCGACCAGCGGGACCGGCTGGTCCCAGCGGCGGCCGGGCTCCTCACCGGCGAGGACCAGGAGGTTCTCGCCGTTGCGGCGCATACGGGTCGCGAGGTGGTCCAGCCGGAAGAGGTTCTCCAGCTGGTCCGGGTCGGCCTCGTTGTTCTCCAGGTCGGTGATCAGGGTCAGCTGGCCCTCGATCAGCGACTGGTTGCGGCGCGACAGGTTGGTGAAGATCGCGTTGATGTTGCCCCGCAGCAGGGCCTGCTCGGCGGCGAGCCGGACGGCCTCGCGGTGGACCTGGTCGAAGGCGCGGGCGACTTCGCCGATCTCGTCGGTCGATGTGATCGGGATCGGCGCCACCCGGGTGTCGACCCGGCCGGGGTCGGTGCGGGAGAGCTGGTCGACCAGCATCGGCAGACGCTGCTCGGCGATGCCGAAGGCGGCGTTGCGCAGCTGGCGCATCGAGCGGGACATCTGGCGGGCCACCATGCCGGCCAGGATGAACGCGGCGAGCAGGGCGACCACGACCGCGGCACCGGTGATGAACGCGGAGGTCTTGGCGTCGTCGGCGATGCCGGACGCCTCGCTCACCGCCTTGTCGGCCATGCCCGACTCGATCTGGCGGTAGGCGTTGTACTTGAGCGTGTTCACCGCCCACCAGTTCTCGGCGGTGACGCCCTTGGTGGCCAGCCCCTGGCGGGTGGCGATGTCCGTGTTCTCCAGCGTCGCGAGCGCCGAGACCATCGTCCTGGGGTTGGACGGCGGGGCCACGTAGTTCGGGTCCTTGGCCTTGGCCTGCTGCACCAGCGCCGCGCCGTCGGCCTTGATCTTCTTCTGGAGGTCGGTCAGCCTCTGTGCGTCCGCCTCGGTGCCACCGCCGATGTACTCCTCGACGGCGATCCCCTCGAGATAGGCGTACGAGGAGAGGGCGACCCGCTGGGAGGCGAGGTTGCCGGCGTCAGGGCCGGGCTTGATCAGCAGGTGCATGCCGATCGAGCGCTCCAGCGACAGGGCCGCCTTGGTGAGCGAGATGGCGTAGACGGTGCGGCCGTAGGAGGTGATGTTTCCGGTGCCCAGACCGAGCTCGTTGGCGAACTCCATCAGGGGGTGGGCGACCGCGACGTACCCCTCTTCCGTCTTCACACCGGTGAGCTTGGTGGTGTACGCGGCGGCGCGCAGGTTCGTGAGGGTGGGCTCGGTCTCACGGAACAGTTTCAGGCGGCGCTCCAGGCCGGCCTTCTGCGGCATGTTCTGCGCGGCCGCGTCGAAGGCGTCGGCGGCCTGGTCGGTCGCGGAGCGCGCGTCGGAGACGGTCTTCTTGTCGGTGGCGTTCTGCAACGAGCCCTTGAGCAGGGGCGCCGCGGTGACGTCACGCTCGGTGTAGAGGGCGTCGGCATACGTGAGGGAGGCGCGGACCAGGCGCGCGGTGTTCTCCGCGTCCCGGGCCTCCTGCCAGGTGTCTATGGAGCTCTTCACCTGGAAGCCGCCCATGACCAGGCCGACGGCCACGGGTATGAGCAGAATCGCGTTCAGCCTGGTCGGCACTCGCCAGTTGCGCGGGGAGAAACGGCCGCCGCTCTTCGCGGGCGCGGCCGGTGGTTCCGCGGCTGGCACAGGGGAGGGCGCCGCAGCGCGCGGCGGCGGGGTGAAGTTGCCCCGTGCCGACGGCTCGGGACCGTTCTTGCTTCGCCTCACTCGACCAACAACCTCTCGGCGGCGGGCACCTATCGTTGTGCCGCAGTCTCTCAGAGCCCGGTGTGTCATCGACCACTACTCAGTACGTCTTTGACTATTGGGCAGTTCAGGCATTCCAGCATGGGGGCCTGCGCACTTCCAAACAGCGGAAAGCGGGGGAGTGCGATGTTGCAAGGCCCACATAAAACGGTCATAAAGAGCGAGCCCCGCCAAAAGGCGGGGCTGTTGTGAGCGCAGCGGTACCGCGTGACCGCGACGCGTGGCGATACGACCCGATTCCTCTGCCGAAACGTTATGAACACCGGAGCCGACCGTGTCAAAGGCCACAGCCGACACCGGTTTCCATACGACAACTGCCGTATGCGTCGAACGACTTGGGTGCTACCGCAGCCGTGCCATGAGGGCGTGCTCCACCAGGGTGATCAGCGCGCTCTTCGCGTCGGCGCGGTGCCGGGCGTCCGTCGTGATGATCGGCGCGTCCGGGCCGATCTGCAGCGCCTCGCGCACCTCCTCGGGCGTGTAGGGCTGGTGCCCGTCGAAGCCGTTGAGGGCGATGACGAACGGCAGACCGCTGTTCTCGAAGTAGTCGACCGCGGGGAAGCAGTCGGCGAGCCGGCGGGTGTCCACCAGGACGACGGCGCCGATCGCGCCTCGGACCAGGTCGTCCCACATGAACCAGAAGCGGTCCTGGCCCGGTGTGCCGAACAGGTACAGGATCAGGTCCTGGTCGAGCGTGATACGGCCGAAGTCCATCGCCACCGTGGTGGTGGTCTTGTCCCCGGTGTGGGTCAGGTCGTCGATGCCCGCCGAAGCGGACGTCATCACGGCCTCCGTGCGCAGCGGGTTGATCTCGGAGACCGCTCCCACGAACGTGGTCTTGCCGACGCCGAAGCCGCCGGCCACCACGATCTTCGCGGAGGTGGTGGCCCGCCCTCCGTCAGAGCTTGCGAAGTCCACTGAGCACCCTTTCGAGCAGCGTCACGTCAGGTGCGCCACCGTTGTTCTCGTCGCCGCCCGGCTGGTGGATGGCGACCAGGCCGGCCTCGGCGAGGTCGGCCACCAGGATCCGGGCCACACCGAGCGGCATGGCGAGCAGCGCCGAGACCTCGGCCACCGACTTCACCTCGCGGCACAGGTGGCAGATGCGCTGGTGCTCCGGGAGCAGCCCCATGAGAGCTGCCGGATCGGCCGTCGTGCTGATCAGCGCCTCGATGGCGAGCTGATAGCGCGGTCGGGTCCGGCCGCCGGTCATCGCGTAAGGACGTACCAGTGGCTGGTCGCCCTCGTCCCCGTACGGTTCCGCGTACGGATCATGAGAGGCGGTGGGCGGGGTCATCGTTCCTCCGGGCGGGACAGCAAGTCGGTCAGTCGTGCCGTCGGACGTGGCCGGTGGGGGGATTGTGGCGGCCGGACGGTGATTTGGTGAGGCGGGTTGGATCCGGGCTGTCAGTGGAGCAGACTGCCTTGCAGTTCGGCGCGCAGGTCGGGCGTGAGCACCGCGCCCGCGCGGTCGACCAGGAGCGCCATCTCGTAGCCGACGAGGCCGATGTCGCACTCCGGGTGGGCCAGGACCGCGAGGGACGAGCCGTCGGAGACGGACATCAGGAAGAGAAAGCCGCGCTCCATCTCCACGACCGTCTGCGCCACGTCGCCGCCCTCGAAGATCCGGGAAGCCCCGGCCGTCAATGAGGTGAGCCCGGACGCGACGGCCGCCAGCTGGTCGGCACGGTCACGCGGGAAGCCTTCGGACATCGCCAGAAGGAGACCGTCGGCGGATACGACGACGGTGTGGGACACACCGGGGGTGTTGTCCACGAAGTTGGTGATCAACCAGTTGAGGTTCTGTGCCGCCTGGCTCATCGGACTCAACTAACGCTCCTGCTGGTGAGTGGGGCTCGGGAAGCTGCCGGTCTGCGGGCCGGTACCGGCCTGCCGTCCCTGCGCGATACCCCGACGGAGATTGGTGAGCCGGCCACGGACGTCATCAGGCGCACGCGAGACCTGCGGACCGGTGTGGTGCTGTTGCTGCTGAGCCGTGCCCGGTACGAGGTTCGCCCGGGGCACCCTGCGCGGCAGACCGGAGGTGGTGACACCGCCCGCCGCCGGCTGCCGTACACGCTCCGCCTGCCGGACGAGGTCGTCGTTCGGGGAGGCGCGCCAGGCTGCCTGTGCGGGACGCTGGGGGGCCGCGGCGGCGGGGGCCGGCGGCTGCTGGGGGACGGGCGGGACCGGCGCCGAGCCGTTTCCGTGGCCGTTGTTCTGCGGGTGCTGCTGTTCCTGCTGGCCGCCGTGGAACCAGTTGGTCTCCAGCGTGTCGTACAGCGGGGTACGACCGTCACCGGGGCCGCTGGCCGGCGGCAGCGCCTCGGGCTCCTGACGGGCCGGCGGGACCGGCGGACGCTGGGGAGCGCCGAAGTCCATACCGCGGCCGTTGGTCTGCGGACGCTCGGACTGGCCCGTGCCGTACTGGCCGTTGCCGCTCTGGCCGCTGCCCGCGAAGCCGTTCTGGCGGCCGGGCAGGGAGTGCTGGCCGGTGGAGCTGCCGTCGTAGGACGGTGCGGCGTACTGGCCGGATGAGCCGTTGTCGTAGGCCTGCGGTGCGGCGTACTGACCGGAGTTGTGGCCGGTGTTCTGGGAGCCGGCCTGCGGCCCGGTCGGCCCGCCGAAGACGTCGGAGCGGACGAACTGCCCCGAGTCCTGCCGGCCGTTCGTGCCAGGGCGCGGGAACGAGCCGGTGTCCTGCGGTCCGTTCATGCCGGGACGCGGGAACGAACCCGTGTCCTGCGGTCCGTTCATGCCCGGGCGGGGGAACGAGCCGGTGTTCTGCGGGCCGTTCGGCAGGTTGAAGTCCGGGCGCGGGAACTCGCCGGTGGACGACGGCCCCTGCGGGATCGCCGGCATCTGCGAGGTGGCGCCCAGGTCCTGCCGGTCGTCGATGCGCGGCATCGGCGCGGTCCGGGTCGGGTCCTGCTCGTCGTGGCCGCGCGGGATGTCCAGCGAGGCACGGGAGACCGGCGGCTGGGCGTTGTCGTCGCTCCAGCTGGGCCTGCCCTGCTGCGGGTTGCCGCCGGGCAGCGCGGCCCGCGGGCCACCGCGCGGCGGCAGCTGGGGCTGACGGCCCTGGTCGGAGGGGGCGGCGGAGCGCTGCGGCGGGACCGGGGGCCGGTTGCTGAAGGCGTCCTGACCGCCGAAGGGGTCCTGCCTGTTGCCGAACGCGTCCTGGTCGCCGAACGCAGCACCGCCGGTGGGCCGGCCCTGCGGGGGAGCCGCCGGACCCTGCGGGCCGCGCGCGCCGCCCGGCGCACCGGGACGGCCGCCGTTCGGGCCCGCGCCGGGCAGCGCGGCCCGGGGACCCTGGCCCGCGCCGACCTGGCCGCGCGGAGCGGCACCGGCGCCGAGCAGTCCACCACCGGCGGGGCCGCCGGAACCGGGGGCGCCACCACGCGCACCGGCCGGGGCGGCACCGCCGCCGAGGGCCGGGGCGGTGGCACCCGCGCCGAGCGAACCGCCGGCACCGCCCCGCCGGGCCGCGGCCGCGCCGGCCGGACCGCCGGACGACGCCGGGGCGCCGGGCTTGCCGGGAGCGGGCTTCTTGCCGCCCTGGGCGACGTCGACCGGGAGCATGACCAGCGCGGTCGTACCACCGGAGTCGGACGGGCGCAGCTGGATGCGGATGCCGTGCCGCTGCGAGAGCCGGCCGACCACGAACAAGCCCATGCGGCGGGAGACGGAGACGTCCACGGTGGGCGGCGAGGCGAGCCGCTCGTTGATCGCGGCGAGGTCCTCGGGGGAGAGGCCGATACCGGTGTCGTGGATCTCGATCAGCACCCGGCCGTCGGGCAGCGCGTGACCGGTGACCTTGACCTTGGTCTGCGGCGAGGAGAAGGAGGTCGCGTTCTCCAGCAGCTCGGCGAGCAGGTGCACGAGGTCGTTGACCACACGGCCGGCCACTTCGGTGGTCGGTACGGCGGCCAGCTCGATGCGCTCGTACTGCTCCACCTCGGACGCGGCGGCGCGGAGCACGTCGACCAGCGGGACCGGGCGGGTCCAGCGGCGGCCGGGCTCCTCACCGGCGAGGACGAGGAGGTTCTCACCGTTACGGCGCATACGCGTCGCGAGGTGGTCGAGCTTGAAGAGGGAGGACAGCTGGTCCGGGTCGGCCTCGCGGGACTCCAGTTCGGAGATGAGCGAGAGCTGACGCTGGATGAGGCCCTGGGAGCGGCGCGAGAGGTTGGTGAACATCGCGTTGACGTTGCCCCGGAGGAGGGCCTGCTCGGCGGCGAGGCGGACCGCCTCGCGGTGCACGTCGTCGAAGGCCGCGGCCACCTGGCCGATCTCGTCCCGGGAGTGCACACCGACCGACTCCACGGACGTGTCGACGTCCTGCGGGTCGGACTCGGACAGCTGCTTGACCAGCTCGGGCAGGCGGTCCTGGGCGACCTTGGTGGCGGTCTCCTGGAGGCGGCGCAGCGAGCGGATCATGGAGCGGGCCACGATGAAGGCGCCGACCAGCGACACACCGAGGACGAGCAGGATCAGCGCACCGGAGATGATCGCTTCCTGCTGGGAGGAGGAGCGCAGCTCGCGGGCCTTCTGTTCCATGTCCTCGAGCAGCGTGTGCTCGATCTTCTTCATCTGGCCGATCTTGGTCGAGCTGTCGTCCACCCAGTCGAGGTAGGACCGCTTGGCGAGCTCGTTCAGACCGTTCTGGGCGCCGAGTGCGCGCTTGGCGTAGGTGTTCGCGGACTGGATCGTCGGGTTGTTCTCGTCGATCGGCTTCAGCAGCTCGGCCGCGTTCCCGGCGTAGACGTTGCGGAAGATCGTCAGCTCGGAGGTCTCGCTCTGCAGCGCCGACTCGGCGTAGAGCCGGTCGTTCTCGGAGAGGTTGCCGGCGGACGTGTTGTTGGCGGGCAGGGCCGCGGCGATGACGGCGCGCTGTACGGACGCGTACTCCTTGGCGGTGGAGAACGCCGCCAGGGCGCGGGTGCGCTGGATCATGTCCGGGTTGCTCGACGCCTGCGCCATGTCCTGCGAGAGGCCGATCAGCTGGGTGATCAGCCGGTGGTAGGCCTCGACCGTCTGGGTCGAGTTCTGCTTCTGCTGATAGGCGTCCTTGCGGATCTTCGCCAGGTCGTCGAGCTGGCCGGCCAGACCGACGAGGCTGTCCCGGACGCCCTGGAGCTGACCGTTCTTGCTCGCGGTGTCGATTTCCTGCGAGGCGTTGAGGAAGTTCTCGCGGGCGCGGTCGGTCTTGTCCTCGCGGCCCTTGACCGTGACGCTGTTGATCGACTGCCCGTGCGCCAGCGGACCGGCCGTCTGGTCGCGCTCCTCCTGGAGCATGGCGGCCAGTTCGGTGGCCTGCTTGGTCATGTCCGTCAGCAGCTTCATGTTGTCGAGCTGCTGGATGCTGTCGAGCGAGTCGTTGATGCGCACCGCGCCCAGCGTCGTCGCCGCCACCACGGGGAGCGCGAGCAGCGACACCAGGCGCGTGGAGATGCGCCAGTTGCGCAGGGCTATGCGCGAGCCGGGGTTGGTCGGGCCCTTGGGGGGTTTGATCGTGGGCGCCGGCGCGGCGGTCGGCTGGGGGCCCGAAGTCGACGAAGTCGCCGAAGACGCCGACACGGCGTGGCGCCCGAGGCGCTCGCCGCCGTCACCACCGCCGACCGGGGCCGGCCCCGGGTTCTGGGCGTGCTGGGGCGAGGAACCGCGGTCGGTCCCGCCGTGCGCCTCCGGCTCCGCCGAAGCGCTGCCATCCCTCTTGAAACGTCCCTGCACTAGCGTCGCAACCTCTGGACCAGGCGCCCCTCCGCTGAACGGAAAGACACGGTGTCGGCGTTGTCGGGGGGAGCGCTCTGAGTGCGCGCCCCCTGTTGGTCGTGAATGTGACCGGCGCTGGTTCCCCCTGTCTCGCCGCCACCCGGCGCTGCGTTGCGCCCCCTGCGCGCCGGCTCGATCCTGCGGCGGTCCGTGGAATTCCAGCACAGTGCCGGATCTCCAACAAGGGCCGTGGGCCGAGCTGTGACCTCCGTGACAGCGTGTGAGTGAGACGTTACGAGACGTCGAAGTCGATCACGTACATACCGGGCGTATCCCTGCCAGTCGCGGGCGCGTGAGGCGTGTCCCAGTCGAGATGATCAGGAGCGGAATGGCAGGTTCAGTTCGCCAATGTCCGTTTCATTGCGGTGAGTTGTCAGTCGGGAATGACCGTTTCGTCCTCGACTTCGTGAGCAAACTCACACGCAGGTCAAGGTCTCTTGGCGGCTTGCGCCGGGAATTCGATGTTTAGCCTGGCGCTTTACAAGAGGGCAGTCTCTGCCAACCCATACATGACGGGGTCAGTACAACCGTGAAGACGACGATGATGTTCCGCAACATAGCCAACCCCCGGCGCACCACCCTCGCCCACCTCAAGGACGCCGAGGAACTGCAGACCCCCGAACTCCCCGAGCACTCCCTCGACCTCCCCGCCCAGACCGCCAACCCGCGGCGCACCATCCTCATGGAGATCCCGGTGGCGGCCTCGGTCGCCGAGTAGCGGGCAGCGAGCAGCGAGCAGCGCGTAGTAAGGGCCACGGCCGCCGTCCACTCACTCACCCGGTCACCGGGTTGTTTTCGCGGCGGCCACCTCTCACCGCGTTAGCCTGGAGCGTCAGACTCCAGTCGGCTCAGTGAGGGGCGCAAGGATCCCGTGCGCATCGCCAGGTTCTCCATCGACGGGAACGTCGCCTTCGGCGCCGTCGAGGGCGACAAGCAGGACGAACTCGTCCTCGACATCATCAAGGGCATTCCGTTCACGGACTTCGAGCTCTCCGGTACGAAGGTCCCGCTGAGCAAGGTACGGCTGCTCCCGCCGGTGCTCCCCAGCAAGGTCGTCGCCTACGGCCGCAACTACGCGGAGCACGCCAGGGAGCTGGGCAACGAGGTCCCGGACACCCCCTTCGCCTTCTTCAAGCCGTCCACCTCGGTGATCGGCCCCGGCGACGAGATCCAGTACCCCTCGTTCTCCCAGGACCTCCACCACGAGGCCGAACTGGCCGTGGTCATCGGCCGTATGTGCCGCGAGGTCCCGCGCGAGCGCGCCCAGGACGTGATCCTCGGCTACACCTGCGCCAACGACGTCACCGCCCGCGACGTCCAGAAGCGCGAGAAGCAGTGGGCCCGGGCCAAGGGCTTCGACACCTCCTGCCCGCTCGGCCCCTGGGTGGAGACGGATCTGGACCTCGCCACCGCGTCCGACCTGACGATCCAGCTCACGGTCAACGGCGAACAGCGCCAGCTCGGCCGTACGAGCGAGATGATCCACCCCATCGCGGACCTGATCGTCAACATCACCGAGGCCATGACGCTGCTCCCCGGCGACGTGATCCTCACCGGCACCCCGGCAGGGGTCGGCCCCCTCAACGTCGGCGACCAGGTCGCCGTCACCATCGAAGGCATCGGCACTCTCACCAACAAGGTTGTCAAGCGTGGCTAGCGCACCCGACCCCGCCGTCCGAGTACGGTTCTGTCCCTCGCCGACCGGTAACCCCCATGTGGGCCTGGTCCGCACCGCCCTGTTCAACTGGGCGTTCGCCCGGCACCACCAGGGCACCCTGGTCTTCCGCATCGAGGACACCGACGCGGCCCGCGACTCCGAGGAGTCGTACCAGCAGCTGCTCGACGCGATGCGCTGGCTGGGCTTCGACTGGGACGAGGGCCCCGAGGTCGGCGGCCCGCACGCGCCGTACCGCCAGTCGCAGCGCATGGACATCTACCGGGACGTCGCCCAGAAGCTGCTCGACGCCGGTCACGCCTACCACTGCTACTGCTCCCAGGAGGAGCTGGACACCCGCCGCGAGGCCGCCCGCGCGGCCGGCAAGCCGTCCGGCTACGACGGTCACTGCCGGGACCTCACCGCCGAGCAGGTCGAGGAGTACAAGGCCCAGGGCCGCACCCCGATCGTCCGCTTCCGGATGCCCGACGAGACGATCACCTTCACGGACCTGGTCCGCGGTGACATCACCTATCTCCCGGAGAACGTCCCGGACTACGGGATCGTCCGGGCCAACGGCGCGCCCCTGTACACGCTCGTCAACCCGGTCGACGACGCCCTGATGGAGATCACCCACGTCCTGCGCGGCGAGGACCTGCTCTCCTCAACCCCCCGGCAGATCGCCCTCTACAAGGCGCTGACCGAGTTGGGCATCGCCAAGCAGACCCCGGCCTTCGGCCACTTGCCGTACGTCATGGGCGAGGGCAACAAGAAGCTCTCCAAGCGCGACCCGGAGTCCTCGCTCAATCTCTACCGCGAGCGCGGCTTCCTCCCCGAGGGCCTGCTCAACTACCTCTCCCTGCTCGGCTGGTCGTTCTCGGCGGACCGGGACATCTTCTCGATCGAGGAGATGGTGGCCGCCTTCGACATCTCCGACGTGAACCCCAACCCGGCCCGCTTCGACCTGAAGAAGTGCGAGGCGATCAACGCCGACCACATCCGCATGCTGGATGTGAAGGACTTCACGGAGCGCTGCGCCCCCTGGCTGAAGGCCCCCGTCGCCCCCTGGGCCCCGGAGGACTTCGACGAGGCCAAGTGGCACGCGATCGCCCCGCACGCCCAGACCCGGCTGAAGGTCCTCTCGGAGATCACCGACAACGTCGACTTCCTCTTCCTGCCCGAGCCGGTCTTCGACGAGGCGTCGTGGACCAAGGCGATGAAGGAGGGCTCCGACGCCCTGCTGGTCACGGCCCGCGAGAAGCTGGAGTCCGCCGACTGGACCTCCCCCGAGTCCCTGAAGGAGGCCGTCCTGGCCGCCGGCGAGGCCCACGGCCTCAAGCTCGGCAAGGCCCAGGCCCCGGTCCGGGTGGCCGTCACCGGCCGCACGGTCGGCCTGCCGCTCTTCGAGTCCCTGGAGGTCCTGGGCAAGGAGAAGACGCTGGCGCGGATCGACGCGGCCCTGGCGAAGCTGACCGCGTAGGGCACGCCCGCGTGAGGGGCGGTCCCGGTTCCTCCCGGGGCCGCCCCTTCGTCGTACCCACCGGGTACCGTCGGCGGTATGACGATCAGAGCCGTGGTCTGGGACGTGGACGACACTCTCTTCGACTACACGACCGCCGACCGGGAGGGCATGCGGGCGCATCTGGCGGCGGAGGGGCTGCTCGCCGGCTGGGAGAGCGCGGAGGCGGCCCTGGTGCGGTGGCGGGAGATCACCGACCAGCAGTGGGCGCGGTTCTCGGCGGGCGAGGTCAGCTTCGAGGGACAGCGGCGGGACCGGGTACGGGTGTTCCTGGGCGAGGAGCTCACCGACGACGAGGCCGAGGCATGGTTCCGCCGGTACCGGAGGCACTACGAGACCGGCTGGGCCCTCTTCCCGGACGTCCTGCCCGCCCTGGACGCACTCGCGGCCGGCCACCGGCACGCCGTGCTCTCCAACTCCAGCCTGCACGTCCAGGAGCACAAGCTGCGCACGCTCGGCGTCCACGACCGCTTCGAGACCGTCCTCTGCGCCGCCGAACTGGGCATCTCCAAGCCCGAGGCCGGCGCCTTCCTGGCGGCCTGCGCCGCGCTGGAACTCGCCCCGCACGAGGTCGCGTACGTCGGTGACCACCCGGAGATCGACGGGCGCGGTGCCGCCGACGCCGGGCTGCTGTCGGTGTTGATCGACCGCCACGGACCGTCCACCAGGGACGACGCCCCCGCCGGCCCGCACCGGATCGCATCCCTCGCCGAACTGCCCGCCATCCTCCGCGCCGATACCCGTTTTGGAGCCCCGTCCACCTTCAGGTAATGTTCTTCCTGCGCCGCCGGGGAACGGGCCGAAAGGCCGGAACCGGAGGAGCGTAGCTAGAACAAAATCCCCTCAGGGGCTTGCGTTCCAGTGGCCTATGGTGTAATTGGCAGCACGACTGATTCTGGTTCAGTTAGTCTTGGTTCGAGTCCAGGTAGGCCAGCTCGCAGAGCTCATCTGCACGCGCGGATCATATCCGCAAGCCCCCGTTGTGTAGCGGCCTAGCACGCTGCCCTCTCAAGGCAGTAGCGCCGGTTCGAATCCGGTCGGGGGTACGGTGATCGAAGGATCGCTAGGGCCCCCGTTGTGTAGCGGCCTAGCACGCCGCCCTCTCAAGGCGGTAGCGCCGGTTCGAATCCGGTCGGGGGTACGAACTGGTCTAAACCACATTGGTCTATGGTGTAATTGGCAGCACGACTGATTCTGGTTCAGTTAGTCTTGGTTCGAGTCCAGGTAGACCAGCTCGGATCTGCGGAAACGTAAGATCCACGCCCCCGTTGTGTAGCGGCCTAGCACGCCGCCCTCTCAAGGCGGTAGCGCCGGTTCGAATCCGGTCGGGGGTACCACATGAAGGCCCTTCGCTTCGGCGGAGGGCCTTCGTCGTCCCCGCTGCCGGCTCACTCGAAGCCGTATCGGCGGGCCGTCTCCTCCTCCTGTGCCAGCCGGTGCAGCGCCGAGCATCGGCTCCACCAGGGCCGCGGCGGCCACCGCTGCCTCCACCTTCTCCTCCTCCGACGGATGCGTCTCCGTGAAGTCGAGGTCGGCGATCGCCGCCTGGTGCATCAACTTCGCGTGGAATGGGGTCCACCAGTGGCTCCCGGTCGCGCTGTCGATGTTCCGCATGCTGCGGGAGCTCGAACGGGACCCTGCCCGGGGGCTGCTGGGGCGCGTGGCGCTGACGGCGTCGCCGCGGACCTACTGCTTCGTCCAGTACCGGGAGTCGAAGGAGAAGCTGTACGCGTACGCGAGCTCGCCCGACCTGTTCCATCACGCGGTGTGGGGCATGGTGAACCGCAAGGAGCGCGCGGGGAAGTTCCGCGGGCATGTGGGGCTGTGGCACGAGGCGTATGTGGCGCCCGAGGGCTCGTACGAGTCCGTCTACTTCGACATGCCCCGCTTCGGAATGGGCGCGGCGAGCGGGGTCGTACCGGTGGAGCGGCGGGGACGGTACGCGAAGGACCGGTTCGCTCATCGACCGGCGTGAGTGCGGCGCCTCTGAGTTTCTGCAGTCCCCTCGGGAAGAGCCTGCCGCGGCGTTGAGGCCGGCTCTCTCCCGGACGGGTGCGGCTCTCAGCCCGTGCGGCGCAGGGCCTCCGACAGGCGGGCCGCCGCGTCGATGACCGCCTGGGCGTGCATACGGCCGGGGTGGCGGGTGAGGCGTTCGATGGGGCCGGAGACCGAGACGGCCGCCACCACACGGTTGGAAGGTCCCCGCACCGGCGCCGACACCGACGCGACGCCCGGCTCGCGTTCGCCGATGGACTGGGCCCAGCCGCGGCGGCGGACACCCGACAGGGCCGTCGCCGTGAAGCGGGCGCCCTGGAGGCCGCGGTGCAGGCGCTCCGGCTCCTCCCAGGCCATCAGGATCTGCGCCGACGAACCCGCCTTCATCGTGAGCGTCGAACCGACCGGCACCGTGTCCCGAAGACCGGACAGACGTTCCGCCGCGGCCACACAGATACGCATGTCACCCTGGCGGCGATAGAGCTGCGCGCTCTCGCCGGTGATGTCCCGGAGGTGGGTGAGCACCGGGCCCGCCGTCGCGAGCAGACGGTCCTCGCCGGCCGCCGCGGCCAGTTCCGCGAGTCGCGGGCCGAGAATGAAACGGCCCTGCATGTCGCGTGCCACCATGCGGTGGTGTTCCAGGGCCACGGCCAGCCGGTGAGCCGTGGGCCGTGCCAGTCCGGTGGCCCCGACCAGACCCGCGAGGGTGGCCGGACCGGACTCCAGAGCGCTCAGGACAAGGGCCGCCTTGTCCAGAACGCCGACGCCGCTACTGTTGTCCATGCAACGATACTCACGTCTCACTCTGTGAAACGCAAGTTCAATTTTCGATGGAACGCGCCACTCTGGATAGACACAGTGGCCCGCGGACCAACGGGCCCGGCGGCGGAAGCCCGGAACCACGACTTCAGGGGCCCGGAGAACGGGCAGCCGCTACCTCAAGATCTCTAGTTGGGCCGGTGCACGTCTGCCGGCCGGAGGGAAAGCGATGGGTAGGACACTCGCGGAGAAGGTCTGGGACGACCATGTCGTCCGGCGCGCCGAGGGCGAGCCCGACCTCCTCTTCATCGATCTGCACCTGCTGCACGAGGTGACCAGCCCGCAGGCCTTCGACGGGCTGCGCCGCAACGGCCGCCAGGTGCGCCGCCTCGACCTCACCATCGCGACCGAGGATCACAACACCCCCACCCTCGACATCGACAAGCCCATCGCGGACCCGGTCTCCCGGGTCCAGTTGGAGACGCTGCGCAAGAACTGCGCCGAGTTCGGTGTCCGGCTGCACCCGCTGGGCGACGTCGAGCAGGGTGTCGTGCACGTGGTCGGCCCGCAGCTGGGTCTGACCCAGCCCGGTACGACCGTCGTCTGCGGTGACTCGCACACCTCCACGCACGGCGCCTTCGGCGCGCTGGCGTTCGGTATCGGCACCTCCCAGGTGGAGCATGTGCTGGCCACCCAGACGCTGCCGCTGGCCCGCCCGAAAACCATGGCCATCACGGTCGACGGCGAACTGCCCGAGGGCGTCACCGCCAAGGACCTGATCCTGGCGATCATCGCCAGGATCGGTACGGGCGGCGGCCAGGGCTACATCCTGGAGTACCGCGGCTCCGCCATCGAGAAGCTCTCGATGGAGGCCCGCATGACCATCTGCAACATGTCGATCGAGGCCGGCGCCCGCGCGGGCATGATCGCCCCCGACGAGACGACCTTCGCGTACATCAAGGGCCGCGCCCACGCCCCCGAGGGTGCCGACTGGGATGCGGCGGTCGAGTACTGGAAGACCCTGAAGACGGACGAGGACGCGGTCTTCGACGCCGAGGTGCACATCGACGCCGCCGCCCTCTCCCCGTTCGTCACCTGGGGCACCAACCCTGGCCAGGGCGCCCCGCTTTCGGCGGACGTCCCCGACCCGGCTTCGTACGAAGACGCTTCGGAGCGCCTCGCCGCCGAAAAGGCCCTGGAGTACATGGGGTTGGAGGCCGGCCAGTCGCTGCGCTCCATCAACGTGGACACCGTCTTCGTAGGCTCCTGCACCAACGGCCGTATCGAGGACCTGCGCGCCGCGGCGGACATCCTCAAGGACCGCAAAGTCGCCGACGGCGTACGGATGCTGGTCGTCCCCGGCTCCGCACGGGTCGGTCTGCAGGCCGTCTCCGAGGGCCTGGACGTCGTCTTCAAGGACGCCGGCGCCGAATGGCGGCACGCGGGCTGCTCGATGTGCCTGGGCATGAACCCCGACCAGCTGGCCCCGGGTGAGCGCTCCGCGTCCACCTCCAACCGCAACTTCGAGGGCCGGCAGGGCAAGGGCGGCCGTACCCACCTGGTGTCGCCGCAGGTCGCGGCCGCCACGGCCGTCCTGGGCCACCTGGCCTCGCCCGCCGACCTGTCCGACGCCGACGTTCGTACGCCCGCTGGAGTCTGATCAGCCATGGAAGCATTCACCACGCACACCGGCCGAGCCGTCCCGCTGCGCCGCTCCAACGTCGACACCGACCAGATCATCCCTGCTCACTGGCTCAAGAAGGTCACCAGGGACGGCTTCGAGGACGGGCTGTTCGAGGCCTGGCGGAAAGATCCCGAGTTTGTGCTCAACCGGCCCGAGCGGCAGGGTGCGACGGTCCTGGTCGCCGGCCCCGACTTCGGCACCGGCTCCTCCCGTGAGCACGCCGTCTGGGCACTGCAGAACTACGGCTTCAAGACCGTCATCTCCTCCCGCTTCGCCGACATCTTCCGGGGCAACTCGCTGAAGAACGGCCTGCTCACGGTGGTCCTGGAGCAGAAGATCGTGGACGCGCTCCAGGAGCTCACCGAGAACGACCCGCAGGCCGAGATCACGGTCGACCTGCAGGCCCGCGAGGTGCGCGCCGAGGGCATCACCGCCTCCTTCGAGCTGGACGAGAACTCCCGCTGGCGGCTGCTGAACGGGCTCGACGACATCTCCATCACCCTCCAGAACGAGGCCGACATCGCCACGTACGAGGCCAAGCGGCCGTCGTACAAGCCGCGGACGCTCCAGGCCTGATCCGGAGCCCGCTTCCGGCCTGGTCGACCACATCTGAACAGGGCTGGTTTCAGCCACCGCAACGCCCCGCCTGTACCCCCGATCGCCACGATTGGGGGTACAGCCATGTCTGCACCCGAACGGGCGCTCGCGTTGTCGCAGGTCTTGCCAACTTCCCACGTTAGGGCGGATGTTGTGGGGGTAGGTGAGTGCTGTGTCCGTGGCTTCCGCAAGTGCCCGGAAGGCCATTTGCGGCGGCAGTTGCCCCCTGCGCAGGCGACAACTCGCCCCAGATGGCACAATCTGTGCATGGAACACGACGGCCAACTCCAGCTCTATGCGGCGGTCGCGGGCCAACTGAAGGAAGCGCACACAAGAGTGCGCGCACTGCAAGTCCCGGAGGGCGTACGGATGGCGCTGACCCGGAAGCTGCTGGTCATTACGGCCGCGGCCAAACACGACCTCGCCGACGCGGCAAGGCGGCTGGAACGGTTCAACGCGGACCTCGAAGCGGGTCGATTCCCCGAAGAGGAACGGTGACTGGACCGTCCAGGACGGCCGAGTCCGTTGCGGCACGAGGGTGATAAGCCCGTTTCGTGTTTGATTTGCGGTATATATCTGCCTAACGTGCGAAAAAGCTTGAACACTTTCGTTCTGGCGATGTCTCCGAAGGGGAAGACGTGAACAAGGCGCAGCTCGTAGAAGCGATTGCCGACAAGATGGGCGGCCGCCAGCAGGCCGCGGAAGCGGTCGACGCGGTTCTGGACGCCATCGTCCGCTCGGTCGTCGCGGGTGACCGGGTCTCGGTCACGGGCTTCGGGTCCTTCGAGAAGGTGGACCGCCCGGCCCGTTACGCCCGCAATCCCCAGACGGGCGAGCGGGTTCGGGTCAAGAAGACCTCCGTGCCGCGCTTCCGCGCCGGTCAGGGCTTCAAGGACCTGGTGAGCGGCTCGAAGAAGCTCCCCCGCGGCGGCGAGGTCTCGGTCAAGAAGGCACCCAAGGGCAGCCTGACCGGCGGTGCTTCGGCGACGGTCAAGAAGGCGGCGGCGAAGAAGAGCACCGCCAAGAAGGCGACCGCGGCGGCCAAGAAGACCACCGCGAAGAAGACGACGGCGAAGAAGACGACCGCCACGGCGAAGAAGACCACGGCCAAGAAGACCACCGCCAAGAAGAGCACGGCGACGGCGAAGAAGGCGGCCGCGCAGAAGGCTCCGGCCAAGAAGGTCACCGCCAAGAAGGCGCCGGCCAAGAAGTCGACGGCTCGGAAGGCCACCGCGAAGAAGACCGCCGCCCGCTGACGCGGGGGAGCGCCGGGGTAACTCACGCGACGGGCCGGACTCCTTTGAGGAGTCCGGCCCGCGGTGTGTTTGGCGTACCAAGAGTTTCGGGTGCGGCGCCGCTGGGGCTGGTCGCGCAGTTCCCCGCGCCCCTGACGGGGCGTTTTCGCCTCAGAGAGTCTGCAAGGTCACCAGGGTGACGCGGAGGTCGGCTCCGGTGCCCTCTGTTTCGATCCGCACCCGCTGCCCCGGCCGGAGCAGCCGCAGGCCTCCCGCCTCGAAAGCGGCTCCCTCGAAGGGCACCGGAGTCCCGTCGTCCAGCAGCACCTGGCCGCTGCGGGTCTCGGGGTCGTACGTGTATGCGGTCGCCTGCATGAGCGCAGCCTACTGGTCCGGGATCAGCAGGCGGGCCGCCACCGCGGCCGTGCGTGGGCCCACGCCCAGGGCCAGTGCCGTCCGCAGGTCCGCGCCGGTGTCCACGTCCTGGCGCACCGAGTCCACGTCGGCCAGTCGCAGTTCCGCGGCGCCCGAGGCGGTGTGGCGGGCACGGGAATCCGGGCCGAATACGGGCGCCAATTCACTGCCGGGGGCCGCGGCCAGCAGGGTGGTGCCGATTGCCGCCGCGTCCGGGAGAAAAGCGCGCGGGAATTCCGCGGCCGCGTCGAGCACCCGGGACAATTCCAGCGGACGCAACGCCGGCAGATCGGCGTTCAGGGCAGCCACCGCGCTTTCCGGACGCGATGCGCGTACGACCGCCGCGCCGTGCCGCAGAGCGGCGTTAAGGCCGCTTCCCGGCGTGTCCGGGACGATGCGCGCGCCCAGCGCCGAAAGCTCGCGTCCTGCCAGCGTGTCGTCCGTGACGACCGCCACATCCTTCACCGCCTGGCAGGCCAGCGCCGCCGCCAGCGTGTCCTGGGCGAAGGCGAGGGCCAGTGACGGACGCAAACCGTCCGTCGCGGTGTCCGCGAGCCTGCTCTTGGCCCGCGCCAAGGGCTTGAGGGGTATCACCAAGGTCCACTGCACCGACGTACCGTCCCTCCCTTGTTGCCTCATTGTCACCCGGGCCCCGGGGTACGCGCGGCAGCGAGGCGTACGGTGTTCCTCGACAGACCGGCGGACCGGGGCCACACTTCTCCCGGCCCCCGGTCCGGGAGAAGAAGTCCCGGAGACCGGGAAGAAGTCCTAGAGGAAGGTGTGCGCGTGCCCCGCCGGAGAATCGGCTTCTGGTACCGCTTCGCTGCGGTGCTGTGCAAACCGCCGCTGGTGGTCATGATCAAGCGGGACTGGCGCGGAATGGACAACATTCCGGCCGAGGGCGGATTTATCACTGCGGTGAACCACAATTCCCACATCGACCCCTTCGCCTACGCTCACTATCAGTACAACACCGGGCGCGTTCCGCGATTCCTGGCGAAGAGCGGGCTTTTCAAGAAGGGATTCGTCGGCGCCGCCATGCGGGGCACCGGGCAGATCCCCGTCTACCGCGAGTCCACCGACGCGCTCAGCGCCTTCCGGGCCGCGATCGACGCCGTGGAGCGCGGCGAGTGCGTCGCCTTCTACCCTGAGGGAACGATCACCCGCGACCCGGACCAGTGGCCCATGACCGGCAAGACCGGCGCCGCCCGGGTCGCCCTGCAGACCAAGTGCCCGGTGATCCCGGTCGCCCAGTGGGGCGCCAACGAACTGCTGCCGCCGTACGCGAAGAAGCTCAACCTGCTGCCCCGCAAGACCCACCACGTCCTCGCCGGCCCGCCGGTCGACCTCTCGCGCTTCTACGGCAAGGACATGACCCAGGACGTCCTCAGGGAGGCGACCGAGGTCATCATGGCCGCCATCACCCGCCAGCTGGAGGAGATCCGCGGCGAGAAGGCCCCCGGGACCGCCTACGATCCACGCCAGGTGCGCATCGAGCAGCGGCGCCGGGCGCGTTCGCAGAGCGGTCTGGAAGAGGAGAGCGGCAAGTGAGCAAGCCTGCCAAGGCGGCGGTCTTCAGCGCGGGTTCGTGGGGTACGGCCTTCGGGATGGTGCTCGCCGACGCCGGGTGCGAGGTCACCCTGTGGGCGCGGCGCGCGGAGGTGGCCGAGGCCGTCAACTCCGGCCGTACCAACCCCGACTACCTGCCCGGCGTGGAACTCCCCGAGAACCTGCGGGCCACGACCGACCCCGCCGAGGCCGCGGCCCGCGCCGACTTCACGTTCCTGTCGGTGCCGTCCCAGACCATGCGGGCCAATCTCGCCGAATGGGCGCCGCTGCTCGCGCCCGGCACGATCCTCGTGTCGCTCATGAAGGGCGTCGAACTCGGCACCGCCATGCGGATGAGCGAGGTCATCGAGGACGTCACCAAGGTCGGCGCGGACCGCGTCGCCGTCGTCACCGGCCCCAACCTCGCCCGCGAGATCGCCGCCCGGATGCCGGCCGCCGCCGTGGTCGCCTGCACCGACGAGACGGTCGCCCAGCGGCTCCAGGCCGCCTGCCACACCCCGTACTTCCGGCCGTACACCGAGACCGACGTGGTCGGGTGCGAGCTGGGCGGTGCCGTGAAGAACGTCATCGGCCTCGCCGTGGGCATCGCGGACGGCATGGGCCTCGGCGACAACGCCAAGGGCTCGCTCATCACGCGCGGTCTCGCGGAGACCGCCCGGCTCGGCATCGCGCTCGGCGCCGACCCGCTGACCTTCTCCGGCCTCGCGGGCCTCGGCGACCTGGTGGCCACCTGTTCCTCGCCGCTGTCCCGCAACCACACCTTCGGCACCAACCTCGGCAAGGGCATGACCCTGGAGGAGACCATCGCGGTCACCAGTCAGACCGCCGAGGGCGTCAAGTCCTGCGAGTCCGTGGCCGATCTGGCCCGCCGGCACGGCGTGGAGATGCCGATCACCGAGACGGTGGTCGACATCGTGCACGAGGGCAAGCCGCCCGTGGTCGCCCTCAAGGAGCTCATGTCGCGTAGCGCGAAGCCCGAGCGACGCTGAGCAAACGCGCCCCGAGGACGCTGTCTCGGGGACCTACCACCGGGTACCCTCAACGCGATATGAGCACCGAGAACCTCCCCCAGAACCCTGAGCAGCCCGCTCGCAAGCCGCGTGTGGCCGTCGTGTTCGGCGGTCGCAGCTCCGAGCACGGGATCTCCATGGTCACCGCCGGAGCCGTCCTGAGCGCCATCGACCGGACGACGTACGACGTCCTGCCGATCGGCATCACCCGGGAAGGCCGCTGGGTGCTCACGGCCGACGAACCCGAACGCATGGCGATCAGCGACCGCCGTACCCCCGAGGTCGGCGACCTCGCCGAGTCCACCGAGGGCGGCGTGGTGCTCCCCGTCGACCCGGCCAACCGCGAGGTCGTCTACAGCGAGCCCGGCTCCGTGCCCAAGGCGCTCGGCGAGGTCGACGTCGTCTTCCCGGTGCTGCACGGCCCCTACGGCGAGGACGGCACCCTCCAGGGACTCCTGGAGCTCTCCGGCATCCCGTACGTCGGCTCCGGTGTGCTCGCCTCGGCCGTCGGCCAGGACAAGGAGTACATGAAGCGGGTGTTCACCTCGTTCGGGCTCAAGGTCGGCCCGTACCTGGTGATCCGTCCCCGCGAGTGGAAGCGGGACGAGTCCGCCGCCCGCAAGCGGATCGTCGACTTCGCGGGCGAGCACGGCTGGCCGCTGTTCGTGAAGCCCGCCCGTGCCGGTTCGTCGATCGGCATCACCAAGGTCGACGACCTCTCCGGCCTGGACGAGGCGATCGCCACCGCCCAGTCCCACGACCCGAAGATCCTGGTCGAGGCGGCGCTGCGCGGCCGTGAGATCGAGGTCGGGGTCCTGGAGTTCGAGGACGGCCCGCGCGCCTCGGCCCCGGCCGAGATCCCGCCGGCCGACGCCCACGCGTACTACGACTTCGAGGCCAAGTACATCGACTCCACCCCCGGCATCGTCCCGGCCCCGCTGACCCCGGAGGAAACCGCCGAGATCCAGGCGCTCGCGGTGGACGCCTTCGAGGCCGCGTCCTGCGAGGGCCTGGTCCGCGCGGACTTCTTCCTCACCGAGGACGGCGATTTCGTGATCAACGAGATCAACACGATGCCGGGATTCACACCGATCTCGATGTATCCCCAGATGTGGCAGGCGACGGGCGTCACCTACCCGGACCTCGTCGACCGCCTCATCCAGGCAGCGCTGAACCGTTCAACCGGCCTGCGCTGAAGCGCCCCGTCAGGCCCTAGGGGGCGTCCGGCGGATCCTGTCGGCGTCGCGGGGTCTGGCACGCCCCCCCAGAGGGGGTGCCCCCAGCCGCGTTGTCGTCGGTCCCCGACGTCCCCCAGCCTTCGGCCGGGGGTGCCCCCACCGCGTCGGCCGCCGCGGAAGCGGCTGATTGTCCACGCCTCCTCCGCCTTGCAGCTGCACGCACCAGACCCCGCTCGTCCCGGCCAGGAAGCGCCGTCTTACAGCCGCCCTGATCTGCCGGACACCCCCTAGCCGGCGATCCCCTCCGGAATCGCCTTCTTGACGGCAGGCGCCAAACTCACCAGCGGCGCCATGCCGTCCCCCGTCCGGTCCTTCGGAACCGTCACCTCGACATACGCCTTCCGGAGCGTCGTCGTGAACCGGAACGCCCCGTCGGCCCGCTGCTCCAGCAGCCACCCGACCCCGTTCACCTCGACCCCGTCGGCCTCCGGGTCGGCCATCTTCGCAGGCCGTGCGAGACCGCAGCGCAGTATGATCGCCGGGTCCCCCCAGCCCGCGGTCAGTGCGGACGAGGGCTCGGGGTCACGTCGGGTGAATCCGTCGACCTTCTTCGGCAGCACCCCGTCGAGGCGGTCGCACAGTTTGGCGACCGACGCACCCGGACGGGGAACCGCCGCCGACGGGGCGTCGTCTGCTGATGAGCAGCCCGCCGCCGCGATCATCAGCACGGCGAGCGCGGGCAGACCGAATGGCCGGTGACGGAAGATGTTCACCGGCCAAGCGTAGACGGGGGCTACAGATGGACGACCGGGCAGGTCAGGGTGCGCGTGATGCCGTCCACTTGCTGGACCCTCGCGACCACGAGCCGGCCGAGTTCGTCGACCGTCTCCGCTTGTGCGCGCACGATGACGTCGTACGGTCCTGTCACATCCTCGGCCTGGATGACTCCAGGGATCTTGCTGATGATCTCGGCGACGGTCGACGCTTTGCCGACCTCCGTCTGGATCAGGATGTACGCCTGTACCACGGAACCTCCAGGGCGGCCACGAGGATCATGTGGGGAAAAGGAACGCCACGGTATCGCGTCGCCGCCCACCGCGGGGAGACCTGCGCGGACAGGGGCTTGCGCGCCGGGGTGCGGGCACGGCAGAAGTTGACGGTCACCTCGACCGTATCCAGGACAACGGTGACGCGCGAGCGGGCACGGCAAGGCAGAGAAGGGGCGAAGGGCAATGAAGGGCACTGTTGGTGAGCTGGGAGAGTTCGGGCTCATCAGGGAGCTCACCTCCCGTCTCACCACCACTCCGGCGGTCCGGGTCGGCCCCGGCGACGACGCCGCGGTGGTCGCCGCGCCCGACCGCAGGGTCGTGGCGAGCACCGACATCCTGCTGGAGGGCCGGCACTTCCGCCGCGACTGGTCCACGGCCTACGACGTCGGCCGCAAGGCGGCCGCGCAGAACCTCGCGGACATCGCCGCCATGGGCGCCGTGCCGACCGCGCTGCTGCTCGGCCTGGTCGTCCCCGCCGAACTGCCGGTGACCTGGCCCAGCGAGCTGATGGACGGCATCCGGGACGAGTGCCAGGTGGCCGGCGCCTCGGTGGTCGGCGGCGATGTGGTCCGAGGCGACACCATCATGGTCTCCATCACCGCGCTCGGTGATCTGCGCAACCAGGAGCCGGTCACCCGGGGCGGAGCCCAGCCCGGCGACCTGGTGGCCGTCACCGGCTGGCTGGGCTGGTCCGCGGCCGGCTACGCGGTGCTCTCCCGGGGCTTCCGCTCGCCGCGCGCCTTCGTGGAGGCCCACCGCCGCCCCGAGCCGCCGTACCACGCGGGGCCGGCCGCCGCGGGACTCGGCGCGACCGCGATGTGTGACGTGAGCGACGGGCTGATCGCCGACCTCGGTCACATCGCGGAGGCCAGCAAGGTGCGGATCGACATCCGCTCCGGTGCGATCGACATCCCGTCCCAGATGAACGACATCGGTCAGGCCGTCGGCGTCGACCCGCTGCAGTGGGTGCTGAGCGGCGGCGAGGACCACGCGATCGTGGCGACCTTCCCGCCGGACGTGAAGCTGCCCGCCCGCTGGAAGGTCATCGGCGAGGTCCTCAACCCGTCCGCGCTGCCCCAGGTGACGGTCGACGGGGCGCCCTGGACCAGCAAGGGCGGCTGGGACCACTTCGGGGACATCGAGTCATGAGCCTCCCGCGGGTGCTGACGATCGCGGGCTCCGACTCCGGTGGCGGGGCCGGGATCCAGGCCGACGTGAAGACGATGCTGGCGCTGGGTGTGCACGGCATGAGCGTGATCACGGCGGTGACCGCCCAGAACTCCCTGGGCGTGCAGGGCGCTTGGGAACTGCCGGTGGCGGCTGTGCGCGCCCAGTACCGCAGCGTCGTCGACGACATCGGCGTGGACGCGGTGAAGACCGGGATGCTTGCCTCAGCCGAACTCGTCGAGGCCGTCGCGGAGTTGATCGCCGGGACCGACGCGCCCGTGGTCGTCGACCCGGTGGGCGTCTCCAAGCACGGCGACCCGCTGCTCGCCGCCTCCGCCCTGGACGCGGTCCGCACCAGACTCCTCCCACTGGCCACCGTGGCCACCCCCAACCTGGACGAGGTGGCCCAACTGACCGGCGTCCACGTCGAATCGGAAGGGGACCTGCGCCGGGCCGCGGCGGCCGTGCTGGCGTACGGGCCGAAGTGGGTGCTGATCAAGGGCGGGCATCTGCCCGGCGAGGCCGTGGACCTGCTCACGGACGGCGCGGACGAGTTCCGGCTGCGCGCCCCCCGCCTCGACAACCGGCACACCCACGGCACGGGCTGCACCCTCGCGTCCGCGATCGCGTCGCGGCTCGCCAAGGGGCAGTCCGTGCCGGAGGCGGTGGCGGCGGCCAAGGAGTACGTCACCGGGGCGATCGCGGCCGGATTCGCGCTCGGCGCGGGGATCGGGCCGGTAGACCACGGCTGGGCCCTCAGGCCTCCGGCAGACCCGGGTACTCCCGCAGCCTGATGTCCGTGGCCGCCTTCTCCGTCATCTTCTTGAAGAAGCGGGCCAGCGGCCGTGAGCTGAGGACCCGGTACATGCGGTCCCGGTTGCGGATGCGCCGCTCGGTGGGCGGGGCGAAGAACGGGCCCGCGTTCCCGGAGATCTTCTGGCAGCCCTTGGCGAAGTCCCGGATCCGGGACTCGTACTCGGCTAAGGCGGTGCGGTGGTCGCCGCCCGCGAGGTCGAGCTCACCGGCGAGGACATAGGCGCCGACGACCGCCACACCCGTCCCCATCCCGCCCATCGTCGCCCCGTAGCCGGCGTCCCCGAGCAGCGCCACCCGCCCCTTGACGAGGCGGTCGACGTGGATCTGGGCGATCGCGTCGAAGTACAGGTCGTCGGCCTCTTCGAGGGCCTTCAGCAGGGTCGGGCCCTCCCAGCCGAAGTCGGCGAACCGTTCCGCGAGGATCCGCTTGACCGCCGTGACGTCCCGGCGGTCGTACGACAGCTCCTCGGACCGGAAGACCAGCAGCGCCCCCGCGCGGCCCGGGTCGCCGTCGTAGTTGCCGATGACGGCCGCGCGGCCGGGCTCGCTGTAGACCCGGCCGGTGCGGTGCAGGCCCAGGTGGTTGGGGATGTCGAAGCCGGCCACGTAGTGGTCGAAGAAGCGCAGGTAGCGGGACTCCTCGCCGAAGACGAGCCGGCGGGTGTTGGAGTGCAGGCCGTCCGCGCCGACGACCAGGTCGAAGCGGCGGGGAGCGCCCCGCTCGAAGGTGACGTCGACGCCGTCGGCGTCCTCGGTGAGCGAGGCGACCGAGTCGCCGAAGACGTACTCGACGTCGTCCTTGGTGCGCTCGTACATGAGCTGCGTGAGGTCGCCGCGGAAGATCTCCACGTCGCCGCTCATCAGCTCGGCGGGCAGGTCCACGCGCGCGCTGCCGTCGGCGTTCACGACGGTCTGGCGGCCCATGCGGGTCTGGCGGGCGTGGATCTCGTCCCAGATGCCCATGGAGGTCAGGACGGTGCGGTGGACATGCCCGCGGAAGTCGACCGCGAAGCCGCCGCCGCGCAGTTCCGGGGCCTTCTCGACGACGGTGACCCGGGCGCCGAGCCGGACGAGGTTGAGGGCGAGGGCGGGGCCGGCGACGCTGGCGCCGGAGACCAGGACGCTGAGGTGGCTGAGGTTCTTCGTCGTGGACTTCTTCGTCGTGGGGTTCTTAGTCATGCGGTTCGTCATGGGGGAGAGCTTCGGCGGCGCCGCTGACCGTCCTCCTACCGTTCGCTGACCGCCGCTGACCGTTGCCGTAGGCCCTGGTCGAAGGCCTTGTCGTAGGCCTGGGGCGACAGCTTCGCGCGGACCTCCTGTTCGACGCGTACGACGTCCGGGTCGGCCTTCGCGCGGGCGCCCCGCAGGGACGTCGCCGCGCCGAGCAGGACGGCGGCCCGCTCGGCCGAGTCGGCGACCGACGCCAACGCCTCCGCCGCGTCGGCGAGTTCCAGGGTGCCCGGCCCCTCGACGGCGAGTTCGGCGGCCTGCCGGAACCAGTCGCGAGCCTCCTCGACGCACCCCTCTGCGGCGGCCGTGCGGCCGAACCCGATCAGGATGCGGACCGTCTCGCCGACGCTGAACCAGTTGGCGGCGCAGTCCCTGAGGGCGTTCTCGTAGTGCACGCGCGCGCGTGCCGTGTCCCCGGAGAGCCGGGCCGCGTCGCCGAGACCGCGCCGGGCGCCCGCCACCTTGTCGGGGAGCCCGGCACCGCGGGCCAGCGTCAGCGCCTGCTCGAAGTGGGCCTCGGCGCCCGTCGTGTCGCCCTGGTGCAGCAGCACGGTGCCCCGGGTGCGCAGCAGGTCGGCGGTCTCCTCCGGGGCCGCCAGCTCGCGCATGTGGGCCAGTCCCTCGTCGAGCAGCTCCAGGGCGCGGCGTGAGTCCCCGCCCGCGTGGGCGGACATGCCGAGCGGGTCGAGGCAGTTGGCCATCCCCCAGCGGTCACCCGTCGCCCGGAACCCGTCCAGCCCCCGGGTGAAGCACTTCTCGGCCTCCCGTGGCCGGCCCGCGAGCATGTCCCGGAAACCCAGGCCGACATCGAGCAGCGCACGTGCCCAGGGGTCGTCGCCGGCCAGGGCGACGGCCTGTTCGTCGGTCGTCGGCCGGGGGCCGGCCGCGACCGACCAGAGCATGAGGATGTGCGGCAGCCGCAAGGGGCCTTCGCACGCGGCCATCAGCGCGTCCACGCGCGCGACGAGCTCTTCGTTGCCGCCCGCTTCGTCGCCGGCGGGGTGATCGCCGTCGCCCAGGAGCACATTGATGGCGCACAGCACGTACTCCTCCGTAAGCCCCGGTGGTGGCGCGTCCCCCACAGCGGCCAGCAGTTCGCGTGCCGACGTCACCTGTTCGCCGTGCAGCCCGCGCAGCCGCCAGAAACAGGACAGGACGGCCATCAGCCGCAGGGCGTCCTCGGGGCCGTGGCGCACGAGATGGCGCAGGGCCGCGTCGAGGTTGCCGTGCTCCGCGGACAGCCGTTCCAGCCAGGGCAGTTGACCGCCGCCACGGAGCTTCGGCTCGGCCTGCTCGGCCAGCCGGAGGAAGTACCGGGCGTGCGCGTCCCGCAGGCCGTCCGGGTCGGGCAGGGCCTCGGCGGCGAACGCGCGGATCGTCTCCAGCATCCGGTAGCGGCCCTCGGACACCTCCAGGAACGACTTCTCCACCAGCGAGGCCAGCACGTCCTCCGGATACGGCAGCCCGCACACCGCCTCGACCGCCTCCAGCGTCGCGCCGCCGGAGAACACCGTCAGCCGCCGTGCCAGCTCCCGCTCCTCCTCGTCCAGCAGGTCCCAGCTCCACTCGACGACCGCGCGGAGGGTGCGGTGCCGGGGCGCCTTGGAGCGGTCGCCGCGCGAGAGGAGGCGGAAGCGGTCGTCCAGGCGGTCGGCGAGTTCGTCGGGCGTGAGGGTGCGCAGCCGGGCCGCCGCCAGTTCGATGGC
The DNA here is from genome assembly GCF_040629895.1 of Streptomyces sp. NPDC005866. Lineage (NCBI taxonomy): Bacteria > Bacillati > Actinomycetota > Actinomycetes > Kitasatosporales > Streptomycetaceae > Streptomyces > Streptomyces sp. NPDC005866. The sequence continues at coordinate 119,883 of NZ_JBEXWP010000028.1, forward strand.
CAGCGGCAGCCCGTCGAGGGCGGCGCAGATGTGCGGCACGCGCGCGTGGCCGTCGAAACCGGGGCGCACGGCGCGGGCCCGGTCCAGGAAGAGCCGCTCCGCCGGTTCCGGCGGCAGCGGGGGCACCGCGACCAGGACCTCGCCGGTGATGCTCAGGGACTCCCGGCTGGTGGCGAGGATCCGCACGCCCGGGCAGGAGGCGAGGAGCAGGGCGGCGAACCCGGCGGCCGCCTCGACCAGGTGCTCGCAGTTGTCGAGGACGAGCAGCAGTTCGCGCTCCTCCAGGGCGGCCAGCAGGCGGTCCGTGGTTCCGGCGGCGGGGCTGCGCAGGCCCTCGCGGACCCCCAGGGCGGTGAGGACGGCGTACGGGATCTGGGAGCCGTCGCCCAGCGGCGCCAGCTCGACGAAACAGACGCCGTCGTCCTTGCGCGCGGCCTCCCCCTTGCGAGCGGCCTCGATCGCCAGCCGTGTCTTGCCCGCACCGCCGGGACCGGTGAGCGTGACCAGGCGGGAGCCGTCCAGGAGGGTGGCGATACGGGCGAGGTCGGGCTCACGGCCAGCGAATGGGGTGAGCTGGGCCGGGAGCCTGGGCCGCTCGGGCTCCGTGCCCCTGAGAAGTTCCAGGTGCAGCGCGCACAGCTCCGGTGAGGGATCGGCGCCCAACTGGTCGGCGAGGGCGCGACGGGCCTCCTCGAACACCGTGAGCGCCTCGGCGGGCCGCCCGCTCGCCTGTAGGGCCCGCATCAGCTGTCCGTACAGCCGCTCGCTCAGCGGGTGGGCGGCCAGCAGCGCCCGCAGTTCCGGTACCAGCCCGGGGCCGCCGCCGAGCGCCAGATCCGCCTCGATCCGGTCCTGTACGGCGGCCAGCCTCAGCTCTTCGAGCCGCGCGGCCTCGGCGTGCGCGTCCGGGAGGTCGGGCAGCGCGGGGCCGCGCCACAGGGCGAGCGCCTCCCGGAGCTGTGCTGCCGCGTTTCCGTGGTCGCCGGCGGCGAGGGCGGCGCGTCCGGCCGCGGAACAGACTTCGAACTGGTGTACGTCAACGGTGTCGGGGGTGACGGCGACGCGGTAACCGGTGGGGGTGGCCTCGATCTCGGTGTGCGGTGCCAGGCGCCTGCGCAGCCGGGAGATCTGGGACTGGAGGGCGTTGGCCGTCCCGGCGGGGGGCTCGGCGCCGTAGAGGCCGTCGGTGAGGCGTTGCGCGGAGACCGCGCGGCCGGCGTCCAGGAGCAGCAGGGTGAGCAGCGCGCGGGGGCGAGGGCCGCCGGGGTCGACGGGGGTGCCGTCGTCGGTGCGGATGTCCAGGGGGCCCAGGATGCCGAAGCGCATGGGCTCAGCTTGTCAGGGCTCGGTTTGCCGGGGTTTCGATTTTCGGGCACGGCAAAAAGCCGGCCCACCCTCAGGTGGACCGGCTCAGTGCGGCGAACCGGCTGTGGCCGCGCGCTAGCAGCAGTGCGTCAGCGCGAGACCTTGCCGGCCTTGATGCACGAGGTGCAGGCGTTCACGCGCTTCGGCGTCCCGCCGACCACGGTACGCACACGCTGGATGTTCGGGTTCCAGCGACGGGACGTACGGCGGTGCGAGTGCGAGATGTTGTTGCCGAAGCCCGGCCCCTTGCCGCAGACGTCGCAGTTGGCAGCCACGGGTCACTCCAAAGACTTCAGATGCACTTACGGTTGAATCCCGGCGTGCCGGGATCGAGATCCTGGGGATCAGAGATCTTGAGTGGCGTTGCCAGGGGTGATGGCCCGATCGGATCGGGCAACCGGAGCAGCATACAACGGCCGCGTCGGTTAGACGAAACTAGCATGGCAGCTCAGGGGCCGGCTCCCGGCCCGCTTCCGGTGGGCACCCTCCCGGGGTCTACGCTGCGACCACGGCGGGCCAGCTCAAGGAGGCGCAGGTGGCGCAGGTGCCGCAGACATTCGTCGATGCTCTCGCGGTACGCACCTGGTGCGGTCTCGCGCTCGGGGCGCTCGGCCGGGCGCGCGAGGAGATCGACGCGATCAACGTCTACCCGGTGGCCGACGGCGACACGGGCACGAACCTCTATCTGACGGTGGAGTCGGCCACCGGGGCCGTGGAGGCCCTCTTCGCGGGCTATGAGCTGGGTGAAGAGGTCCCCACGCCGGCCGAAGCCGTCCGCGCGATGGCGCACGGGGCCCTCATAGGCGCGCGCGGCAACTCCGGCACGATCCTGGCGCAGTTGCTGCGCGGCATGGCCCTCGTCGTCACCGACGGTGGGGCGACTCACATCGACGGCGAGAGGCTGCGGCTCGCCCTGCGGCACGCCGCCGACGCCGCCCGCCGGGCCGTGGCCCACCCCGTCGAGGGCACGGTGCTGTCGGTCGCGACGGCGGCGGCCGACGCCGCCGACGCGGCCGAGGGCGACTGCGGGACGGTCGCACGGGCCGCCTACGAGGGCGCGTGCAAGGCGCTGGCGGCGACCCCGGGGCAGCTGGCCGCCCTGGAGCGGGCCGGGGTGGTCGACGCCGGCGGGCGGGGCCTGGTCGCGGTGCTCGGGGCGCTGGTGGAGGCGTTCACGGGGGAGACGCCGACGGCCTTCGACGTGCACGCGTACGGGGTGGGCCCGATCGTCCACGCGCGCGTGGACGCAGTTTCCGACGCCCGGGCCGAGGCGTGCGCCGAGTCCGCCATGGGCCCCGCCTTCGAGGTCATCTACCTCCTGGAGGCCGAGGATGCCGCCGTGGACCGGCTGCGGTCCCGGCTCGACGCCCTCGGCGACTCCCTGGTCGTGGTCGGCGGCGACGGCCTGTGGAACGTCCATGTGCACGTCGACGACGCCGGCGCCGCCGTGGAGGCGGGCGTCGAGGCGGGGCGGCCGTACCGGATCCGGATCACGCACTTCGGCGCGGGGGACGTGCACACCGGCGGGGAGCCGCCGCGCGAGCGGGTACAGCGGGCCGTGGTGGCCGTGGTGCCGGGGGAGGGGCTGGTCGGGCTGTACACCGAGTCCGGCGCGACCACCGTGCTCGCGCGCCCCGGGGAGCCGCCCGCCAGCGGGGAGCTCGTGGACGCCGTACGGCGCGCCCACGCGCGCGAGGTGGTGCTGCTGCCCAACGACGCCGACCTGCGGCACAGGGCGGCCGCGGCCGCCGAGCAGGTCCGCGCGGAGGGCATCCGGGTCGCCCTCATCCCGACCCGCTCGGCGGTCCAGGGCATCGCGGCGCTCGCGGTGCACCAGCCGGACCGCCGCTTCGACGAAGACGTCGTGCAGATGACCTCGGCGGCGGGCGCCACCCGCTACGCCGAGGTCGTGGTCGCGGAACGGCAGTCCTGGACCATGGCCGGCATCTGCCAGGCCGGGGACGTGCTGGGCCTGATCGACGGTGACGTGGCGGTGATCGGCTCGGACGTGACGGCCACGGCCGAGACCGTCCTCGACCGTATGCTCCAGGCCGGCGGCGAGCTGGTCACCCTCGTCCTCGGCGCCGAGGCGCCCGAGGGCGTCGCCGAACGCCTGGAGGCACGGGTGCGTGAGGCGTACCTGGCCGTCGACACGGTGGTCTACGACGGCGGCCGGCAGGGGGCCCCGCTCCTCATCGGCGTCGAGTGAGCCCCTTGCGCACGCCCCTTCACACCTCCGTTGGCTCCAGCAGCTGCCGCGCCTCCGCCCGCCGGGCCCGGACCGTGTCGTCGGCCTGGTCGGCGCCCTCGTAGGCGTCCAGCACCGCACGCGCGCGTGCGGCTGCGTCCGCCGGCCGGCTCAGGTCGGCCTCCAGCCAGCCCGCCGCGAGTTCGGCGCCGGTACGGCTGTGCAGACCGTCCTCGTCCAGCTCGGCGAAAGCGGCGATCGCCGCGGTCATCTCGGCCAGCGCCGCCTCGAAGGCGTCCTGGATCGCCCCGTCCTCCGCGTCCTCGGGCACGGACCGGGCCAGCAGATCACCGAACTGCCGGTGGGTGTGGCCGAGTTCACCGGTGAGCCGCTCCCGGGCCGCCGGGTCCGCGGGCGCCGCCAGCGCCGTCTCGCACTCCGCCACCGCGGCCGCCATCAACGTCCGCGCGCCCTCCGTCCCCGCCTCCGTGCGTAGCGCCAGCCACGCGCGGGCCCGCAGCGAGCGGACCAGGAAGTGCACATTGCCCATCGCCCGCCACAACTCGCCCGCGCGCGTGTACGCCTGGTCCGCCTCGGTGGGCAGCCCCGCGTTGCCCAGTGACTCGGCGGCCAGGTGCGCGAGGGTGGCGTGATCGTGCTGCTCGGGCCAGTGCCGGGCGATCTCGGCCGCCTGGAGCCGCCGTTCGGCCGCCGCATGGTGCTCGCCGAGCTCGCTCAGACAGTCCCCGAGCCACCACTGGGTCTGGACGACCGCGCCGTCGCCGTGCGTCTCGGCGCTCAGGTCGGCCAGCGCCGACTCCAGCACCTCGGCGGCCTCCGCGAACCGCCCCTGCCGCAGCAGGAAGCCGCCCAGCTGGTGCCGCGCCCAGGCGCCCAGGGTGCCGCTCTCCCCGGCCTCGTCGGCCCAGTGCGCGGCCTCCAGGGCGTGCTCGACGGCCTCCTCGGCCGCGCCCCGGCCGCCGACGACCTCGGCGAGCTGGAGATGCAGCTGGGCCCGCCCGACCGGCTCCACGTACGGCCCGCCGTGCTCCAGGGCCGCGCGCAGCGCCCGCTCCGCCTCGCCCATGTCGCCCTCCTCATGGGCGAGTGCGGCCACCCGCAGCTCGTACTCCACCGCGAACCACGGCAGCTCGGCGCCGACGAACTGCGCCGACGCCTGCCGGAACAGCTCGCCCGCCCGCTCCCCGTCCCCGGCGTGCTCGGCCAGTTCGGCGAGCATCGCCCGCCCCTCGGCTGCCCGGGACAGCAGCCGGACGTCGGACCGGCCGCGCCCGCCGACGAGCGCCAGCAGCTCCCGTACGGCCTGCTCGGCGTCGGCGGCGCCCTCGGACCGCTCGTGCACCCACCGCATCAGGATCCGCGCCCGGCTCATCAGCACGGACGCCGTCTGCCGTACACCGGTGGCGTCGTCGGCGTACAGCGCGAGGATCCGGTCGTACGGCTCGCCGATCGCGGCCGTCGCCTCGTCCAGCTCCCCGGCCAGCGCGCGGACGTAGGCAGCACGCGCGCGTGCCGCGATCGCCTCGCCCTCGTCGCCGGCCTCCGCGTACAGCTCAGCCGCCCGCTCGAACAGCTCGACGCCCTCCGGGCCGCGGCCCATCGCCGTGTGGTCGGCGATCTCCGCTCGGACGTACATGTCCACCTCAACGCTCTCGGCGGCCCGCGCGACCGCCGCCCAGGCCTCCAGGGCGTGCGGCTGGAGCGTGTCCGACTGCCGCCGTGCCTCGGCGAGCAGCGCGGGCAGCGTGGGGCGCTCCGGCGTGGGCGCCTGCACGACCGGCGCGACCGGCCCGGCGGGCGCCGTCCGTACCGTTCGCACGCCCAGCGGCAGCCGGTCCACCAGCGGCCGCTGGGCCATGTGCTCGCGTATCTGGTCGCCGACGTAGGAGGTGCCGTTGCGGGCGTCGAACCGCGCGGCCAGCTCCAGGGCCTCCGCGCGCGCGTGGACGGCGAGTTCCCCGGCGCTCCACGCCCGCCCGGCCGGGCCCGGCACCCGCTGCTCACCGAGGCCCAGCTCGGTCAGCCGATCCATCAGCAGCGTCACCACCGCCATGAAGTCCATCCGGCTGCGCGGCTGCCCGGTGTCCGTGAAATAGGCGGGACGTTCCGCCAGCAGCTCCAGACCGCGCGCCTCGTTGCCGGTCAGCGCGCAGAACTCCACATGGTCCGCGTACGCGCCGCGCATGCTCTCCATGGGCCGGACGAGCCGGAAGCCGCGCAGATGGTGGGCGCGGGCCTCGTCGACCCGGCCGAGCCGCAGCAGCGGGGCCAGGGAGGAGGCGAGGACCGTGTGCGGCTCGTGGGCGCAGCTGTACTCGCCCTCCAGGACCGGCCGCCACAGCTCCAGGGCCTCGGCGTCCCGGCCGTTCCTCAGCTGCCAGCTGCCCTGCCCGTGCAGCTCGCACGCGTGGCAGTCGGCCATCCGGTCCCGGTCCGCCGCCAGCCAGGCCGTGTACGCCCGCTCCGCGCGCGGGAAGTCACCGATGTGCCCGGCGACACTGAACTCGGCGCTGCGCACCGCACGCTCGGAGTGCCCGGCGAGCCGGTAGCGGTGCTCCATCTCGCCCAGCCACTTCTCGATCGAGGCGAGCGGGATGTGCGGCTGGTCGAGCATGCCGGCCGACATCCACTTGAAGACCCAGTGCAGCGAATGCGTCTCGTACTCGTCGAAGTCCCCGGGCCGCTCGTCCCACATGCGCAGCAGCCGCGCGAACGGGACGAACATCCTGTCCTTCTCGGAGCTGTAGTTGTAGACCTTCAGCTGGTGCCCGAGCGCCTCGATCACGGCGAGCGGGACGTTCAGCTTCTCGGCCTCCACCAGCAGCTGCTCCGCGCGCGCGTTGCGGGCGGGCCCCTCCGGCTCCTCGGAGTTCTCGGCCATCGCGCGGCGCAGCGCGTCGAAGTCGGTGATCTCGCCCATCAGCGGTCACCCTCTCCATGCTCTCGATAGGCCGCCCATTCCAGGAGGCCGATGAACGAGCGGTTGATGAGCGCCGAGTCGGCCGGCCGCAGCGGGCGCTGGGCCATCAGCAGCGCCTGCCCGTAGAGCGATTCGCTCGCGGTGCCGATCAGCTCCGGGTCCTTCAGGGAACTGATCCGCCGGATCAGCGGGTTGAGGTGGTTGAGCACCAGACGCGCCCGGGGTGCGCTGCCGCGCAGCGAGCCCAGGATGCCCGCCCACAGGTCGTCGGCGTGTTCCTCGGCCTCCGCGCGGGCCTGCTCGTGCCGCGCGGCCCGGTCGTCCAGGTGCAGCGCGGGCACCGACAGCGGATGGAAGGCCCGCAGGACGACATCGCAGCCCAGCGGGTCCAGCTTCGCCCGCGCGGCCGCGAGAAAGCCCGCCAGCGCCAGCTCCTCCGCGGGATCCACCGCATCCAGATGCGCGGTCACGGTGTCGGCGTCCAGCTCCGCGACCACCGTCCCGGGCCGCACCGAAGGCAGCGCCTCGACCAGCTCACTGTCGTAGGTGTAACCGCCGTTGATCACCCCGACGCCCTGCGCGGAGGCGATCGGCGCGACCTGCCGGTACTCCTCGACCGTCCGCGTGAAGTGCACCACCGGGTGCCGTTGCGCGAACTCCTCCAGGGACAGCTGCCCGTCGGTGGTCTCGAAGGGGAGCCACGGCAGCATGGTGCGCAGCATCTCCTTGTCGTGCCGGGCGAGGGACTTCACGCCCAGGTGGTGCACGGACAGGAAGGCGGAGAGCCGTTCCGGATCACCGGCGGCCAGTCCGGTCAGCCAGGACCGGATCCGCTCGCCGAGCGCCTCCCGTACGGCCGCCAGCGTCTCGTCCTCGTACAGCGACTCACGCGAGGCGGTCGGCCGCAGACTGTCCGTGTCCAGGACACAGCGCACGAAGAACGCCCAGTCCGGCAGCAGCTGTTCGGCCCGCTCGGTGAGCAGCATGCCCTTGAGGTGCACACGATGGGTGGCCCGCTGGGCGGGACTCACCGCCGACGGCAGCACGTACGCCACCCCCCGGATCCCGGCGAGCGGCACGTCCAGGGCGATCGAGTCCAGCGGCGTGAACCCGAACAGCTCGTGACAGTGCCGGGCCAGCGCCACCCGGCGGGTGCCGGGGGAGGGGTAGGGCCGGTCCCAGGGCGCGGGCAGATCGGTGACCGCCTCGTCGCCCACCCGGACGTCGTACGGCAGCAGCGAACCGAAGTCCCGCGCCAGCGCGAGCACCCGCCGCTCGTCCAGCCACTCCGCCGCACCCGCCCGCGCCACCAGATGCACGGTGGTGCCGGGCTCGGGCCGGGCCTCGGGCGCCAACGTCCTTACGGTGTACGACCCGTCGTCGCGTGCCGTCCACTCCACGGGCGGCGCGTCCGGAGTGCGGGCGCTGCGGCTGACCACCCGGATCCGCTCGGCGACCACGAAACAGGCCAGCAGCCCGATGCCGAACTGGCCCAGGAACTCGGAGCGGGCCTCCTGCAGCCCGTCCGCCCGCTTGGAGCTGCGCCCGATGGTCGCGAGCAGGCTGTGCACGTCCGACTCGGTGAGCCCGACGCCGCTGTCCTCCACCCGAAGGGCACTGCCGTCGGCGTACAGCCGCACCCGCGCCGGGGCGTCGGGCTGCTCGGCCCGTCTGGCGGTGATGGCGTCCACCGCGTTCTGCAGCAGCTCGCGCAGGTAGACCTTGGGGCTGGAGTACAGATGATGGGAGAGCAGGTCCACCAGACCACGCAGGTCGACCTGGAAAGTATGAGGTGACTGTGATGCCTGGGATGACTGTGAGGTCTGGGAGTCCATCGTCGCTGCGCCGGAGGGGGGAAGACACGGTCGGCGCGGGGTCGGGCGGTCCCTGGTGGGGTGGTGACCGCGGAAGGATGGCCGGAGCGCGCCATCCTATGACTCAAAACGGCCGTCTGACCAGGGGTTTCCCGAGACGTATACGGCATTGTCAGTGGCGTGGTGTGCAATGGATCTCGTGCCCGCACTGGAAGAACCACTGAAAAAGGTGCTCGGCCCAGCCACCGCGAAGGTGATGGCCGAGCATCTCGGCCTGCACACCGTAGGCGACCTTCTGCACCACTACCCCCGCAGATACGAGGAGCGCGGCCAGCTCACCCACCTCGCCGACCTGCCCATGGACGAACACGTGACGGTGGTCGCCATGGTGGCCGACGCCCGTCTGCACACGTTCGCCTCCGCCAAGGCGCCGCGCGGCAAGGGCCAGCGCCTGGAGGTCACGATCACCGACGGCAGCGGCCGGCTCCAACTGGTCTTCTTCGGCAACGGCGTGCACAAACCCCACAAGGAACTCCTGCCGGGCACGCGCGCCATGTTCGCCGGCAAGGTCTCCGTCTTCAACCGCCGCCTGCAACTGGCCCACCCGGCCTACGAACTGCTGCACGGCGACGACGCGGCCGAATCGGCGGAGACCTGGGCCGGAGCCATCATCCCGCTCTACCCGGCCACCGCCAAGCTGGAGTCCTGGAAGATCGGCAAGGCGATCCAGACGGTCCTGCCGAGCGTCCAGGAGGCCCTGGACCCTCTGCCGCCGACCCTCCGCGAGGGCCGCGGCCTGGTCTCCCTCCCCGAGGCCCTCCTCAAGATCCACCGCCCGCACACGAAGGCGGACATCGCACAGGCCCGCGACCGCCTGAAGTGGGACGAGGCCTTCGTCCTCCAGGTCGCCCTGGCGCGCCGCCGCCACACCGACGCCCAACTCCCGGCGGTGGCCCGCAGACCCAGCCCCGACGGCCTCCTCACGGCCTTCGACGACCGTCTCCCGTTCACCCTCACGGACGGCCAGCAGAAGGTCTCGAAGGAGATCTTCGACGACGTGGCAACCGAACACCCGATGCACCGCCTCCTGCAGGGCGAGGTCGGCAGCGGGAAGACGCTCGTCGCCCTGCGCGCCATGCTCGCGGTGGTCGACGCGGGCGGCCAGGCGGCCATGCTCGCGCCCACCGAGGTCCTGGCCCAGCAGCACCACCGCTCGATCACCGAGATGATGGGGGAGCTGGCGGAAGGCGGCATGCTGGGCGGCGCCGAGCACGCCACCAAGGTCGTCCTCCTCACCGGCTCGATGGGCACGGCCGCCCGCCGCCAGGCCATGCTGGACCTCGCCACCGGGGAGGCCGGCCTGGTGATCGGCACCCACGCGCTGATCGAGGACAAGGTCCAGTTCCACGACCTGGGCCTGGTGGTGGTGGACGAACAGCACCGCTTCGGCGTGGAACAGCGAGACGCCCTGCGTGGCAAGGGCAAACAGCCGCCGCACCTCCTCGTCATGACGGCGACCCCCATCCCGCGCACGGTCGCGATGACGGTCTTCGGCGACCTGGAGACCTCGGTCCTGGACCAGCTCCCGGCCGGCCGCTCCCCGATCGCCACCCACGTCGTCCCCGCCGCCGACAAGCCCCACTTCCTGGCCCGCGCCTGGGAACGGGTCCGCGAGGAAGTATCCAACGGCCATCAGGCGTACGTGGTCTGCCCGCGCATCGGCGACGAGGAGGACGACCCCAAGAAAGCGAAGAAGACGGCCGAGGACGAAGCCGAGAAACGCCCCCCGCTGGCCGTCCTGGACGTGGCCGACCACCTCGCCAAGGGCCCGCTGAACGGCCTGCGGGTGGAGGTCCTGCACGGCAGGATGCACCCGGACGACAAGGACGCGGTGATGCGCCGCTTCGCGGCGGGCGATACGGACGTCCTGGTGGCCACGACGGTCATCGAGGTCGGCGTGAACGTCCCCAACGCCACCGCCATGGTGATCTTGGACGCCGACCGCTTCGGCGTCTCCCAGCTCCACCAGCTGCGCGGCCGAGTGGGCCGGGGCTCCGCCCCCGGCCTCTGCCTCCTGGTCACGGAGATGCCCGAGGCGAGCGCGGCCCGCCAGCGTCTGACGGCGGTGGCCTCGACCCTGGACGGCTTCGAGCTCTCCCGTATCGACCTCGAACAGCGCAGAGAGGGCGACGTCCTGGGCCAGGCCCAGTCGGGAGCCCGCTCCAGCCTCCGCGTCCTGGCAGTGATCGAGGACGAGGAGATCATCGCGGAGGCGAGGGCGGAAGCGACCGCACTGGTGGCGAAGGACCCCGAGCTGACGGACCTCCCGGGCCTGAGAACGGCCCTGGACGCCCTCTTGGACGAGGAAAGAGAACAGTTCCTGGAAAAGGGCTGAGGTGCGTCGCCCCTGAAAGGGGCGCGGGGCCGTATCGAATATGCGGCTACCGCCGGGTGAGCGCGACCAGCCACATCGCACCCGCAGCCGCCGGCTTCGGCCAGGCACCCAGCCGCGTAGGCCTGCCAAACTGAACCCGTAAAGCCGCTCCCCGAAGAAGGGCCCCCCATGACCCGCGTGATCGCCGGCCGGGCAGGCGGACGGCGCCTCTCAGTGCCGCCCGGCACAGGAACCCGGCCAACATCCGACCGCGCACGCGAGGGCCTGTTCTCCACCTGGCAGTCCCTCCTCGGCGGCCCCCTGGACGGCGAACGCGTCCTTGACCTCTACGCCGGTTCCGGCGCCGTAGGCCTGGAGGCCCTCTCCCGGGGCGCCGGCCACACCCTGCTCGTGGAGGCGGACCCACGAGCCGCCCGAGTCGTCCGGGAGAACGTGAAGTCCCTCGGTCTGCCCGGCGCCGAGGTGAGGGCGGGCAAAGCGGAACAGATCATCCAGACACCGGCGCCGGCACAGCCGTATGACATCGCCTTCCTGGACCCCCCGTACGCCGTCTCGGACGACGATCTTCGGGAGATTCTCCTCACACTCCACTCGGGGGGCTGGCTAGCGCCGGAAGCCCTCGTCACCGTGGAGCGCAGCACCAGAGGCGGCGACTTCCACTGGCCGGCCGGTTTCGAGGGCCTCCGGGCCCGTCGCTACGGCGAGGGAACGTTTTGGTACGGTCGCGCCGCCTCTACGTGCGAAGACGCACGATGACCGGACCGGAGAGCGAGGGATCACTAGTGCGCCGCGTCGTCTGTCCCGGGTCGTTCGACCCGATCACCAACGGACATCTCGACATCATTGCCCGTGCGTCCCGTCTCTATGACGAGGTCTACGTCGCGGTGATGATCAACAAGTCCAAGAAGGGCCTGTTCGAGATCGACGAGCGGATCGACCTGATCCGCCAGGTCACCGCCGACTACGGAAACGTCCGCGTCGAGGCGTTCCACGGCCTCCTCGTCGACTTCTGCAAGCAGCGCGACATCCCGGCCATCGTCAAGGGCCTGCGGGCCGTCAGCGACTTCGACTACGAGCTGCAGATGGCCCAGATGAACATCGGCCTGTCGGGCGTCGAGACGCTCTTCGTGCCGACCAACCCCACCTACAGCTTCCTCTCGTCCTCCCTGGTCAAGGAGGTCGCCCAGTGGGGCGGCGACGTTTCCCACCTCGTGCCGCCGGCCGTTTTCGAGGCCCTCAACAAGCGTATTCACAGGGACTGATGGAGCTACAGTCGTCCCGTCCGTCTCCAACACAGCTGTAGAGAGTGGCGAGCGCAGGGTGGACGTACAGAAGAAGCTCGACGAGATCGTGGCCATGGTCTCCGGTGCCCGCGCCATGCCCATGTCGGCGTCGTGCGTGATCAACCGTGCCGACCTGCTCGCGATACTCGAAGACCTGCGCCAGGCGCTGCCCGGCTCCCTCGCCCAGGCCCAGGAGCTGATCGGCGACCGTGAGCAGATGGTCGAGCAGGCGCGCATGGAGGCCGAGCGGATCATCGAGACCGCGCACGCCGAGCGCGGCTCGCTGATCTCCGGCACCGAGGTGGCCCGCCGCTCCCAGGCGGAGGCCGACCGGATCGTCACCGAGGCCCGCAGGGAGGCGGACGAGGTCCGCGCCGAGGCCGACGACTACGTCGACTCCAAGCTTGCCAACTTCGAGGTCGTCCTCACCAAGACCCTCGGCTCGGTCGGCCGCGGCCGCGAGAAGCTCCTCGGCACCGGCCCCGGCCTCGACGAGCAGGGTTACGAGGACGAGGACGCCCCCGAGCGCAGCCACGACCCCGAGACCCTGCGCCGGGACGCCGACGCCTACGTCGACGTCAAGCTCGGCGCCTTCGAGGCGGTCCTGGCCAAGACCCTGGAGGCCGTCGGCAAGGGCCGCGCCAAGCTGCACGGCCGGATCGCCTCCGATGCCCTCGGCGCCCTGGCCGGCGACACCACGACCTTCCGGCACTCCAGCGACGCCGACTACCTCGCCGACCTGGCGGCCCTCGCCGACCAGGACGCCCAGGCGGCACAGGCCGAGGTGCAGCCGGCCGCCGCCCAGCAGCAGCCGCAGTACGACCAGCAGCCGGTGCAGCAGCCCATGGTGCAGGACCCGTACGGCTACCCGCAGCAGCAGGACCCCTACGGCGGCTACCCCCAGCAGCAGCCCGTCTACGCTCAGCAGGACGCCTACGGCTATCAGCAGGCCGACCCCTACGCCTACCAGGGTTACGACACCGGCCAGCAGCCCGTCTACGACCCCCAGCAGCAGCCGGCCCAGCACCAGTCGTACGCCCTGGACGAGACCAGCCTCTTCGACACCGGCATGATCACGCCGGAGCAGCTGAGGGCGTACGAACAGGGCCGGGGCCTCTAGGGCCTGTCGTTTGGATCACTCCGCAGACGCGGGGGCTGGCACGCGCATCTGCCGCGTTGTCGTCGGTCGCCGACGTCCCCCAGCCTTCGGC
>NZ_JBEXWP010000029.1:0-116261 GCF_040629895.1 Streptomyces sp. NPDC005866
GTGGTGCGATTTCATTTGTGGGCGGCGGTCTGTTGGGGGTCGCCCAACTCTCCGGGTTATCTTGTGGGGCCGGGCGCCCGTCGACGGAACGTTCCGTCGACGGGCGCCGGAGGGTCGTAAACCAGTCAGTTCGGTGAAAGACCAGGTCCACGAACGGGGGACAACCGGGGGATGACGCGACAGTGGACCAGCGGCCGATCCGGTTCACGTCGGTGAACGCACGACCGGTCGGTGACCGACCAGTCAGTAGCCGACGAACGGTGACTGACCGATCGGTGGACGGCCGGTCAGTTGACGACCGGTCAGTGGATGATGCCGGTGCGCAGGGCGACGGCGACCATCCCGGCACGGTCGCCGGTGCCGAGCTTGCGGGCGATACGGGCGAGGTGGCTCTTGACTGTGAGTGCGGACAGACCCATGGAGACGCCGATCGCCTTGTTCGACTGGCCCTCCGCGACCAGCCGGAGCACCTCGACCTCACGGCCGGAGAGCTCGCGGTAGCCGCCCGGGTGACTCGGGGCACCCGGGGGGCGGCGGTGCATACGGGCGGCGGCGGAGCCGATGGGGGCGGCGCCCGGTCGGGTGGGGAGCCCGATGTTGGTGCGGGTGCCGGTGACGACGTAGCCCTTGACCCCGCCGGCCAGGGCGTTGCGCACGGCGCCGATGTCGTCGGCGGCGGACAGCGCCAGGCCGTTGGGCCAGCCCGCGGCGCGGGTCTCCGACAGGAGGGTCAGGCCGGAGCCGTCGGGGAGGTGGACGTCGGCGACGCAGATGTCGCGGGGGTTGCCGATGCGGGGACGAGCCTCCGCGATGGACGAGGCTTCGATGACATCGCGCACGCCGAGCGCCCACAGGTGGCGGGTGACGGTGGAGCGGACACGCGGGTCGGCCACGACCACCATGGCGGTGGGCTTGTTCGGGCGGTAGGCGACCAGGCTTGCGGGCTGCTCGAGGAGAACGGACACCAGGCCTCCTGGGGTGGGGGACGGGGCCGGCTTGTGGGGGAAGAAGCCGGGACGAACCGTGCTTTCAAGGTCACAGTCGTCTTCGGCACCAAACCCGTCCGCCTTTAGAGAATGATCACGATCTGGTGAGTAACAATACGTGCAATTCGGACACGCGATCGATCATCCGAAGATCGAATCGGTTCGGGCCGTTGTCGTACGGGACTGAAAGTGGCCGTATCGACAAAGAGATGGTCAATGAAGGGTGAGTCGACGGGACCCGGGTGGACGGGTCCTCGATCAATGACGGAAGAGAGAGCGCCTAGCGTGCCTGCGGGTCGCGGCGCTGCGGCAGCGTGACCACCGAGGCGTCGCCGGGGGCGGCCGGCGGCAGTCCCGCGATCTGCGCCAGCAGGTCGCACCACGAGGCGAGGTGCCCGGCGGTGTCCGGGACCCCGGCGCGGCCCTCCCGGGGCGTCCAGGAAGCCCGGATCTCGATCTGCGAGGCGGCGGGGCGCTCGGACAGCCCGCCGAAGTAGTGCGAACTCGCCCGTGTGACGGTCCCGCTCGGCTCCCCGTACGACAGGCCGCGCGCCTGGAGTGCGCCGGTGAGCCACGACCAGCAGACCTCCGGCAGCAGCGGATCGGCCGCCATCTCCGGCTCCAGCTCCGCGCGCACCAGCGTGACCAGCCGGAACGTCCCATGCCAGGCGTCGTGCCCGGCCGGGTCGTGCAGCAGTACCAGACGGCCGTCGGCGAGGTCCTGCTCGCCGTCGACCACCGCCGCCTCCACGGCGTACGCGAACGGGGCGAGACGCTGCGGGGCGGGTGTCGGCTCCACCTCGACCTGCGGCCGCAGCCGTGCGCCGCGCAGCGCGTCGACCGCGGCCCGGAAGGCCGGCGGCGCCGTACTCCCCGTATGTCCTTCGCCCTCCCCGGTGCCCTTCTCCTCGCCCATCCCGCCGTCCGACAGTCGTCCCTGAGCCGCAGCCATGCGGGGAAGAGTAAGGGGAACGACGCCTTCGTGCAGGGAGAGACACCACCTACCCCACCCGAGGCCCCGGCCGAGGCGCCACACGGGCCGCGGCCACGCCGGCTTCGGGCGCGTGCGAGACTTGCCGTCGTGAGTGCGAACGGAAGCCCCACGGGCCAGCAGCCGACAGCGACGTACGACAGTGCCTTCCTGAAGGCGTGCAGGCGTGAATCCGTGCCGCACACCCCCGTGTGGTTCATGCGGCAGGCCGGGCGCTCGCTGCCGGAGTACCGCAAGGTGCGCGAGGGCATCCCGATGCTGGAGTCGTGCACGCGACCCGAGCTGGTCGCCGAGATCACGCTCCAGCCCGTCCGTCGGCACAACGTGGACGCGGCGGTCTACTACAGCGACATCGTCGTCCCGCTCAAGGCCATCGGCGTCGAACTCGACATCAAGCCCGGCGTCGGCCCGGTCGTCGAGCACCCGGTCCGCAGTCGCGCCGACCTCGCCCAGCTCCGCGACCTCACCCCCGAGGACGTCTCCTATGTCACCGAGGCGATCGGCCTGCTCACCCGCGAGCTCGGCCCGACCCCGCTGATCGGCTTCGCGGGCGCCCCGTTCACCCTCGCGAGCTATCTCGTCGAGGGCGGCCCCTCGCGCACGTACGAGAACGCCAAGGCGATGATGTTCGGCGACCCCGAGCTCTGGGCCGACCTGCTCGACCGCCTCGCCGACATCACGGCCGCGTTTCTCAGGGTCCAGATCGAGGCCGGCGCCTCGGCCGTCCAGCTCTTCGACTCCTGGGCCGGCGCGCTGGCCCCCGCCGACTACCGGCGCTCGGTGCTGCCCGCCTCCGCGAAGGTCTTCGAGGCCGTCTCCGGGTACGGCGTCCCGCTCATCCACTTCGGCGTCGGCACCGGTGAGCTGCTGAACCTGATGGGCGAGGCCGGCGCGGACGTCGTCGGCGTCGACTGGCGCGTCCCGCTCGACGAGGCCGCCCGGCGCGTCGGCCCCGGCAAGGCGCTCCAGGGCAACCTCGACCCGACCGTCCTGTTCGCCGGCACGGAGGCCGTCGAGGCCAAGACGCGCGAGGTGATCGACGCGGCCGCCGGTCTCGAAGGCCATGTCTTCAACCTCGGCCACGGCGTGATGCCGTCCACCGACCCGGACGCGCTGACCCGGCTGGTCGAGTACGTCCACACCGAGACGGCCCGCTGACCCGGTCCGCTACCAGGTGTGCCGGGGCCGGGCCCGCCTGCCGAACAGCAGGCGGCGCGGTTCCGGCGGCGGGGGGGTGCCCGGCTTGAGCGGCCAGGCCAGCAGCATGCCCACGAGGAAGCCGACGATATGCGCCGCGTACGCCACGGTGCCGGCGTCGGAGACGCCCTCGCCGGACGAGTACACGGCCTGCAGCACGAACCAGAACCCCAGCACCAGCCAGGCCGGCAGCCGCAGCGGCAGGAAGATCAGGAACGGGACCAGTACCCAGACCCTGGCCTTCGGATAGAGGACGAGATAGGCGCCCAGGACGCCGGCGATCGCGCCGGACGCGCCGATCAGCGGGTCCCCCGAGGTGGGGTTGAGGAGCGCGAAGCCGTAGCCGGCCGCGTAGCCGCAGACGACGTAGAAGAGGAAGTACCGGATGTGGCCCATCCGGTCCTCGACGTTGTTGCCGAAGATCAGCAGGAACAGCATGTTGCCCAGCAGGTGCAGCCAGCTGCCGTGCACGAACATCGCCGTGAACACGGAGAGCTCCGGCGACTTGTCGTAGGAGGGCGGGCCGACGACACAGCCGGGGCCGTTCTGGCCGATGCCCACCTGGCCCGTCGGGACCAGCTGAGGTGCCTGATGGTGGATCAGCTCTCGGGGGACCGCGGCGTAGTGCTCCATGAAGGCCTGCAGATGGCACAGCTGCGCCAGGTCGCTGCCGCCCGTCAGGGAACCGGCCATGCCGGGCGTGAGGAGGAACACGAGCACGTTCGCGGCGATGAGCGCGTACGTCACGTACGGCGTGCGACGCACCGGGTTCACGTCATGGACAGGGATGACCACAGCTGACTAGTGCCCAGGGAGGGGGCGGCCGAAGCACGGGCGACCTGGTGAACGTCCGCACGCGCCGGTGCGTATGTCCTTGTGACCGACGAGCTTCAGGCGACGTGAGGATCAGGCGATGAACGAGCGGATTGCTTCTCAGGGAGTCCCTCCCATGCAGGCCCTGCCGGACGGTGAGGCGGAGATCTCCCTTGTCGTGCGTCTTCCCTGGGAGGACGTGGCACGGCTCGGTCAGGAGGCGGGGCGGCTGGCGGCGCAGATGCAGCGGCCGGTGACGCTGGACGAGGCCGTGAGCAACCGGCTGCGGTCGACTCGGCCGGTGGCCGCGCACGCCCGGCCGGGGGCGGAGCAGGCGGCCGTGGCCGCTGCGGCTGCGCCGGGCGGTGCCGGGGTGACCTCGTTGCCGCGGATCAGCGGGACGGCTTGAGAACGCGTCGCGGGGGCGCGGGTGCGGGCGCGCTGTGGCTGGTCGCACCCCCTGTCAGGAAGTCCCGTCGCGTACCTTCGTGGCCGCCTTCCTCGCCGCGACCAGTACCGGGTCCCACACGGGTGAGAACGGCGGTGCGTAACCCAGGTCCAGGGCCGTCATCTGTTCCACCGTCATCTCCGCCGTCAGGGCCACGGCCGCGATGTCGACCCGCTTGCCCGCGCCCTCCCGCCCGACGATCTGCACGCCCAAAAGGCGGCCGGTCCGGCGTTCCGCGAGCATCTTGACCGTCATCGGGTTCGCGCCGGGGTAGTAGCCGGCGCGGCTCGTGGACTCGATGGTGACCGTTTCGAACTGGAGGCCCACGCGCAGGGCGTCCTTCTCGCGCAGGCCGGTGCGGGCGATCTCCAGGTCGCAGACCTTGCTCACCGCCGTGCCGACGACCCCCGGGAAGGTTGCGTATCCGCCGCCCACGTTGGTGCCGATGACCTGGCCGTGCTTGTTGGCGTGGGTGCCCAGCGGGACGTACTGCTCCTGGCCCGAGACCAGGTTCAGGACCTCCACGCAGTCGCCGCCCGCCCAGATGTCCTCGTGACCGCGCACCCGCATCGCCAGGTCGGTCAACAGGCCCCCACGGCGGCCCAGGGGCAGGCCCGCCGCCGCGGCGAGGTGCGTCTCCGGGCGCACGCCGATGCCCAGGACCACCACGTCCGCCGGGTACTCGCCGTCCTCCGTGGCCACCGCGCGGACCCTGCCGTCGTGGCCGGTGAGCAGCTTGGTGACCTCGGCGTCGTTGACCATGGTGATACCGAGGCCCGCCATCGCCTCGTGCACCAGGCGGCCCATGTCCGGGTCGAGCGTGGACATGGGCTCGCTGCCGCGGTTGACGACCGTCACCTCGTAGCCCCGGTTGATCATCGCCTCGGCCATCTCGACGCCGATGTAGCCGGCGCCGACGACCACCGCGCGACGGCCACGCGTGCGTGCCAGCGTGTCGAGCAGGGCCTGACCGTCGTCGAGGGTCTGCACGCCGTGCACCCCCGGCGCGTCCGTGCCCGGCATGTCGGGGCGGATCGGGCGGGCGCCGGTCGCGATGACGAGCTTGTCGTACGACGTCCAGGACTCGGCGCCGGAATCGACGTCACGCGCGCGTACCCGCTTGCCCGCCACGTCGATCTCCATGACCTCCGTGCGCATCCGCAGATCGATCTCCCGCGACCGGTGCTCCTCGGGCGTGCGGGCGATCAGATGGGCCCGTTCCTCCACGTCACCGCCGACCCAGTAGGGGATGCCGCACGCCGAGTAGGAGCTGAAGTGGCCGCGTTCGAAGGCCACGATCTCCAGCTCCTGCGGTCCCCGCAGCCGGCGCGCCTGGGACGCCGCGGACATTCCCGCGGCGTCCCCGCCGATCACGACCAGTCGTTCCCGTCCACCGCTCATGTCCATGCGAACACGCTACGGGGCGACGGAATTTCGGGTTTGCTCAGGTCTCACTGCCAGGTAGACGGCTTTCACCGCCGGGCGTGCGGCGCCGGCGTACCACCCGCCACCACAGGAACGCGACAAGGGCCGCGAGCGCCGCGAACGGCAGGGCCGCGCCCAGCGCCAAGGCGATCCAGCGCAGCATGGTGACGAAGACATGCCAGCCGCCGGACAGCGCGTCCACGAACCCCGGCGTGTCGTCCTTCGCGGCCTTCACCACCGGCGTCTGGGTGAGCGACAGCGTGATGGTGGCCAGGCCGGTGCGGTCCTTCAGGGACGCCTGCTGCGCGAGCAGCGCCTCCAGGTCGGCCTCCCGGCCGCTCAACTCCCCTTCCAGGGTGACCACGTCACTGAGCCTGGTCGCCCGGTCCATCAGCTCGCGGACTCGGGCCACACTGGCCCGCTGCGACTTGATGCGGCTGTCCACGTCCACCACCTGGTCGGTGACGTCCTGTGCCTTCGCGGTGCGGTCGAGCAGCTTGCCCGCTCCCTGGAGGCCGGTGAGCACCTCGTCGTACCTCTCGGTGGGCACACGTAGCACCACCCGGGTGCGCTCGTGGCCCTGGGAGTCGCGGGTGGTGGTCTCGTCACCGACGTAGCCGCCGGCGTTCCCGGCCGTGGTGCGGGCCTCGTCGAGGGCCTTGGGCACGTCCTTGACCTGCACGGTCAGGGAGGCGGTGCGGATGATGTGGCCGGCGGTGAGGTCGGGGGTCTTCTTCTCCGTCCTCCTGCCGCCGCTGTCCTTGGCGCCTGCCGACCCCGCCGCCTCCTGGGCCGCGCCGCCCGCGTTGGCCTGGGCGTCGCCGGCGGAGCTGCTGGAGCTGTCGTCGGCGCTGCATCCGGTGAGGACGAGCGCGGCGGCGAGCAGGACGCCGGCGAGGACGGGTCGTACGGGATGTCGCATGGTTCCCCCCGAGGGTTGTGACGACTGACGCTCCTTCGACGCCGGGGCGGGGCAGGACGTTTGACCGGGACGGTTCCGATGCGGTCACGGTCCGGACGCGCCCCGGTCACCGGGCCGGGGCGGGTGTGTCAGTGGGGTCTGAGAGAGTGGGGTCATGAGCGCAACGGGTGCGGGCACCGGGCAGGTCGTCGTCATCGGAGCCGGGATCGCGGGGCTGGCCGCGGCTCACCGGCTGCTGGAGCGTGGCGTGCGCGTGACCGTGCTGGAGGCCTCGGAGAGAGTCGGCGGCAAGCTGCTGCCCGGCGAGATCGCGGGCGTGCGGGTCGACCTGGGCGCGGAGTCGATGCTGGCCCGCCGGCCCGAGGCGGTCGCCCTCGCGCGCGAGGTGGGGCTGGACGGCCGGCTTCAGCCGCCCGCCACCGCCACGGCCTCGATCTGGACCAGGGGCGCCCTGCGCCCCATGCCCAAGGGCCATGTCATGGGCGTCCCCGGCACCGCCGCCGCCCTGTCCGGCGTGCTGTCCGAGGAGGGCCTCGCCCGCGTCGAGCGCGACGCCGACCTGCCCCGCACGGAGATCGGCGACGACGTGGCGGTGGGGGAGTACGTGGCCGGGCGGCTGGGCCGGGAGGTCGTCGACCGGCTGGTCGAGCCCCTGCTCGGCGGGGTCTACGCGGGCGACGCGTACCGCATCTCGATGCGCTCGGCGGTCCCGCAGCTCTACCAGGCCGCCAGGACGCACGACTCGCTGACGGAGGCCGTCCGCGAGATCCAGGCCAAGGCGGCCGCGAGTCAGCAGACCGGGCCGGTCTTCATGGGCATCGAGGGCGGCGTCGGCACCCTGCCGCTCGCGGTGGCCGAATCGGTGCGGGCGCGCGGGGGCGAGATCGCCACCGGCACGCCCGTGACCGAACTGCGCAGGGTGGGACCGGACCGGGGCGCCGTCGGCGGCCCGAGTTCGGCGGAGCCGGGCCACCCGCACACCGCGTGGCGGGTCGTCGCCGGTGACCGTGTGCTGCGCGCGGACGCCGTGATCGTCGCCGCTCCGGCCCCTGTGGCCGCCGCCCTCCTGCGCGCCGAGGCGCCCGCCGCGGCGGCCGAACTGGCCGCCGTCGAGTACGCCTCGATGGCCCTGATCACCCTGGCCTACCGCCGTGTCGACCTCGCCCTCCCCGAGGGCAGCGGCTTCCTGGTGCCGCCCGTCGACGGCCGCACCATCAAGGCCTCCACCTTCGCCTCCCAGAAGTGGGGCTGGACCGCCGACGAGGACCCGGACGTCGTCGTCCTGCGCACCTCGGTCGGGCGGTACGGCGAGAGCGAGATCCTCCGGCGCGACGACGCCGACCTCGTGGACCTCTCCCGCCACGACCTGCGCGAGGCCACCGGTCTCGACGCGGCGCCCGTCGCCACCCGCGTCACCCGCTGGACCGACGGCCTGCCCCAGTACCCCGTCGGCCACTACGCGCGCGTGGCCCGCGTCCGCGAGCACATCGCCAAGCTCCCGGGCCTGGCGGTCTGCGGCGCGCAGTACGACGGTGTGGGCATCCCCGCCTGCATCGCGAGCGCCTACGCGGCGGTCGACCAGCTGGGCGGTGACCTGGCGGCCGTGCGGGGCCTCACCGCCAACCCGGTGCAGAGCCTGCACGGCGGAGCGGGAGAATAAGGACCATGAGTGACGACGCCCCCACCACCGCCCCCGAGCGGATCCCGAACAAGGGCAAGCTGGCCAAGGACCTCAACGAGGTCATCCGCTACACCCTGTGGTCGGTCTTCAAGCTGAAGGACGTGCTGCCCGAGGACCGCGCGGGCTACGCCGACGAGGTCCAGGCCCTGTTCGACGAGCTCGCCGCCAAGGACGTGACCGTCCGTGGCACCTACGACGTCTCCGGTCTGCGCGCCGACGCCGATGTGATGATCTGGTGGCACGCCGAGGACAGCGACCAGCTCCAGGAGGCGTACAACCTCTTCCGCCGTACCAGGCTGGGCCGCGCCCTCAGCCCGGTCTGGTCGAACATGGCACTGCACCGCCCCGCCGAGTTCAACCGCTCGCACATCCCGGCCTTCCTCGCCGACGAGACGCCGCGCAACTACGTCAGCGTGTATCCGTTCGTGCGCTCGTACGACTGGTACCTGCTGCCCGACGAGGACCGCCGCCGGATGCTCGCCGACCACGGCAAGATGGCCCGCGGCTACCCGGACGTCCGCGCCAACACCGTCGCCTCGTTCTCGCTCGGTGACTACGAGTGGATCCTGGCCTTCGAGGCCGACGAGCTGTACCGCATCGTCGACCTCATGCGCCATCTGCGGGCTTCCGAGGCCCGCCGGCACGTCCGCGAGGAGGTCCCGTTCTTCACGGGCCGCCGCAAGGACGTCGCGGAACTGGTCGCGGGCCTCGCCTGACGAAGCTCAGCGCTGGTCGGCCTTGCCCTTCAGGGAGTCCCGCAGCTTCTTCTTCTGCTGCTGGGCGTGGCCGGCCGGCGCCGCCGGCTTCGGCTCAGGGTGCCCCGCGCAGGACGCCCGCCGCTCCGGGAGCCGGCCCTCCAGCAGGTAGGCGTCCAGATAGCCGTTGACGCACTTGTTGGGGCCGCCCCCGACGCCATGGGTGCCCGCGTCCCGCTCGGTCACGAGCACCGACCCGGCGAGACGCCGGTGCATCTCCAGCGCGCCCGCGTACGGCGTGGCCGCGTCCCGCTCCGCCTGCAGGATCAGCGTCGGCGGCAGCTCGCCTGGCCCGGTCCGCACGTCCAGGGCCTTCTGCCGGGGCACCGGCCAGTAGGCGCACGGCAGGTTCATGAAGGCGTTGTCCCAGGTCTCGAACGGCGCCACCCGCGCGAGCCGGGTGTTGTCCCGGTCCCAGGTCTTCCAGTCCGTGGGCCAGGCCGCGTCGTTGCACTCGACGGCCGTGTAGACCGCGTTGCCGTTCTCCGCGGCGGCGGCCGTCCCCGGCGTGGGCGCCGCCAGCCGGACCAGCGGCTTCGCGTCCCCCTTCAGATACTTCGACAGGGCCTCAGCGCGGCTCGGCCAGTAGTCGTCGTAGTACCCGGCCGTCAGGAACGCGCCCTGCAACTGCCCCGGCCCGACCTTCCCGCCGGCCGCCTTCTTGGCCAGCCGCCTGCTCGCCCGGTCGTAACTCGCCTGCACCTTCGCGGCCGTGGCACCGAGCCCGTACACGTCGTCGTGCCGGGCGATCCACTCCCGGTAGTCCGCCCAGCGGCTCTCGAACGCGGCCGACTGCTCCAGGTTGTCGCGGTACCAGATCTGCGCCGGGTCCGGGTTCACCGCCGAGTCCAGCACCATCCGCCGTACGTGCGAGGGGAACAGGGTGGCGTACAGCGCGCCGAAGTAGGTGCCGTAGGAGGCGCCCATGAAGGTCAGCCGGTTCTCGCCGAGCGCGGCGCGCAGCACGTCCAGGTCACGGGCGTTGTTGAGCGAGGTGTAGTGCCTCAGCCTGTTCCCGGACCGCCTGAGACAGCCGCGCGCGTACGCCTTCGCCTCCGCGATCCGGGCTTTCTTGTACGACGCCGAGGGGTGCAGCGGCGACGGGGAGGGCGCCTTGAAGAAACGCTTCGGTTCCACGCAGGACAGCGGCGCCGAACGGTCCACCCCGCGCGGGGCGTAGCCGACCAGGTCGTAGGCGGCGGCGATGCGCTTCCACTCGGGGAGTACGCCGACCATCGGGAAGTCCATGCCGGAGGCACCGGGTCCGCCCGGGTTGTAGACCAGGCTGCCCTGCCGGGGCACCTTGCGCTTGCTGTTGTGCGGGTCCTTGTGGGTGGCCCGCACCCGGCTGACGGTCAGTCTGATCTGCTTGCCGTCCGGATGCGCGTAGTCCAGCGGGACGCTCAGCGTGCCGCACTGGAAGGAGCTCGGGAAGCCCAGGCCGGCGGCGCACTTGCCGAAGTCGATGCCCTCCGCGCGCGCCCGTGCGGCGGCCACGGCGGTACCGCGAGGTTCGGCCGCCGCGTCCGGGACGCGGGGGGCGCTCCCGGCCGGGGCGGCTGCCAGGGTGGTCAGAATCAGGGACCCGGCTGCCGAATACAGGGCGGGGGCTCTCATGGCGTATCCCTTCGGTGCGGTCGCTGCGTGGCGCGGCAGCAACGGCACCGCAGCGACTGCACGGCAGCAATAAAAGGGATATTTCGACCGGTTGTCGGCGAAGGCAAGCACCAACGGCCGGTGTCGGCGCCAATGCCCCCTATACGCCCCCGTTCACTCCCGCGGGAGCTGGTCCCGGTGTGCGAAGGCCGCACGCAGCTCCGGTTCACCGATCGCACGGATGCCGCGTACGGCGACGGAGGTCAGGAGCGAGTGGTCGTCGGCCGCGCGGTTCGCCCGCCGGTGCAGCACGTCCAGCAGCCGCTGCCCGGCCGGGGAGGCCCAGCGCGCGTACGGGTGCACCTCGACCCGGGCGATGGCCAGACAGCTCAGCGTCAGGGTGAGGGGCAGCGCGAACCACACGGCGACCAGGTCGCGAGACATCTCGGTCGGGGCGGGCAGCACGAGGGCGGCCGCCCCCAGGCCGAACACGGCGAGTGCGGCGCCCCGGACCTGGCGCACGCCCGACGCGACCGTCGTACGCGCCGCCGCGTCCGGCACCGCGAGCCCCGCCCGCACCAGCCCCTCGCCGAGACTCCGCACGGCGTCCGCGTCGGCCGCCGCCGACCGCACCGGCGCTATCCGCGACTGCCCATCGGGCCCGATGGCACCTATCACCGAACGCTCCATCTCGTCCCGCCCGCGTGGGTCCACGACGGTGGCCCAGCCGGTGTGGGCGAGCAGCAGCCGCCGTTGGCGGGCCATGGACACCAGGGTCAGATCGGCGACCCGCGCGGGCCCGCCGGACAGGAACGCGGCCTCGTAGAGCGTCAGATCGTGTCCTCGGCCCGCGTCCGTGTCGGTGGCCGCCGTGCGTACGGCGGCCAGGCACAGCCGAGTGCAGGCGGTGCCGGCGACGGCCCAGGCCAGGAGCAGGAGAAGGACCCAGAACATGACGTGTTTCTATGCCAGGGGCTTGGGAAACGCCATGCCCTGTTCATATTCCGGACCGAGTGTTGTCGGTCTGTGACGTTCCGTTTCCCGCGCAGGTCAAGGGCTGTTGGGCGGCGGCGGGCTGGAAGCGGCGGGCGGCAGCGTGTACGTCAGGGACGGCGACGGTGTCGGTGACGGCAGGACCGGGGTCGCGTCGCTCGGCGCGAAGACCGGCGGCGGGGCGGCGGGGGAGGGGGTGGCCGCCAACTGCTGCGCCAGCGTGGAGAAGTCGACATACCCCGTCGCCTCCAGGACCTTGATGTGGTCCAGGACGGTGGTGTTGGCGTCGTCGGCGAGCTCGCGGACCAGCGTGTTCTGAGTGCCGGCGCGGACCTGGGCGACGACGGAGAAGACCCGGCCGTGGGCCAGCCGTACGAGGTTCGCGAACTGCCGGTCGAAGTCCTGACCCTGGGCCGCGCTCAGCGTGGCGAGCCACTGTTGCTGCTGGTCGTCGGGCTGGTTGGGAAGCGGCACGCCGAGCTGGGTGGCGACGTTGCGGACGTGCGCGTCGAGGGCGGCGTGACCGTCGACGAGGTGCTGTCCGGCGGTCCGTACGGCCTGGGTGGTGCCCTTCTGCTCCGCCATCTCCCCGGCCGGCAGCTCCCAGAGCCCGGCGAGGCGCACCTTGACGATGAAGTCCCGGTCCGGTCCGGACAGCGGGCCGTAGCGGGTCGACACGGTATGGGAGCTCAGCACGTTCACCGCGCCGGTCGGGTCCGAGCGGTCGGCGTACGACCAGATCGGGAAGACCAGGGCGGCGAGGGTCGCCGCGAGACAGGTGATGATCAGCCCGGTACCGCTGAATACGCCTCGGCCTTGGACGGGGGGTCGGGGACGCGCTCGCATGATGCCTCCTGCACCGCACGCCGGGAGGGTACGTTCGGGCGCGGGCTTGGCATATTACCGAGGGCATGTGGCGGGGGGCCGGGCCGAGGGTGTGGTAAGGCTTCGGCCGGATGCCGGATGCCGGATGCCGGATGCCGGATGCCGGATGCCGGATGTGGTGTGTGGGGCGTGTGCGGCTGGTCACGTGGTTCCCCGCGCCCCTTACGGGGTGCCGCCCGGCCGTGTCCCGTTCAACCCCGCCGCAGCAACGCCCTCCGCACGACCGACCGCCGGGGTGCCGGCCCCGCCCGGTCCAGCCACCACTCCTCCAGCCGTCGCTGAGACGTCCTGTCCCCGGGCCGTCCGTCCCTCAGCAACCGCGCCGCGAAGTCCAGCGCGTCCCGCCGATACCCCTCGGCCATCGGCCGCTGCTGGGCGTACGCCAGGAACGCCGGCCGATACGCGTCCCCCAGGATCTCCGGCAACTCCGGCGCCACCTTCGCCACCACATCCGCCCGCTTGGACGCCAGCGCCCGCGCCTGCACCCCCATCCGCACCCGGTCGAACCCCTCCGGCACCGGCGTCCCCGCGACCAGCGACGACAGCACTGCGGCCTGTGCCAACCCGACCCGCTGCCGCGTGGCGTCGGTCACTTCGGAGGTGGCCGGCTCCGCCGAGGGCCGCAATCCGCCGCCGGTCACCGCGCCGCCCGCCGCCACCGCGCCCCGGATCGCCGCCAGCTCCCGCTCCAGTTCGGCCGGTTCGGGGAAGTTGTCGTCCCGCTCCAGCAGCACACCCGGCGGCGTGACCCGGGACGCGAGGTCGGTCAGGATGTCCAGGACCGCCGGGGGCACCGGGTGGGCGTGGCTGTCGTGCCAGACGCCGTCCCGCTCGAAGCCGCCCGCGACATGGACATAGGCGATGGCCTCGACGGGCAGTCCGGCGAGCGCCTTGGCCGGGTCCTCACCGCGGTTGACGTGGTTGGTGTGCAGGTTCGCCACGTCGATCAGCAGCCGTACCCCGGTACGGTCGACGAGGTCGTACAGGAACTGCCCCTCGGTCATCTCCTCGCCCGGCCAGCAGATGAGCGCGGCGATGTTCTCGACGGCGAGCGGCACGGGCAGCGAGGCCTGCGCGATACGGATGTTCTCGCAGAGGACGTCGAGGGCGTCCCGGGTGCGCGGCACGGGGAGGAGATGGCCCGCCTCCATGAGCGGCGAGGCCGTCAGCGGGCCGCCCGCGCGGACGAACGCGATGTGCTCGGTGACCAGCGGCGAGCCGAGGGCCTCCACCCGCTCGGCGAGGGCGGCGAGCCGCCCCTGGTCCGGCCGGCCCGCGTCGCCGAGGCCCAGGGAGACACCGTGCGGTACGACCGTCACCCCGCGCTCGCGCAGCCGCCGAAGCGACTCGGGGAGGTGACCCGGGCAGGTGTTCTCGGCCACGACCTCGACCCAGTCGATACCCGGCATGCGTTCCACGGCGTCCGCGATCTCCGGCCGCCAGCCGATGCCCGTGCCCAGCCGCTCCAGGGTCATGGTCCTCCCCCTCCTTCACCGATTGACGGGGGTATGGCCCCGGGGCGCGTCCGTGAACCGCATTGCCTGCCGCTTCAGAGCAACATTTGAGGTTCGGGCCCGCGCCCCGGGGAGCTGACCGGCTATCCGCCCACCGAGTCCACCGGTTCCGGGCGCGCGGTGTTCACCGTGCCCGGCGCGCCGGGCGAAGGCCTGGACGTGGCCCGCATGTCGCTGTCGGCCTGCGCGGCCGGCGCGGAGGGCGCCACCTGCCCAGGGACCGGGGCGGCCGGGCCGGTCGGGCTCGCCGTGGTGGAGTTGGCGATCTCGTTGGCGATGGCGTCGAAGTCGACCTTCCCGGTCTTCTCCAGGACGGTGATGTGGTCCAGCACGGTCTGGTTGGTGTCCGAGGCCAACTGCCGTACCAGGCTGTTGCGGGTGGTGTTCCGTACGGCCCCGATCGCCGGGAAGATCTTGCCGTGCCCGGCCCGCAGCAGATTCACGAACTTGTACTCGTACTGCGTGCCGGTCGCCGCCGACATCTCCTGGAGCCAGCCCTGCTGCTGCTCGTTGGGCACGTTGGGCAGCTCGACGCCCAGCTGTGCCGCGACGACCCGGACCCGCCTGTCCAGGTCGGTGTGGCCGACGATCAGATGGTCGCCGGCCTCCTTGATCGCCGCGCTCGGCGCCCGCTCGATGGCCTGCTGCCCGGCCGGCAGCTCCCACAGCCCGGCCGGCCGGACCCGCACGACCAGATCGCGGTCGGCGGCGGACAGCGGACCCCACTGGGTGGCCACGGTTCCCGCCGCCAGGTTCGCCTGCCCGGTGCCGGAGCGGTCGGCGTACGACCACACCGGATAGGCGAGCGCGCCGACGGTGGTGGCCAGGGCCACGAGGACCAGGGCCGCACCGTTGAAACGCCGCAAGGGATGCCTCCCCGTGTCGCTGGTTCAGTGCCAGGACGTACGGGTGCGCGGCGGCGGTGTTCAAAAAAAGGCAAAGTTTCCAAGGGAAGGTAAGGAGCCGACGTCAGCGCAGGGCCGGATGGTCGGCGACCACCGTGCAGGACCCCGGCGCGATCTCGGTGAACCCGGCGTCCCGCACCAACGGCAGCCCGCTGCCCGTCAGTTCAGGCCACTCGGCCGGATCGGCGGTCCGCACGGCGAGCGGGAACCCGGCGTCCCGCCACGCCTCCCGCTCCTCCTCCGGCAGCGCCCACCAGGCCAGTTGGGCCCCGTGCCCGGCCTGCGCCATCGTCTTCCCGGCGGACATCTCCAACTCCGGGTTCAGCCACAGCACGGCCTGCGCCCGGTCGGCGTCGGCGGGCGGCTCGGGATCGTCCAACTCGGTCCCCGACACCTGCAATCTCGCCAGATCCCTGGGCCACCCGTCCAGGGGAACCGGCGGAAACACCCGTACCTCGGCGGACTTCCCCGAGACGGTGATTCCCGGCAACGCCTCGGCCCGCCGCCACTCGGCCCCACGAGCCCGCCGCACCACCTTCCGGATCCGGGCGTCCTCCCAGTCCCGGACGGCCTGGGCCCACTCGCCGTCACCGAGAGCCCGCGGATCACTGAGCATCCTGAGCACGGCCCGGGCGGCGGTTTCCAGTGCGTCGGTGCGGGCCGGAGGGGCCGACTTCTCGATCCGTACGACCAGGGGCAACACGAACTGGGGTGCTTCGTCGCGTCCGGTGGGTTCGGTTCGGAAGGGACTGTCGCCGGGTGACTTTGGATCAACGCTCACGACATCACCCTAAGGGGCGGTGAAAATATCCCCATGCGCCGCGATCTTGAACTGGCCCGCGTAGGCCGCCGCTACGGCATACGCGGCCCCTGGGTGTCAAGAGGCGTCGACCTCACCATCACCCCCGCCGCATCCCGGTGTCGCCACTGCCCGTGGCCGCGGCGGCCCTGCTCACCGCCGCGGCCGGTGTCGTCAACGGCCGCCGCTCATCCTGAGCAGGCGGTCCGCTGCGCCTCCTGCCACTCGCACCGGGGGCACATGGTGATGCCCTTGTACGACTCCGGGTACTCGGTCGGCTCCTGGCACAGCACGCACTCGGCGTAAGGCGGACCGTCCGCCTTCGGCGGCTTCGCGGCCTCGGTGATCGAGCAGTAGCCCTCGTCGCTCATATCTCCAGGGTAGGACGGTCAGCGGTGACCGGGCGTCTCCCCGATCAGCTGGGACACCTTCACGAACCGGAAGCCCCGCTTGCGCAACTCGGGCACGACGTTCCGGACCACCTGCTCGGTGGTCGGGGCGGCGCTGCGAGTGCAGTGCATGACGACCACGGAGCCGGGTTTCACCCCGTCCAGCACCTGCTTGGTCACGGCGTCGGCGTCGGTTGCGAAGGCGTCGCCGCTCACCACGTCCCACTGCACCGCGGTGACCCCGAGCGCGCCGATCGCGCGCAACGCCCGCTGGTCGTAACAGCCGCCGGGGAAGCGGAAGTACGGCATCGGGTGCGGCACTCCGGCCCTGAGCAGCGCGGCGTAGGCGCGCTCCACGTCGGACTTCATGTTCGCGGCGGGGACGGTCGGCAGGCCGTAGCAGTCGCCGGTGAACGCGTAGTGGCTGTAGGAGTGGTTGGCGACCTCGAAGCCCGGGTCGCGGCCGAGGGAGCGGGCCTGGTCCGGGTACTCGTCGGCCCAGCGGCCGGTCATGAAGATCGTGGCCGGCACCTTCAGCCCGCGCAGGGTCGCGATCAGCGCCGGGTTGTCGAAGTGCTCGCCCGCGGCCGCGCGCGGCCCCTGGTCGGCGGTCATGTCGGCGTCGAAGGTCAGGGCGACGGTCTTGCCCAGGGTGCGCGGACCGTTCGAGAAGACGGGGGCCTGGCCGCCCGGGCCCGCGGGGAGCGTGGGCGGCTTGGCGGCGGGGGCGGGCCTGGCGGGGGCCGGGTGGCCGGCGTGGGGTGCCTGGGCGGTGCCGCAGGCGACGAGTGCGGCGCACAGGGCGACGCTGGCGGCGGTCATACCGGTAAGACGGCGTACTGGTCGGATCACCGTATGAACGTAGGTCGGATTGTCCGGTTTTTCAGGGTGGCGCGGCGCCGGGACCCGCCGGGGTCACCCGGGCGGCGGCTGGTCCCGTCACGGCGCCCCGCGCGGCGTACGCGCCACAGGAAGTCGTGGCGGCGTTCCTCCTCGGTGGGGTCGGCCTTGAAGGCGTGCACACGGCAGCCGGCCGGGTCGAGGTTGCCGATGACGTGCTTGACCGTGCCGCCCTTGCCGCCGGTCGCTCGCCCGCCGGGTGGCGGAGCAGGTCACGCAGACCGCGGTCCCTGTCGTCCGTGGGCTTCGGGTGCTTCCTCGGCATGGGCGCGCCTGTCGCCCGGGTCCATGTGTTCCGGTTCGGAGAGACCGAGCACGGCGCTGCCGTTCGGCGTGGGCTGCTGGGCCCGCTCCAGGAAGCGCAGCAGCTCCACCGGGAAGGGCAGGACCAGGGTGGAGTTCTTCTCGGCCGCCACCGCCACGATCGTCTGCAGCAGCCGCAGTTGCAGGGCTGCCGGCGTGCTCGCCATCTGCTGAGCCGCCTCGGCCAGCTTCTTGGAGGCCTGGAACTCGGCGTCGGCGTTGATGATCCGGGCCCGGCGCTCCCGGTCGGCCTCGGCCTGGCGGGCCATCGAGCGCTTCATCGTGTCCGGCAGCGACACATCCTTGATCTCGACCCGGTCCACCTGCACGCCCCAGCCCACGGCCGGGCTGTCGATCATCAGCTCCAGGCCCTGGTTGAGCTGCTCGCGGTTGGAGAGCAGATCGTCGAGGTCGCTCTTGCCGATGATCGACCGAAGCGAGGTCTGGGCCATCTGCGAGACGGCGAACTTGTAGTCCTCGACCTTGATCACTGCGCTCACCGCGTCGATCACCCGGAAGTAGACGACCGCGTCCACGCGCACCGTGACGTTGTCGCGGGTGATGCCCTCCTGGGCGGGGATCGGCAGCGTGACGATCTGCATGTTGACCTTCTGCAGCCGGTCCACGAACGGGATCACCAGATTGAAGCCGGGCTGTCGCACGGCACTGGTGACCCGGCCGAGCCGGAACAACACACCCTGTTCGTACTGCTTGACGACCCGCGCGCCCATGGCCAGGTACAGCGCGCCGACGCACAGCGCCGTCACTACCGCGACCAGCAGCTCCTGAACCATCACGACCCCCAGACGGAGAGGTCCGAAATGCCTGATGCTGCAACGATATGCCCGGCGGGCGGTTCGGGGCCATGGTCATCGGGGCGCAGGCCCGGGGCGGGATGCCGAGGAGGGTCGGCATCCCGGCCCGGGAGTGGCCGCGGGTTCAGGCGACCGTGACGCGGGTGGACACGGCTCAGCCGGCCGTGACCCTCACGGGTTCGGTACCGGCGTCGCTGTGCCGCTCGGCCCAGCTCTCCAGCGCGGTCCGGCAGGCGTGATCGAGGTGGTGCAGCCCGGACAGGTCCACCCGGATCGGGCGGTCCTGCGGCAGCGCCTCCAGACTGTCGAGGATCTTGGGCAGGCGCAGGAAGGTCGCGTTGCCCGTCAGATGGGTGTCGATCGGGCCCACGCCCTTGTCGACCACCTCCAGCTTGATGTGCGAGGCCTCCCACGCGGTCTTGACGATGGACAGGGCCAGCCCGATGAGCACGCCCTCGAACATGCTGACCGCCACGATCGACAGCGCCGTGACGACCAGGATGAGCGCCTCGCCCCGGTACTCGCGCCAGAGCGCGGCCAGTGCCCGGACGGGGATCAGCTTGGCGCCCGAATAGACCAGGATTCCGGCGAGCGCCGGGATCGGTATGTAGCTGAGCGCGCCCGGCAGCAGTGCCGCGAACAGCAGCAGCCAGAGGCCGTGCAGCACCCGGGACGCCTTCGTCCGGGCGCCCGCCTGCACATTGGCCGCGCTGCGCACGATCACCGCGGTCATCGGCAGCGCGCCGAGCACTCCGCAGAGCGCGTTGCCCGCGCCCTGGGCGATCAGCTCCCTGTTGTACTGAGTGCGCGGACCGTTGTGCAGCCGGTCCACGGCCGCCGCGCTGAACAGCGACTCGGCGGACGCGATCAGCGTGAACGCGACGATCGTGCCGATTACGCCGAAGCCCGCCAGTTCGCCGAAGGCGCTCAGCGGCGGCGGCTGGACGGAGCCCAGCAGCCCGTGCACCTCGACGGTGGCGACGGGGAGGGTCAGGAAGAACGCGGCCAGGGTGGCGAGGCCGACGGCGGCCAGCGGGCCGGGGACGGCCCGGACCTTCGCCGGGACGTACTTCCACAGCACGAGGATCGCGATGGTGCCCGTGCCGAGGGCCAGCGAGGCCAGTGCCTCCCCGTCCCCGAGGGCGTCCGCGAACGCCCCGGGCAGTCCGGCTATCTTGCCGGGCCCCGACTCGGGGGCCTTGGCGGCGAGCGCCGGGTACAGCTGACCGGCGATCAGGACCAGACCGATTCCGGCCAGCATGCCCTCGACGACCGAGACCGAGATGGCCCGGAAGTAGCGGCCCAGCCTCAGAACACCCATGGCGATCTGGAGCGCGCCGGTGACGAGCACGATCACGCCGAGCACCGGCAGCCCGAACTCGTGCACCGCCTCGAAGACGAGCACGGTCAGGCCGGCGGCCGGCCCCGACACCTGAAGACTGCTGCCTCGCAGCATCCCGGTGACGAGACCGCCCACGATGCCGGTGACCAGGCCGAGTTCGGCCGGGACACCGGAGGCGACGGCCACACCCACGCACAGCGGGAGCGCGACCAGGAAGACGACGAGTGAGGCGGTGAAGTCCTGCTTTATGTAGGGGAGCTTGGTCATCGCGACGCTCACAGGGTCTCGAACGCGTCGGTATCGGCGCGGTGTTCGCGCACGGCACCGGTGTGGACCTCGTAGTACCAGCCGCGCAGGGTCAGTTCGCCCTGCGCAAGCTTCCTGTCGATGAAGGGGTAGGAGCGCAGCCGCAGCAGTTGGGCGAGCACATGGCTCTGCACGCCCTCGGCGACGGCCGGGTCCTCGACGGCCCCGGTCGGGCGCGGCTCGGCACGGGCCAGCCAGGCCCGTACGGCGGGTACGGCGGTCAGGTCGTCGCCGCGCACCAGCGCGCCGACGGCGCCGCAGTGCGAGTGCCCGCAGACGACGATGTCGCGGACGTCGAGCACCTCCACGGCGTATTCGATGGTGGCCGCCTCGCTGGTGGGGTGTTCCGAGGCGTACGGGGGGACGATGTTGCCCGCGGTGCGCAGCTCGAAGAGCTCGCCCGGACGGGCGCCGGTGATCAGGGCCGGGACGACCCGGGAGTCGGAGCAGGTGATGAACAGCACCTGCGGGGACTGGCCTTCGGCGAGCTTGGCGAACTCCTCAGGGCGCTGTCCGAACGTACGGGCGTTGTCGATGAGGGGCTGCATGGTGTGTTGACTCCTCCTGGCGCGCCTGAGCGGCGCGTCGGGCTTGCACGACGGTTGTGGGGGGTGACGAGCCGAGGCAGAACCCCGTCGCTCAGCAGCGGAAGACCTGAAGCGCGGCCGGCGAGTGGGCTCTGGACGCTCTTGAGGTGCGTTGATGCTTGGCTGTGGGACCCACCGAGGTCTGTATCGCCTCGGTGTGCCGGGCGGTGAGCGGACGGTCGTCGGCCCAGCCGGCGGTGGTCGTGCGATGGCGGTCGGCGGTCCTCGGTGGGCCGGCCGGCTCACCGCAGAGGCCGCGGTCGCGAAGGGTGTGCGAGCCGTCGCGCACGACCTTCGCCGAGGGCTTCGGACCGGGCTGGGCCTTGGCCTCGACATGACTGGGCGTGTGCGCGGCTGCGAAGGTTGCCGCAGGTGCGAAGAACTGGACGGCGAGCAGGGCGGCGGCCAGGAGCGAGATCACGGTCCGGGCCGTCGTACCTCGGAACATGAGCCCCCCTCGCGACAGTTCGCACCTCTTGCGTGCACCAAGCGCAGGTCAATTGCTGGTCAAGGAACACGTTAACCCTGCAAAGTTGTTTGCAGGGTTAACTCGGTGTTGCGAGCCGAAGAGAGCGTGAAAAGTGCCGGTGAGGTGGCTCGTTCGGGCTCTTGACCTGGCGAGCATGATCGACTAGAGGAGCCTATTCGGCTGCGACGAGCCCCTTGGCGTCCCGGGCCAGGGCGGTGAGCCGGGATATCGCACGGAAGTACTTCTTCCGGTAGCCGCCGTTCAGCATCTCCTCGCTGAACAGTTTGTCGAACGGCAGCCCGGCGGCCAGCACCGGGACCTCACGGTCGTAGAGCCGGTCCGCGAGGACCACCAGCCGTAGCGCGGTCGACTGGTCCGGCACCGGCCGCACGTCGGTGAGGCAGACCGCCGTCAGGCCGTCGGTCAGCGCGCCGTAGCGGCTGGGGTGCACCTTGGCCAGGTGGTCCAGGAGGTGCGGGAAGTCGTCGAGCGAGGCGCCCGGTGTGGCGTACGCCGCCTTGGCCACCTGCTCCTCGGAGTACGGCGCCGGTGCCTCGGGCAGGCCACGGTGGCGGTAGTCCTCGCCGTCGATGCGCAGGGCGCGGAAGTGGGCGGACAGGCCCTGGATCTCGCGCAGGAAGTCGACCGCCGCGAACCGGCCCTCGCCGAGCTTGCCCGGCAGGGTGTTGGAGGTGGCGGCAAGGGCCACACCGGCGTCGACCAGCCGGCCGAGCAGGGTGGACACCAGGACCGTGTCGCCGGGGTCGTCCAGCTCGAACTCGTCGATGCACAGCAGACGGTGGCCGGAGAGGGTCTGCACGGTCTGCTGGAAGCCGAGGGCGCCGACCAGGTTGGTCAGCTCCACGAACGTGCCGAACGCCTTCAGGGCGGGCTCGGCCGGCGTGGCGTGCCAGAGGGAGGCCAGCAGATGGGTCTTGCCGACGCCGTAACCGCCGTCGAGGTAGACCCCGCGGGGCCCGCCGGCCGGGGTCTTCGGCGCCCTGGCCTTCCCGAGGCCGAAGAAGCCGCGCTTGCCGCCGGCCGCGTGCGCCCCGCCGAGACCGGCCGCGAAGCCTTCGAGGACCCGTACGGCCTCGGTCTGGCTCGGCTGGTTCGGGTCCGGGATGTAGGTGGCGAAACGGACCGAGTCGAAGCGGGGCGGCGGCACCATCTCGGCGACCAGCCGGTCCGCGGGGACGTGCGGCGAGCGGGTGCACAGGGACAGCGGGGCCGCGTCGGCTATGGGGCTGACCTCGGAAGCGGCGGGAGAGGACGACACGGTTCCCCATGGTAGTTGCCGTGCCACACTGCACCACATGCGACGCCTGTTCCCTGTGACCGAAGAGACAGCAGCCCAGGCCTCCGGCGGTGTGACCGAGGGGCAGGGGCCCGGGGATGCAGAGGCAGCCGGAGGGGGCGCTGGGGCGGCCGGTGGTGTGGCCGGTTCCGGTTCGGTCGACCGGGAGTGGAGTCTCGCCGAGCTGGCCCTCGCCTACGCCTATCCGGGGTCCACCGGGCGGGAGCCCTGGCTGCGGGCCAACATGGTGTCCACGCTCGACGGCGCCGCCCAGCACGACGGGCGGTCGCAGCCCATCTCCAGCGAGGCCGACATGCGGATCTTCGGCACCCTGCGGGCGCTCGCGGATGTCGTGGTCGTGGGTGCGGAAACGGTACGGCAGGAGGGGTACCGGCCGGCACGCGCGCGTGCGGAGTTCGCCGGGGCCCGGGCGGCGGCGGGGCAGGGCGCTGCCCCCGCGGTCGCCGTCGTCACCGCGAGCCTGGACCTCGACTTCTCGCTCCCGCTGTTCACCTCGCCCCTCGTCCCCACGCTGATCCTCACCGGCGCGGCGGCCGCCCCCGACCGCGTCGCCGCCGCGGAGAAGACCGGCGCCCGGGTGGTGGTCGCCGGTGACGGCGTCGGCGTCGACCCCGCCCGCGCGGTGAGCGCCCTCGCGGGTCTCGGTCACACCCGGCTGCTCACCGAGGGCGGACCCCGGCTGCTCGGGCAGTTCATCGCCGCCGGTGTCCTCGACGAGCTGTGCCTCACGGTGTCCCCGATGCTCACGGCGGGGGGAGCGCAGCGCATCTCCGGGGGACCCGGTGTAACCGTACCCAGGCGTTTCGAACTAGTGTCCTTGCTGGAGGAGGCCGGATTCCTGTTCAGTCGCTACCAGCGATCCTGATCCGGCGGAACCTGCCGTTCCGCTTAGCTTCCGACGGGCACACTGAATCCGGCAGTACCCGTGCGATCACGGGGCAGGATGGTTTCCGCAGGGCTACTAGGCCCCAGGGAGGACAGAGGGTCCGCGCGGCCCTCTCAGGAGAAGAGGCGCCTGGTGTTCACAAGCGTTCTGATGATCGAGAAGGCCCTTACGTCTGCCGACGTGGAGTTCGTCACCACCTTGCACGGGGACGAGCAGGTCTCCTTCCACGTGCTGCTCCAGCCGCGCGGCGACCAGGCGGACCGCCTGCTGCGGGCCATCGACGACATCGCGCTCGGCGAACTGGACGAAGCCGCTCGCGAGGGCGAGACGCCGGAGGGGGATGCTGCGCAGGCGTTGGCCGTACAGGCGCTGGACGTGTCCCTCACGGCACTGCGGGCGGCGGGGAGTTCGGCGGAGGGCCGGATGGTCGAGGACCATCCGCTGGATGCGCTGAAGACGATCGTCGACGAGGTGGGAGCGGACGAGGTGATCGTGCTGACCGATCCGCACTACGTGGAGGAGTTCTTCCACCGGGACTGGGCGTCTCGGGCGCGGCACAAGGTGGGGGTGCCGGTGCTGAAGTTGTTCTCGCACAGTAAGGCGTAGGGCTGCGCGTGTGCGTAGGGCGTGTGCTGCGTCGGCGGCCGCGGGTATGCGGTGGCTGCTCGCGCGGTTCCCCGCGCCCCTTCGGGCCGGCGGCACCCGCGTCCCTTGCGAAGGCGCCCGTACCTGAGCGCATAGGCTAGGCACGCTTTCGCACGCACCGTCTCTGGGGAGAAACACATGGCACCCGGCCTTCCTTCCGCCATGGACCGACCGCACTTCATCGGCATCGGCGGCGCCGGGATGTCGGGGATCGCCAAGATCCTCGCCCAGCGCGGTGCCAAGGTGGCCGGCAGCGATGCCAAGGAGTCGGCCACCGTCGGGGCGCTGCGGGCGTTCGGCGCCACGGTGCACGTCGGGCACGCGGCCGGGCACCTCGCCGACGACGCCAGCTGTGTCGTCGTGTCGTCGGCGATCCGGAAGGACAACCCCGAGCTGGCGCGCGCGGCCGAGCTGGGCATCCCCGTGGTGCACCGCTCGGACGCCCTCGCCGCCCTGATGGACGGCCTGCGGCCGATCGCCGTCGCGGGTACACACGGCAAGACCACGACCACCTCGATGCTCGCCGTCTCGCTGACCGAGCTGGGCCGCGAGCCCTCTTACGCCATCGGCGGCGACCTGGACGCCCCCGGCTCCAACGCCCTGCACGGCGAGGGCGAGATCTTCGTCGCCGAGGCGGACGAATCGGACCGCAGCTTCCACAAGTACGCGCCCGAGGTCGCCATCGTCCTCAACGTGGAGCTCGACCACCACGCCAACTACGCCTCGATGGACGAGATCTACGAGTCCTTCGAGACCTTCGCCGGCCGGATCGTGCCCGGCGGCACGCTGGTGATCAACGCCGACCACGGGGGGGCACGCGAACTGACCCGGCGGGTGGCCGGCAAGGTGCGGACGGTGACGTACGGCGAGGCCGCCGATGCCGATGTGCGGGTGCTCTCCGTCGTACCGCAGGGCCTGAAGAGCGAAGTCACCGTTCTTCTGGACGGGACCGAGCTGACCTTCACGGTGTCCGTGCCCGGCCGGCACTACGCGCACAACGCCGTCGCAGCGCTCGCCGCGGCCGTGGCCCTCGGGGTCCCGGCCGCCGAACTGGCGCCCGCGCTGGCCGCGTACACGGGCGTCAAGCGCCGCCTGCAGCTCAAGGGCGAAGCGGCGGGCGTCCAGGTGATCGACTCCTACGCCCACCACCCCACCGAGATGACCGCGGACCTGGAGGCCATGCGCGCGGCCGCGGGCGACGCCCGGATCCTGGTCGTCTTCCAGCCGCACCTCTTCTCCCGCACCCAGGAGCTGGGCAAGGAGATGGGCGACGCGCTGGCCCTCGCGGACGCGTCGGTGGTCCTGGACATCTACCCGGCCCGCGAGGACCCGATCCCCGGGGTCACCAGCGAGCTGATCATCGAGGCGGCGCGGGCCGCGGGCGCCGACGTCACCGCCGTGCACGACAAGGACGAGGTCCCCTCCGTGATCGCGGGAATGACGAAGCCCGGTGATCTGGTTCTCACCATGGGCGCGGGCGATGTGACCGACCTGGGCCCGAAGATCCTGGAACGCCTGGCGAAGTAAGGGGCTGAGAGTCATGTCGTACGACGTCGACAAGCCGGACGAGCAGTGGCGGGCGGAGCTGACCCCGGCCGAGTACACCGTGCTGCGTCAGGCGGCGACCGAGCCGGCCTTCACCGGTGAGTACACCGACACCAAGGCCAAGGGCGTCTACTCCTGTCGTGCCTGCGGTGCCGAGCTCTTCACCTCCACCACGAAGTTCGAATCCCACTGCGGCTGGCCGTCCTTCTACGACCCGAAGGACACCGACGCGGTCGAACTCATCGAGGACCGCTCGCACGGGATGGTGCGCACCGAGGTGCGGTGTGCGCGGTGCGGTTCGCACCTCGGGCACGTCTTCGAGGGCGAGGGATACGGGACCCCGACCGACCAGCGGTACTGCATCAACTCGATCTCGCTGCGGCTGACCGCCGACGAGAGCTGAGACAGCGGGAGGTCAGGGGAGCCGGATCGGACTGTGCGGCAAGGGCGGGCAGGCGTCCGCGGTCGGCATCGCGGCGCGGGAGCGGGCCGTGGCGGCCTGAGCGCTGCCGCGGGTCGCGGGAGGACCGCGCCGCCGGGCCCGCCGTTCGGGCGTAACCGGGGGTGCCGGACCGTTGGGTCCCTCCCGAGGCCCGGCAGGCCCGCCCAACGGATCCGTCCGTGGCACTGGGCCCGCCCACCCGATCCGCCCGTGGCCCGCTCGCACACCGGATCCGAACTCCCGGGAGTGAGCCCGCACGGCCGCGGCCGGCGCCGGCGGTCGAAGCCCCCGGCGGCCCGGGAACCATGTCCCGGGAGTGTGCGGCACAAGTGGCTGGTGCCCAGTGCGGCGCTGTTTGAGAGTCTGTGAGGGTGTCGGGTGTCGTGCGATGGTTCCAGTCCCGTAGGGGACCCGCGTCCGCCGACGGCCCGAGCGGACAGGACGGGCCCACCGCGGGCGCCGACCCCTCCGCGCCCTTCAGAGCGTTGCGGACGGCCGCGGCCGGCATCGGCACGACCCTCAACGAGTCGACGACCTGCACGGAACTGACCCGGGCGGCAGTACGGTCGGCCGGTGGCTGCGCGGCCGTGATGCGGCGGGTCGGCGAGGCCATTTCCGGCTATGAGTCGATCACCGGCGACCCCGATCTGCTGCCCGACGCCCGCTGGGCCACCGCGGTGGCCCGGGACGCGGGCTCCCCGGCGGCCGACCACTGGGTGGATCCCTGGCTGTCCCGCCCGGCCGGCAGCCGCACCCGCCCGGCCGTGTGCGTGCCCCTGACCAGCGGCTCCGACCACTACGGCGTCCTGGTCTGCGCCCGCGAGGGGATCGCCTTCGCCCGCGCGGAGGCCGAGCTGCTCGCTCTCCTGGCCGAACGCGCCGCCTCCCATGTCCGGCACGCCCGCGAGTACGAGCACGTCAACCGCACCGCCGGTGACCTGCAGCGTGCCCTGCTGTCCGAGCCGGGCCGGCCGCACCCCAACCTGGACGTGGCGATCCGCTATCTCCCTGCCGGCGGCCGGGTGCTGGTGGGCGGCGACTGGTGCGAGACGGTACGTTTGCATTTCGGCCGCACGTTGCTCGTCGTCGGCGATGTGATGGGCCACGGCCTGGAGGCCGCCGTCGACATGAACGCCTACCGGTCTTCTCTCCGGTACATCGCCTCCTCCGAGTTGCCCCCGCACCGGGTGCTGCGCCAGATGGACGACATCGCCGCCACCGAGGCGGACCGCAGACCCGCCACCTGTCTGCTGGTGCGCGTCGACCCGAGCCGCCACCAGGTCACCCTGGCCAGCGCCGGCCACCTCCCGCCCGCCCTGATCGCCCGGGACGGCGGGACCACCCTCCTGACGGTCCCCGTGGGCCCGCCCCTGGGCACCGGCTTCGGGGGCTACGAATCGGCCACCCACCACCTCGACCCCGACCAGGCCCTCGTCCTGTTCACGGACGGCCTGGTGGAACACCGCGGCGAGGACATCGACCGCTCCCTGAACCGCCTCGCGGAGCTGCACTTCAGCCCTGCCGTCGGTGTGGACGCCCTCCTGGAGTCCATCCTCACCCGCCTCGACGCCCGCAACGCCGAGGACGACGTCGCGGTCCTGGCGGCCCGCCCGCACCCGCGGCAGGGCGGTTTCACCTCTGTGCCGGAGGAGGAGACGACGGGCTCGTGACGGTGAGCCGGAGATACTGCCGGCCTGGATGACCCGGCCGTGGCGATTACCGCCGGTACGGCCAGTGCGGTGCTCAACGCCGGTGCGCGTGACGGTCGTCGGGCGCCTGGGCGAGCGCCGTGAGTTCCCGTTCGGCGGTGCGTACGGCAGATGCGCCGGGCGATCCTGGCGTACTCCGTCGCCCGGTAGGCGGCCCGGGCGCAGGGGAGTTGCTCCGGGAGGGGCGGGACGGGCCAACGCCGGTGCCGCCCCGGCCGGTTCGGCGGCCGGCGAGGCGGGGACCGACGTCGGCGGCGGGGGAGCAGGCCGGCGGAATGGACGCGTCGGCCTGTGGCGGCCGCACGACGACCGTGCTCCTTGAAGGGGCGCCCGGCCGCTGCCCCCGCTCCGGGCCGGGCGGTGACGCCGGCTTACCTGGGCAGGGTCAGGGTGAACACGGTCGTGGTCTTCGGGGCGTCGCCGCCGTCGCCCAGCCGGATGGTCCCACCGTGCGCCTCCACCAGCGCCCGCGCCACCGACAGCCCCAGGCCGCTGCCGCCGCGGTCACGGCTGCGGGCCTTGTCGACGCGGTAGAAGCGGTCGAAGACCCGGGCGCGGTCGGCCGTTGGTATGCCGGGCCCCCGGTCGGTGACGCTCACCGACGCGGAGCCGGGTGCCGCCGTCACCGCCACCGACACCGGGGTGCCGGTGGGTGTGTGGACGGCCGCGTTGGTGAGGAGGTTGTCCAGCACCTGGCGGATGCGGACCGGGTCCAGGCGGAGCGGGACCGGGTCCGGGCCGACGGTCACCGCCAGCGGATGGTCGGGGTGCGCCGCCCGGAACGCGTCCGCGGCCTCCGGCACCAGTTCCGCCAGGTCGGCGTCCTCCAGGCGCAGCGGGGCCTCCATCTCGGCCGCGTCCAGACGGGCGAGGAGCAGCAGGTCGTCGAGGAGGATGCCCATCCGGGCCGCCTCGGCGCGCAGCCGGGCCAGGTGCTTGTCCCGTTCCTCGGGGGCGTTGGCGGCCGCGTACTGGAAGAGGTCGGCGTAGCCGCGCACCGACATCAGCGGGGTGCGCAGCTCGTGCGAGGCGTCCGCGACGAAGCGGCGCAGCCGCTGTTCGGCCTCCGCGCGGACGGCGAGGGAGCGGTCGATGTGTTCGAGCATCGTATTGAACGCGGTGCGCAGCTCCTCGACCTCGGGGCCGCCGCCCCGCTTGGCGGCGCGCAGCGGCAGCCGGGCCGCCGACTCCGTCAGATTGTGCGAGGCGATGCCATGGGCGGTGTGCGCCATGTCGCTCAGCGGCTCCAGGCCGTGCCGCAGCAGCCGGCGGCCGAACACCACCAGCGCCAGCAGCGCCAGCCCGAAGGCCACCACCTGGACCGCGACCAGCTGCCGTACCGTGCCGTTGATGCTGTCCATCGGCGCACCGCTGACCAGCACCACACCCGGCTCCACCTCGCAGCCGCGCAGCCGGTACTCGCCCTGCCCGGTCAGGTTCTTGGTGCGCAGCACCTCGGTGCCCGCGGCGATCTGCGCCTTCGCCACGGAGGTGAGGGCGCCGATGTCCTTGGGCAGGTCGGTGCGCTCCTCCGGCTTGCGCAGCACCGGGGTGCCGTGCGAGATGTCGTACACGGCGTAGTACCAGTGGTAGTACTTCTTGCCCTGCAGGGTGCCGGTCTGCGCGATGCTCTTGGACTGGGCGACCTGGGCGAGCCCGAGCTGGTCGTCCAGCTGGGCCGACAGATAGTCCCGCATGTACGTCGTCAGGGCCGTGCCGACGACCGCGAACGCCACCAGGGCCAGCACGCCGAGCCCCAGCGCCAGCCGGGTGCCCAGGCGCATGTTCCGGTACCGGAGCCTGCTCCGGTACCACCGGCGCAGCCGGCCGATCACTTCGCCGCCTGCTGCCGGACGACGTACCCGAAACCGCGCACGGTGTGGATCAGCGGCTCCCCGCCGGCCTCGTCCAGCTTGCGGCGCAGCCGGCTGACCACCAACTCCACGACGTTCGAGCGGCCGCCGAAGCCGTACTCCCACACATGGTCCAGGATCTGCGCCTTGGTGAGCACGGTGGGCGACTTGCGCATCAGATAACGCAGCACCTCGAACTCGGTCGGGGTCAGCGAGAGCAGCCGCTCACCGCGCCGGACCTCACGGGTGTCCTCGTCCATCGTCAGGTCGGAGACGTGGAGGACCGAGCGCTGGAACCCGGGGCCCGCGGTGCGCCGCAGCACCGTGCGCAGCCGGGCCATCAGCTCCTCCACCGCGAACGGCTTGACCAGGTAGTCGTCCCCGCCCCGGGTCAGCCCCGCGACCCGGTCGGCGACCCCGTCGCGCGCCGTGAGGAACACCACAGGAACCATCGTCCCGGAGCGGCGCAGCCGGTCGAGGACACCGAAGCCGTCGAGATCCGGCAGCATCAGGTCGAGCACGACGATGTCCGGCCGGAACTCGGCGGCCCTGGCCAGCGCGTCCTCGCCGGAGTACGCGGTGACCGCGTCCCAGCCCTCGTACCGTGCGACCGTCGCGACCAGGTCGGCGATCGGCGGGTCGTCGTCCACGACGAGAAGTCGTACTTTTTCCACCTGCTCATACTGCGGCACGCGGTGGTGGGCGCCAGACCCGTGCTCACACAGAGAACACATCGATAACCGGTTGAAAGTCGGCCGACAGGAAAACGACAGCACCCACGGGTCGACGGCCGCACGGGACGTCCGGCGACCGGGCTGCTCAGCCTGACGGTCGTCGCCTCCTCGCTGACCGAGGCGGACTCCGTGGGGACGGCCGCGTTCGCGATGGGCGCCGAGGGCATCGAGTGGGCGGCCTCGCGCCCGGGCTGCGAGGTGTTCGCCGTGGACGCCGGTCGGCGGGTGCTGCGGACGGCGGGCTTCCCGGCCGCGGGGGAGCCGTCGGCGGCCGCGTGAGCACGGAGAGAGGGGCGGGCCGCCGGGAGATATGCAGGCCGGGCTCCGGGGAGACGCCCGGGGGCCGGGTTCCGGCGGGTCACAGCCCGAAGACGAGGAGTCGGTCGCCAAAGTGCTGAAACACTCGCGGTCTAGACTCTCCCCGCAACGGCCTGCGCCACGGCGACCGTGGTCGAGAACCGGGCAGCCTCAGCCAAACCCGAAGGGCATTCGGCGTTTTGATACGGATAGATTCAGTTACCAAGCGGTATGCGGACGGTACGGTCGCCGTCGACCGGCTCTCCCTGGAGATACCGGATCGCTCGATCACCGTCTTCGTCGGCCCCTCGGGCTGCGGGAAGACGACGACCCTGCGGATGATCAACCGGATGATCGAGCCCACCGAGGGCCGTATCCTCCTCGACGGAGCCGACATCCAGGCGCAGCCGGTCAACACCCTGCGCCGGTCGATGGGTTACGTCATCCAGAACGCCGGTCTCTTCCAGCACCGCACGATCATCGACAACATCGCCACCGTGCCCCGGCTGCTCGGTTGGAGCAAGCAGAGGGCCCGCATCCGGGCGGCCGAACTGATGGAGCGGGTGGGCCTGGACTCGGCCCTCGCCAAGCGCTACCCGTACCAGCTCTCCGGCGGCCAGCAGCAGCGCGTCGGCGTGGCCCGGGCGCTCGCCGCCGACCCGCCCGTGCTCCTGATGGACGAGCCGTTCTCCGCCGTCGACCCCGTGGTCCGTA
Source organism: Streptomyces sp. NPDC005866 (assembly GCF_040629895.1). Taxonomy (NCBI): domain Bacteria; kingdom Bacillati; phylum Actinomycetota; class Actinomycetes; order Kitasatosporales; family Streptomycetaceae; genus Streptomyces; species Streptomyces sp. NPDC005866. Next base: position 31,165 of record NZ_JBEXWP010000029.1, read on the forward strand.
AGGGACTCCAGGATGAACTGCTGCGTATACAGGGCGAGTTGGGCAAGACCATCGTCTTCGTCACCCATGACATCGACGAGGCGATCAAGCTCGGCACGATGGTCGCCGTGATGCGCACCGGCGGCCACCTCGCCCAGTTCGCTCCGCCCGCCGAACTGCTCACCGGCCCCGCCGACGCCTTCGTCGAGGACTTCCTCGGCGCCGACCGGGGCATCCGCCGGCTGTCCTTCTTCCCGTCCGCGGGCCTCGCGCTGCAGACCTCCCCGATCGTCCCGGTCGACGCCGACGCCACCAAGCTCGACGCCCGCACCTCCACGGACGCCCCCTATCTCCTCGTAACGGACCTGGACGGCAGGCCTCTTGGCTGGGGCGAGCCGCGCGACCTCACCGCCGGCTCGATCGACCCGGAGCGGCTGCTGCCGTACGGGCGGCCGTTCTTGCCCGGCAGGGACTCGCTGCGCGCCGCCCTCGACGGCTCCGTGCTCTCACCGACCGGCTGGGCGGTGGCCGTGGACGGCGAGGGACGCGCCGTCGGAGTCGTCTCCCAGCAGGTCATCGGCGCCGCGATCCGCACCGCCCACGCCGAGGGCCGCGACGACGCGAAGGTCGGGGGATGAGCGGCTTCTTCGACATCCCCAGTGACCTCCAGAACACCTACTTCGGGCTGATCGGCCTCCATCTGCGTGAGGCCCTGATCCCGGTGCTGGCCGGCCTGCTGGTGTCCCTCCCGATCGCCCAGTTCTGTGTGCGCTTCCGCTGGCTGTACGCGCCGGTCCTGGGCGTGACCACGATCCTGTACGCCGTTCCCTCCCTGGCCTTCTTCGTCGTCCTCATCGACTACACCGGCCAGACCGAGACGACCGTGATGATCCCGCTCGCGGTGTACAGCCTGGTGGTCCTGGTCCCGGCCATCGTGGACGGCGTCCGCTCGGTCCCGGCCGAGACCCTCGCCGCCGCGACCGCCATGGGCCTCGGTCCCGTACGCCGTTACTTCCAGGTGCAGTTGCCGATCGCCGTCCCCGCGATCATCGCGGGCCTGCGCGTGGCCACCGTCTCCAGCATCTCCCTGGTCAGCGTCGGCATGCTGATCGGCAACCAGGGCGCCCTCGGCAACCTGCTCAACGACGCCAACATCTACCACCGCCCCGAGCTGGCGGTGAACTCCGTGGTCACGACGGCGGTGCTGGCGATCCTGGCCGACGCCCTCCTCGTCCTCGTACGCCGTGTGCTGACGCCCTGGATGCCGAAGGAGAGCACTCGGTGAACGTCCTCAACTTCGTCCACGCCTTCTTCAGCGACAGCTCCCACTGGCACGGCTACGACGGCATCCCCACCCGGGTGTGGGAGCACATCCAGTACTCGCTGGAGGCGCTCGCCTACGCGGCGGTCATCGGTCTGCCCATCGGCCTGATCACCGGCCACTACGGCCGGGGCGGCAACACCCTCGCCCTGATCGCCACGGCCGGCCGGGCACTGCCCAGCTTCGGCCTGCTGGTCCTGATGTTCATCTGGCTCGGCTTCGGCACGCTGCCGGTGATGATCCCGCTGGTGATCCTCGCCGTACCGCCGATCCTGGTCACGACGTACGAGGCGATGCGCTCGGTCGACCCGTCCCCGGTGGACGCGGCGCGGGGCATGGGCATGCCGGAGTCCCGCGTCCTCTTCCAGGTCGAACTCCCGGTCGCCCTCCCGCTGATCTTCAGCGGCCTGCGCTCGGCGGCCATCCAGATCGTCTCGACGGCGACCATCGCGGCGTACGTCAGCCTGGGCGGCCTGGGCCGCTACATCATCGACGGTCTCTACCAGAAGAACTACGAGAAGGTGGTCGGCGGCGCGACGCTGGTGGCGGCGATGGCCCTGGCCACGCTGGGCATCTTCTGGGCGGTGGCGAGACTGACGGTCTCTCCCGGCGTACGCAGGAGCAACTGACCAGGGGCGCGGGGAACTGCGCGACCAGCCACAACCGGTCCGCAGTTCCCACACAACCGGACTACCCCTCGGCGCGACTCAGCGCCAGTTCCAGAACAACGAGCAGCGCATCCCGAACAGAACCCCGTTCACGCGCGTCAAAGACGACCAGTGGAGTCCCCTCGGCGACATCCAGCGCCCACCGCACCTCGTCCAGCGTGTGCTGGACGCGCCCGTCGAACGCGTTGATCGCGACGGCGAACGGAATCCCCTTGTGCTCGAAGTAGTCCACCGCCGCATAGCAGTCGTCGAGCCGCCGCGTGTCCACGATCACGAGCCCGCCGAGCGCCCCCTCGACGATGTCGTCCCACATGAAGCCGAACCGTTCCTGCCCGGGCGTGCCGAACAGATACAGCTTCAGCGTCGGGTCGATGGTGATGCAGCCGAAGTCCATCGCCACGGTCGTGGTCGTCTTGCGCGGGGTGTGCGTGAGGTCGTCCACGCCCGCCGCGACCTCGGTGATCGACGCCTCGGTGGTCAGTGGCTCGATCTCCGAGATCGAGCCGACGGCGGTGGTCTTGCCCACGCCGAAACCGCCCGCGATGACCATCTTCACCGGCAGCGGCGGCCGCACGGCCGTACGCCCGGTCCCCCGGGTCAGCGAGTCAGTCGGTGTCACGGAGTACCCCTCGGGAGTCGGGGATGGCCCGCAGGCCATCGATAACCCTGCGCAGGACGGACGAGTCGTGGGTGGCCTCGAAGTCGGGCACATGCACGGTCAGCTGCCCTGCCTCGCGCAGGTCTTCGGCCAGCACCCGGACCACGTTCAGGTGCAGCCGCAGCCGGGCCGCCAGTTCCGCGAGCGACTGCGGAATCCGGCACGCGGCGACGATGTCGTGCTGCTCGAAGGAGAGCCGGGCGAGCGCGTCGAGTCCGGCCGTGGTCGCCACCACCTGGGTCTCGACGGGCATCGCCGGTCCGGAGGCGCTGTCCGCCACCCGGCCGGCGGTGACCAGGAACGGCCGTACGGCGGGGGCGGGCCCGACCGGGTCCGGGCCCGGGAAGCCGTCCGCCATGGCTGTGTCTTCCTCTCTCGACCGGCGCCGCCGGTCAGCGCGTCTGTTGGACGCCGACGCTGTTCTTCAGTTCCAGGACCAACTGCGGGCTGAGTGCGGCACCGGCGCGGTTGGCGAACAGAGTCATCTCGTAGGCGATGTTGCCGAGCTTGGCCTCCTTGTCGGCGACCACGCCGAGCACGGCGCCGCTGCCGATCGAGGAGACGATGACATGGCCGCCCTCCAGGTCGATGATGACCTTGTTGAGGCCGCCCAGGCCGTAGTTGCCGGAGGCGCCGGCGGCCAGGCTGGTGATGCCGGAGACGATCGCGGCCAGTCGCTCCGAGTGGGCGCGCTCACGCAGCTCCGACACCGCGATCAGCAGACCGTCGGAGGACACGGCGATCGCGTCGACCACGCCGGCGGTCTCGGTCGCGAAGCGGTTCAGCAGCCAGGTGAAGTCGGCTGCGGCCGCCTGCAGGTCGGTCGGCGTGGCGTCGCCGCCCGTCGGGGTGTCACCTGTCGACGTGCTCACTGCTCGGCTCCTTCCGGAAGGTGCATCTGGTGGTGCGGCGGGTTCGTTTCGGGGTGCGGCGCGGGCCGCTCATGACTTCCCGTGTCGCTGTCGCGCCGGGCGCGCTCCACCGCCGCCTCGAACTCCTCCAGCGCGTCCCGCTCGGCGTCGGCGTCACGGCTGCGCGGTGCCCGGGAGAGGGTCTGGGCGGCGCCGACGGTGGTACGGAGGGTCGCGCCGCGTACCCGGCGACGCAGCGGGCGCGGCCCGTCGGCGGAGTCGGCCGGGGGTTCGCCGGAGCGGGCGGCCGGGATCAGCGGGGCCGGCGCGGCCTCCGCCTCGACGGCCGGCTCGCGGCGCGGCACCCGGCGGGGGAGCGGACTCTCGGGCTCGGCGGCGGCCGGTATCGAGGCCGCGGTGGTCGGCCCGGTCGGCTCGGCCGGCGCCGGTTCCACGGCGAGCGGGGTGCCGGGGGTGACGGCCACCGCGCTCATCGTCAGCAACAGCCGGGACGGCAGCGTCACTTCGGCGGTGACACCGCCGCCCGGGGTCCGGGTCAGCTCGACGCCGATCTCCCAGCGCCGGGCCAGCGCACCCACCACGAACAGGCCGAGCACCTTGGTCGGCAGCAGGTCGAGGCGCTCACGGCGGATCAGCCGGGCGTTCTCCTCGGCCAGTCGCTCGGCGCTCATGCCCAGGCCATGGTCGGTGACAACGATGTGCGCGCCGTCGTCGCCGGCGCGCACGGTCACCTCGACCGGGCTGCCCTCCGGCGAGAACGACACCGCGTTCTCCAGGAGTTCGGCCACCATCAGGGTGAGGTCGCCGATGATGTCCGGCGCGATCATGGCGTCCGTGCCGGCGTACAGCCGTACCCGCTGATAGCCCTCGATCTGGCCGAGAGCGGCCCGGACCACGTTGGATACCGGGGTGGGACCGGAGGCCAGCACGGTCTCGCGGATGCCGGCCAGCAGCATCAGGCTGTCGGCGTTGCGGCGCAGGCGGACGGCGATGTGATCGATGGAGTAGAGGCGTTCGAGGAGGGCCGGGTCGGTCTCGGCGCGCTCCACCGCGTCGATGAAAGCCAGCTGACGAGTGGTCAGATTGCTGACGCGGCGGCCGACGTTGCCGAACATCTCGGCGGTGTTGCGGCGGCTGAGCACCTGGCGTTCGAGAAGGGCCGCGGCCGTGGCCTGCACCTGGTTGAACGCCTCGGCCAGGTCACCGATCTCGTCGCGGGCGGTGACCGGCATGTCCCGCAGCCGGGGCGGGCTGTCGTCCTCGGTGTCGTCGTCGGCGACACGGGCGAGTTCGCGGCCCGCCACCTCGGCAACCTCGTGCGCGACCCCGGTCAGCGCCTGCACCGGGCGGATCACCGAGCGGCGCACCAGCGCGGCGAGGGCGATCCACAGCACGAAGCCGAACAGCGAGCCGCTCAGCAGGTAGATGGCGCGCCACTTGGCCGTTTCGGCTGTCGTGTCGGCCCGGTCGGCGATCTGGCCGATGAGCGAGGCGGTGATGTTCAGCCGGGCGGTGGCCTGGTCGAGATAGTTCGGGTACTCGGTCAGCGCGTCCTTGACCGCCCGCCGGATGTCGTCCTGGCTGCCGGCGTCCAGCCGGCTCGGGTCGATCTGCAGCTCGGCGTAGGACGCCGCGATCGTGCCCTGTACCTTGGTGTGCTCCACGGAGGCCAGCTGTGCCGCCTGTCCCTCGGTGGCGAACCGGGTGAAGCGGGCGGCCTGGTGCTGGTAGAGGTCGTAGGCGCCGACCGCGCTGGTGAACTCGATCAGTGCGTTGGTGTCCCCGGTGGTGGCTGCGAGCACGTTGGTCTCGAAGGCGCCGTGGGCGGCGTCCGCGCGCAGCAGCGAGTCCAGCAGGTTGCCGGTGAAGGTGGCGGCGAGGTTGGCGTCGCGGTCCAGACCGAGGCCGTCGATCAGGTCGTTGGCCGCGTTGGAGTAGGCCGGGTCGATGTTGTCCGCCGGCAGATACGACTGCTCGACGGACTCGCGCAGGCTGGACAGGCCCTCGACCTGCCGCAGGGCGGTCGTCTCGGTGTCCGGCAGCCGGTCGCCGAAGGTGTCGCGGACCGCCTTGACCTGGGATGTCACCACTTCCTGGGCCGCGCGGTAGGCGGCCGGCGAGGGAGCGGCGTACCCGGACTCGTACCGCGCGGAGAGCAGGATCGCCTGCTGGTGCTCCGCCTCGACCTTGTCCACCAGCCGCGCCACCTGGGTGCTGTCCCGGACCAGCTGCGCCGCAGAATCGGCGCTGTTGGACTGCTGCACCAGGTCGGTGAAGACATAGGCCAGCAGGACGGCGATGACGGCGAGCGGCACACCGACCAGCAGGTTCAGCTTGCGGCGGAAGGGCCAACGGTCGGCGAAACCCCGAATCCCGCCTCGCGCCTGGGCGGGCCGGACGGGCGCGTCCACCTGGTTCGTGGACACCGGGCCTCCTTCATGAGGGTGTCTCGTCTGTGGGGGGGCGCCTTCACCCCGAACTGTTGCGGAACGACACCGAGTAGCGGGCCCCGTGCACCGCGGTGACTCATATCAACTGCCGTGAGACTACAGCGTTCTTGAAGCGCGATTCCGCTTGGCCTTTGTCAAGAATCCGTTACAAAGAGACCGCTCTCCGTCTACAATTGACCACGGATTGAAGCCAATCGGTGACCCGGAGATACTTGACTGACCGAGAAGCGGCTGGATTGGATCGTGCGGAGTGTTCGCATCACCCCCACCCTGCCCACAGCTCCCGGAACGGCAACCGTGACTTCCAACACCCTTCCCAGCAGGTCAATCCGGACATACCGAGGCGTGGCGGCCGTCGCGCTCGCCGCGACGACGGCCCTGCTGGCGGGCTGTTCCTCCTCCGACGGCAGCAATTCCGACCCGCTGTCCGACAGCAAGGCGAGCGGCGACACCGTCGTCGTCGGCTCGAACAACTTCGCCGAGAGCACCCTGATCGCGGACATCTACGGCGAAGCGCTCAAGGCCAAGGGCGTCAAGGTCACTTACAAGCCGAACATCGGCAGTCGTGAGACGACCTATGGTCTGCTCAAGAACGGTTCGATCTCGGTCCTGCCCGAGTACAACGGCGCTCTGCTCGCCTACCTCGACCCCAAGGCGGCCCCGAAGACCGTCGAGGAGACCACGTCGGCCATCGAGGCCAAGCTGGACTCCAAGCTGACGCTGCTCGACCCGGCGGACGCGCAGGACAAGGACACGGTGACCGTCAATGCGGCCACGGCCGCCAAGTACAACCTCACCGAGAAGTCCTCCATAGCCGACCTCAAGAACATCGCCAAGGACCTGGTCATGGGCGCCTCGCCGGAGTTCCAGACCCGCCAGCAGGGCCTGGTCGGCCTGAAGTCCGTGTACGGCCTGGAGTTCAAGTCCTTCAAGGCGCTCGACGCGGGCGGCGCGCTCACCGAGGCCGCCCTGACGAAGAACTCGGTGCAGGCCGGCGACATCTTCAGCACGGACCCGACCATCACCAAGGAGAAGTTCGTCGTCCTCCAGGACCCCAAGAACCTCTTCGGCTTCGAGAACGTCCAGCCCCTGGTCTACAAGAGCGGCCTGAACCAGACGGCCACCGACGCCCTCAACGCGGTCTCCGCCAAGCTCGACACGACGACCCTGCTGGACCTGGACACCCAGGTGCAGTCGGACAACAAGGACCCGCTGGACGTGGCCCAGGCCTGGCTGAAGAAGGCCGGCCTCAGCTGACCCGCGCCTGACCTTCGTCGGACAGCACCACCGAGGTAGCGAGACAGGTGCCCCCGCACCACTGTGTCGTGCTCGACGGCAACGGCCTCGGCCTGCCCGGACTCGTCCGGCTCGCCGACGCCGTTGCCGCCCCGGTCGTACCGCCCGCGGCCCTCGACCGGGTCCGCCGCGCCCACGGCACCGCCAACCGCCTTGCCGCGCAAGGCCGTTGGTACGGGCGCGGCACCGGAGTCGGCGCCCACCGCTCGATCGCCGTCGACCCCGCCGACGCGGCCGGCCACACCCTGCGCCTGCTGCGCAGCCACGCCGGCGGCGCCGGCCCCCTGCTCCCGCCCCGCCGGGCGCGGGCATTGCTTGCGGTCCGTGCGAACCAGCTGCTGGCCGCCGGCTCCGGCATCCACCCGTCCTTCGTCACGGCCCTGGCCGAGGCCCTGCGCCTCGGCGTCCACCCCGCGATCAACGAGTACGGCGGTGTGGGCACCGGCGACCTGACGGCGCTGGCCCAGACCGGCCTGACCCTGATCGGCGAACGCCCCTGGCTCACCACGTCCCCCGACGCCGAACTGCCCACCTCGGTCACCCTCCGCCCCGGCGACTCGCTCGCCCTGCTGAGCAGCAACGCCCTGGCCCTGGGCCGGGCCGCCCTGGCCTGCCACGACCTGGACGTGCTGCTACGGGCCACGCACGCGGTGGCCGCGCTCTCCCTGGCCGGTGTCTCCGGCTCACCGGAGGCCTACGCGCCCGAGGTGCACGCGCTGCGCCCCTACCCCGGCCCCGCCAGGGCGGCGGCGGAGGTACGACGCCTCCTGGCGGTACCCGACCGCCCCCTCACCACCGGCCGCCGCATCCAGGACCCGTACGCCTTCCGCGCCTTCCCCCAGGTCCACGGCGCGGCCCTGGAGGCCGCCGACGCCCTCCGCCGCATCATCGAGACGGAGATCAACTGCCCCACGGAGAACCCCGTGCTGGCCCCCGACGGCCACGTCTACCACCACGGCGGCTTCTTCGCGGCGCCGCTCGCCCTGGCCCTGGACGGCCTCAACCTGGCCCTCCTGCAGACCGCCCAGCTCTCCGCGGCCCGCCTCCAGGCGCTGAGCCGCGCCGACCTCACGGGCCTCCCCGGGTTCCTGACGGCGGGCCCGGCCGGCAGCTCCGGCACGATGGTCCTGGAGTACACGGCCAACTCGGCCCTGGCAGAGGTGCGTTCGTCCGCGATGCCGGCATCGGCGGGCCACACGGTTCTCTCCCACGGCCTGGAGGAGGCGGCGAGCTTCGCGGGCCAGGCGGCGCGTCAGACGGAACGGGCGGCCGAGGCGTACGGGGTGGTTCTGGCGTGTGAACTGGTGGGCGCGGTGCGGGCGTTGAGGCTTGGGCCGATGGAGCCGTCGGTGCCTGCTTTCAGGGTGGCGGCGGCAGCTCTGCCGGCGGACATGGCGGACCGTGCGCTGACGGGAGACGTGACGGCGGCAATGGAGGTGCTGCCCCTCCTGGCCGACGTCTGAGCAGCCGACGCTTCTTTGGGCGCGCGGCTGCACCCCGTCCTGCGGCCGCCGTCGCGCCCCCGAGGCGGTCAGAGGTCGAACTCGTGCGGCGGCAGGTCGAGCGTGAAGCACGCCTCCCGGACAACGGCCTGCTCGGTCTTGTCGAAGTCGCCGTCCGCGCCACCGATCACGATGCCGATCTGGATGACGGCACGGGCCTCGGCCGGCTTCTTCTTGGCCTTGGCGATCTCCTGGAGCACGCTCACCTTGCCGAAGGCGAAGTCGGTGGTCAGCTTGTTCAGGTTCTCCTCGAAACGACGGCGCAGGTCGTCCGCCGGGAAGTTCTGCAACACCTCGTTGGTGGCGATGAGCTGGGCGACCCGCTGCCGCTCCGACGGATCGATGGTGCCGTCGGCAGCCGCCACGAGCGCGCACATCGCCATGCTCGCATCGCGGAACGCACCGCTCTTCAAGTCGTTCTTCTTCGCCACGAGCTGGGTCTGCATCTGCGTCGCGGAGTCCTTGATGCGGTCCCACAGAGCCATGCGCACTCACTCCTCGATCGGTATGTGCTCGTCAAGAGCCTTGCTTGCCAAGAATTTACTTCTACAACACCGTAGAAACTGACCCGGCGGCCGAGAAGTTCCCGCGTCCTAGACTGGTCCCTTCGATCCGGAACAGGTCCCCTCGACGCGGTGGACAGGAGGAGTACGACGGTGGCGACAGCGCCCGGCAACGGCTACGAGGATCCCTCCGCGGACGTGCTCACGGAGGCGGCCGCGGCCTTCGGGCTGCTCGCCTCGCCCGCCCGGCTGCACATCGTCTGGGCGCTGGCGCAGGGCGAGAGCGATGTCACGGGCCTCGCCGAGCGGGTGGGCGGCGCGCTGCCCGCCGTCAGCCAGCACCTCACCAAGCTGAAGCTCGCCGGCCTCGTCCGCTCCCGCCGGGAGGGCCGCCGTCAGGTGTACTTCCTGGACGCCCCGGACGTCGTCGACGTCGTACGCCTCCTCGTCGGCCGCCTCACCGCCCGCACCACCGGCGCCGAACTCCCGGCCGCCCGCCGCCTCCGTGGTCTCTGAGGGCGCGGCCGCCACCGCGCTGCAGGTGCTGCGCCGGCTGGACACGGGACCGCGCGGACTGACCGAGGCCGAGGCTGGGGCCCGGCTCGCCGTCGCCGGCGAGAACACCCCGCCCCTCCCGCACGCCGTCTCCTGGCCGTCGCGCTGCGCCCGTGCCCTGCGCGACCCCTTCACCGCCGTCCTGCTCACCCTTGGCCTGGTCTCCGCGCTCGTCGCCTCCTGGGGCACGGCCGTCGTGATCCTCGCCCTGGTCACGGTCAGCTGCGGGCTGCGCGCCGCCGGCGAACACCGTGCCGACCGCTCCCTGGCCGCCCTGCGCGAACTCGTCGCCGGTACCGCCACCGTGCTGCGCCGCACCGGGGAGGAGGCGGAGGCGCGGGCCCGGGAGGTCCCCGTCGCCGATCTGGTCCCGGGTGATGTCGTACGGTTCGGTCCCGGCGACCTGGTCCCGGCCGACGTTCGACTGCTGCGCGCCCGCGGGCTGACCGTGCACCAGGCCGTGCTCACCGGCGAGTCGGCGCCCGTCGCCAAGGTTGCCGTCGAGGTCCCCGACGCGGCCGACGCGGGCCCCTTCCAGGAGCAGTACCTCTGTTTCCAGGGCAGCGGGGTCGCCTCGGGCGGTGCCACGGCTGTTGTCGTGGGGACGGGGGAGCGGACCCGGTTCGCCGTCGCGCAGAACGCGGCGGGCGGGCGGCGGCAGGCGAGCGCCTTCGACCGGTCCGTGAACGGTATCTCCTGGGTGCTGATCCGGTTCATGCTGCTGACCCCGCCGCTGGTCCTCATGGCCAACGCCGCCCTGCGCGGCCGGGGCCCGGAGACGCTGCCCTTCGCGGTCGCGGTCGCCGTCGGGCTGACCCCCGAGATGCTCCCGGTGATCGTCACCACCTGCCTGGCCCGGGCCGCCGCCCTGCTCGCGCGCACCCACCAGGTCGTCGTACGACGGCTGCCCGCACTGCACGACGTCGGCGCGGTCGACGTCCTCTGCCTCGACAAGACGGGGACCCTCACCCAGGACCGGCCCGTCGTCGAACGCGCCCTCGGGCCCGACGGCGAGGACGACCCGGACGTGCTGCGGTGGGCGGCCGTGGGCGCCTGGTGGACCCTCCAGCTCGCCGAACTGCCCGCCGCCGACGCCCTGGACGAGGCGCTGCTCACGGCGGCCGGACCGGTGGGCGAGGAGTACGACGGCATCGGCGCCGTCCCCTTCGACCCCGGGCGGCGCACCGCCACCGCCGTGGTCGCCGGCAGCCCCGACACCCACGTCCTCGTCACCAAGGGCGCCGCCGAGGACGTACTGGACCGCTGCGACCTGGACCCCGCCCAGCGCGAGCGCCTGCTCGCCCTCGCCGCCCGCGAGGCCTGCGCCGGGCTGCGCGTCCTCGCCGTCGCCACCGCCGAAGGACCCGCCCGCACGCGCCGCCCTTACACGGCCGCCGACGAACACGGCCTCACCTTCCGGGGTCTGGTCACCTTCCGGGACGCCCTCGCCCCCGGCGCCGCCGATGCGCTGCGCACCCTCACCGGCCTCGGCATCACCGTCCGCGTCCTCACCGGCGACCACCCCGCCACGGCCGCCCGTGCCTGCCGGGACCTCGGCCTGGACACGGGGCGAGTGGCCCTGGCGGGTGACTCCCACGACCTCGACGCCTCCGTGGTGGCCCGCTGCACCCCCGAGGACAAGGCCCGGATCGTCAGCGGGCTGCGCGCCGCCGGGCACACCGTCGGCTTCCTCGGTGACGGGATCAACGACATACCGGCCCTGCGCGCGGCCGACGTCGGCATCGCGCCCCGCACCGCCGTGGACCTCGCCCGTGAGACCGCCGACGTCGTGCTCGCCGAGAAGGACCTCGGAGCGATCGGGCATGCCGTCACCGCCGGCAGGTACAGCAGCGCCAACATCGCCTCCTATCTGCGGGTCACCCTCTCCTCCAACCTCGGCAACGTCATCGCGATGCTCTCCGCCGGCCTGTTGCTCCCCTTCCTGCCGATGCTCCCGGCCCAGGTGCTCGCCCAGAACCTCTGCTTCGACGCCGCCCAGCTCGCCTTCGCCCACGACCGCCCCGGCCCGGCGGCACTGCGCCGCCCGACCGTGCTGCGGCCGCGCGCCTTCCTGCGGTTCATCACCGCCTTCGGTGTGCTCAACGCGGTCGCCGACCTCGCCACCTTCGGGGTCCTGGCGCTCGCCCTGCGCGGCCCCGACGCCCTCGACGACCAGGCCGTCTTCCACTCGGCCTGGTTCACCGAGAACCTGCTCACCCAGGCCCTGGTGATGTTCCTGCTGCGCGGCGGCACCCGGCCCGGACCCATCGGCCGTGCCGCCGCCGCGCTCGCCGTCGTCGGACTGCTGCTCCCGCCCAGTCCGGTGGGCGCGGCCCTCGGCATGACCGGGCTGCCGACCGGCTACCATCCGCTGCTCGCCGCCGTCCTGGCGCTGTACGCCCTGGCGCTGAGGGCGGTGCGGGCACGCCACGACCGGCGCCGGCCGTAGCGATCGCGCGGCCGGGTCAGGGGACCACCTTCCGCGCCGGGTTGTACAGTTGCGCAATGTAGCAATCGTCGCTGCCCGGCCGGGGCGCATGAAGCACCCTCCGTCGGCACGGAACAACGTGAGAAAAGGGAGGGGGCGGTCATGCTCCGCAACGGACTCGAACCCTGGCATCTGCTGGTCGTCGCGATCGTCTTCATCGTGCTCTTCGGCTCCCGGAAGCTGCCCGACACCGCCCGGGCGCTGGGCAAGTCGATGCGCATCCTCAAGAGCGAGGCGAAGGCGATGAAGACGGACGATGCGGCGCCGGTGGAGCCGACGTCGGTACAGATGGCGGCGGAGCCGGCCGCGGCCGCCGCGCACCCGGAGCCCAGGACGGCCGGCGAGCCGACCGCCACCACGAGCTGACGGAGCCGCTACTCCTCGTCCCCCTCGAAGAAGTCCCCGATCTCGTCCACCACCTCGGCTGCCACCATGCCGCCGACCACGCCCAGCGCGAGACCCGCCGCACCGGCGGCGACGGCCGTGCCCAGGCCCGGTCCGGAGTGGTGGTGGCCGTCGTGGTGCCCGCCGTGGCCGTACGCCGCGTGGGCGCCGTACGCCTCGCGGTGGGCGATCAACTGACGGATCCAGCCGTCGACCTCGCTGTTCCAGTCCAGCGCGTGCGCGACTTCGTGGCGCACCGTGAAGCGGGTCACCGCGTCATGCCCGGAGGAGAGCGGCCCGCCGCGCTTGTCCGCCTCCAGGACGACCTCCAGACCGGCGGGGGAGGCGAGAAAGGTCAGCTCGATCTCGGTGACCGCGTGCGCGTACTGCGGCGCCGGGGTCAGCTCGACCTCCTGATAGAACGGCAGCCGCTGGCCCGTCCCGCCGATACGGCCGTACTCCAGATCCGCCGAACGGAAGCCGAACCCCAGCTGTCCGAGGGCCTCCAGGACCGCCTCCTGGACGGGCAGCGGCCGGACGGTGAGCGGGTCCAGGTCGCCCTTGTCCCGGGCGTCGGCCACCCCCACCTCCGTGCGCACCCCGAGCACGATGCCGAGCGGCTGGCCGTACAGCTCGGTGACCGGTGTCTCCCAGGGCAGCGGCACACTGAACGGCACCTCCCGCTCCTCTTCTTCCCCGAGCCGGAACCCACCGCCCACGGTGAACCGCTCGAAGACGACCGCGCCCTCGCTCTCCTCCTCCTCATGCTCCGCCTCGACGCGCGCGAGCAGCTCCAGGCCGATGTGCTCGACCTCAACCGCCGCCGAGCCGCCCTTCAGCCACACCCGCCCCGACAACACCCCGCCGGGCACCACCGCGCCACCGTCCAGCACCGTGTCCACCGAGGGCCCACCGACGCCGATCGCCCCCAGCAGGCGTTTGAACACCATGAAGCCGCCGCTCCTTCGCCGCACTCATCACTCAGACCCCGGACGGCCACACGCCGTCCGGCTGCCCGATGAACTCGTGAGAACGGCAAAGAAGTTCCCAAGTCACCTGTTCGGGGGAGCCTTTCGACGGGGGGCTCCCCGCACATGAAGACGGGGCGGACCGAAACCCACCGGCCCGCCTCTTCCGCGGCTTCAGACCGCTTCCGCGCCTTCACCGAAGCCCTGCGCAGTGGCCCGCGCAGCCTTACGCCGCTTGCGTCGGCTGACGCGAGGTTCCTGGTCCGGCAGCCACCCGAAGGTGAGGCAGCTGCCGATGGCCCCGAGCAGCAGGCCGACCATGAAGCCGCCGAGGTTCGAGGTGAGCCAGGTCCCCAGGGAGAGCAGGATGCCCAGGATGGAGTAGAAGAGGCGCTGGGCAGGGTTGAAGACGATGAGCAACCCGCAGACGAGCATCAGGGTCGGCAGCAGGTAACCCGCCAGGCCCTGCATGCCGATGTGCAGGATGACCGGAAGGGGCGCCTTCATGGTCACCAGGATCTCGGCACCGGCCAGCACGAGCAGCACGCCGCCCGCGAAGGGCCGCTGCCCGCGCCACCGGCGGAGGCGCCCGCTGCGCGTCCCCGGGTCGGTCATCCGGGGCAACCGTCGCTGCTGAAGGACATGTGCAGGTCGGGGAGCTTGAAGACGGCCGCGGTGGCCGCGTAGTTGTGCTGGTAAAGGTGCTCGATGACGACACCGTCGGCCTGCTGGCCGTAGACGCCCTTCGGGCCCTGGACGCCGGCCTTGTCGAAGGTGCTGGCGTCGCGGCCGATCTCGATGTTGTTGAACGAGGCGTCGCCCTTGATGTCGTCGGAGTCGATCGCCAGGTTCGACACGGACACCGGCTTGGAGCCGCCGCCGGCCTTGAGGAGGAGCTGGATGCCGCCGAGGTCGACGCTCTGGCACATTCTGGTGAGCGTGCCGTTCTTCACCACCGACGTGACGACCAGCTGCTGGCCGCCGGTGTCACCGGCGTTGGGGCTGTTCGGGATCATGTTGTCGAGGGCGCCGAACTGCTCGAAGCCGGTGCCGTCGAGCCGGTCGGCGGTGACCACGAACGGCATGCCGGAGATGGCGAACTGCACTCCCAGCACACCCTGCGCGGTGAAGACCGCGAGGCCGGCGGCGGCCAGCGTGGCCGGTACCGCCATCACCGCGGCCCGGCGCGCGCGGACCCGTCCCCGTCTCGGTGTCCCTCCGGTGACCCCGGTGGTGTCTGGTGTATCGGAAAGAGAACCGCTTCCCGGGTTCTCAGGCGTGTGGTCTGCGGACGGAACGTCCGGGGACGGGGCCATGTCTGCTCCCATGCATTGGTCACGCGGGTTGGGCTTCCGTGGCACGTTGTCCTGGCGCGGACAGCGGCTGCCGCGCACGCCTCCTCGCAACTCCCGGCGGACGCAAGGGCTTTCTCGTTACGCAGCAGTAGCCATGCCGCAAGTTACCGGCGGTTACTTTTCAGGGTCAAGGCAGTTGTGAAAAAAGAGTGTTGAATATGCGTCAATTGTGTTCCGACCTTGCATTCCCTTGATCGGTTGCTCAACTCCCGTTCCCAGCCTTGACCTTGACGGTCAATCAGGTCTACAACTCTCCCTGGTTTCCCTCGGATCCGTGGCGCCGGATCCGCCGAGCGGCATCGGCCGCTTCCCGGCCTCCTCGATCACCGCTCCGCTGACGGCGTCGGTACGGTCGCTTCCCCCAGGGGCCGTGCCCGAACGCCCCCAACCGGCCCGGCCGGAGGCCTGACCCCCCCCAGGCTTTCGGCCGGTGTCCGGCTCGGCTGTCGTTGCCGGTCCGTCACGTACGGAGAAGGCGTCACGGGCCGGCAACGGCTGGCGCGGCATACGCGCGCGCCTCCTGCACCCCCCACCCCGCGCAAGCCCCCCAAGGAAAGAGGCAACCCGCATGCGTACGCGATCCCTCCTCGCCCTCGTCGGCGCCGTCGTCGCCCTCTCGGCGGCCGCTACCGTTCCCGCCTCCGCCGACGGCGCGGTGCTCACCACCGGCAGCACCGGCGGCAGCGCCGTCGCCGTCGGCGACGTCCTCAGCGCACCGCTGGCCACCGGCACCAGCGCCACCCTCTACTCCAGCGCCACCGGCACCAGTGGCGTGAAGTGCACGTCCTCGGTCTTCACCGCCACGGTCACCGACAACCCGGCCGCCCCCGGCACCGCCACCGAGTCGGTCAGCGGGCACACCTTCGACGCGAGCAGTTGCACCAGCAACGTCCTCGGCGTCACCGGCGTCTCCGGCATCACCGTCGACAACCTGCCGTACACCACGACGGTCGCCTCGGGCGGCACCCTCACCGTCACCCCAGCGAGCGGCTCCATCATCCAGACCACCGTCAAGCTGACGACCCTGCTGGGCAGCATCACCTGCGTCTACCAGGCGCCGAGCCTGACCGGAACGTCGAGCAACACCGACAACAGCATCAACTTCACCAACCAGGCGTTCACGAAGACCTCCGGCTCCTCGCTCTGCTTCTCAGCCGGCTACTTCACCGCGAAGTACGCCCCGGTCACCGACAACGGCGCCACCGTCTACGTCAACTGACCCTCGCACAAAGGCGGTCAGCGTCGACGCAGACGCGACGCCAGGGCGGCGCCCCCGGTGAGCACCAGCACCGCGGCGGCGCCGCCCGCCAGCAGTGGCGCCGACGGGCCCGAGCCTGAGCCCGTGTCGGAGGCCACGGGAGTGCTGTCGGCGGTAGCGGTTCCGGTCGTTGGGGAGACCGGGGCCGCCGCCGTCTGCCGTGTCGAGGTGGCAACACTCCTGGAGGCGCTGGGAGTCGGGGCGGCTGAGGTGCCGGGAGCCGACGTGGCACTCGCCCGCGGCCGCGGGCTCGCCGTCGCCCCGCCGTCCTTCTTCGTCGGGAACACCACGTCCGAACACGAGTAATAGGTGTCCGTGGTGCTGCTGTTCTGCCAGATCGTGTACACCATCTGACGGCCCGTCCGGTCAGCCGGCAGCGTCGCGCCGAAGTGGTACGCCCCGTTCGTCAGGGGCGGGTCCTTGAACTCCGCGAAGGGCCGCGAAGGCAGATCGGACCACTTCAGCGGCTTCGTCGGGTCGTACCCCTGCTTCGTCAGATACAGCTTGAACGTGCCGGCGTGCGCGATCGTCGACGCGTATGTCATCGTCATCCGGGCGCCCGGGGTCAGTCGGGTCGCGGGCCAGTCCGCGCGCGCCAGGTCGAGCCCCTTGTAGACCGGCAGGTTGCCGCTGCACAGCCTGCCGTCCGGAATCACCTGCCGGTCACGGCCGTTGACCCCCGCCACCCGCAGGTTGTCCCACGCGGCGAAGTTCTGCCCGCTTGCCGCGATAGCCGCCCGGCAGGCCGCCGTCGGCGCGCTGCCACCGCTGGGGGAGCAGGCGTAGACCCGGCTGACGGGGTCGGTGGGCGCGCCGTGCGCCTGGGCGGGCCCCGCCGCCCACGACAGGAGCAGAAGCGGAGCCGCGACGGCGGCTCCCGTCAGACGGGCGGTCGTCCGGGTCATCGGGACGTCTCCTCGGCAGGCGCGGGTACGGGGTCTGCTGAAGTGAGTACGGGAATCGGGCGCGCACCGTTCACCGCGGTTGGTCACGGGGCCAGGTGATGTGTACGGCACCGGCCTGGTCGTCCGTTTTGTGGACTTCGCGAGCGGAATTGAGAACCAACCGTCCGGCTCGTACCGTGGTGATCGCCGATGTGTGCCCGGCCGCCGCAGCGCCCCCGAAACCGGCACGAACGCGAGGGAGGGGCGCGTTCTGATCTCGTGCGTTCGTGCAGTGTGGACGCCGATCGCGTGGTCACGTCGACTTGCACGTGTCCCTCACCAGGTCCGCACAGTTGGACTCCCGTTGCCGCACGGTGAGCTATCGTGTGCACGGGGTAAAAACAAACCGCATGCCCCGTCGGTTTGGAGCTGTGAGGAGTGTCGAGTCGATGGCGAGGCAGTTACGCGCGGAGCAGACCCGCGCCACGATCATCACGGCCGCCGCCGACCTCTTCGACCGGCGCGGCTACGAATCCACCAGTCTGAGTGAGATCGTCGAACACGCGAAGGTCACCAAGGGGGCGCTCTACTTCCACTTCGCCGCCAAGGAGGATCTGGCGCACGCCATCATGGAGCTCCAGTCCCGCACCTCCAGCCAGTTGGTGAGGGAGATGGAAAGCCGCGGCTACTCCTCGCTCGAGGCGCTGATGCGCACCACGTTCGCGATCGCCCGGCTCTCTGTCGACGGCCCGATCCCGCGTGCCGGACTGCGGCTCGCCACCGCGGACGTCAGCGTACGGCCGCCGCTCAGGCATCCGTTCACGGAGTGGATGGAGTTCGCCACGCGTAAACTCCTGGGCGCCGTCAAGGAGTCCGATGTCCACCCGGACCTCGACGTCGGCGCGGTCGCCCACTCCCTGGTCTGCTTCTTCGTCGGCACCCGGGTCGCCGGCCGCAACCTGGAGCCCGTGGGACGACTGCCGCGCAGGGTCGCGGAGATGTGGTATCTGACGATCCGCGGCCTGGTCCCGGTGCACCGGCGGGCCCGTTACATGACCCTCGCCACCCAGTTGGAACGCGAGACGAGAACGGCGTGACAGGCGCCGTGGGTTCGGCGGAGCCGGGCGACCCGCGCGATAGCGTGGCGCCCATGCCCGACTCCGCCGACGCACCGGTGATCCTCGGCACCACCGGCCCGTTCCCGCACAGCGTGCTGGCCGAACGGCACCCCGCGATCATCCGCCAGGTGTGCGACGCCTTCCCGTATGGCCCCGAACAGCACCGCGCCCTCGACGCGCTGCTGCACAACTGCACCGAAGGTGTGATCGAACCCCTGCCCGACGACGACCGGTGGCGGCGGTGGGGCCTGGACATCTACGCCGGACAGTCCTGGTTCGACGTGCCGTGGCTGTGGTCCGAGAGCTACTTCTACCGCCGACTCCTCGACGCCGTGGGCTACTTCGGCCCCGGCCCCTGGCAGGGCATCGACCCCTTCCGCCCCTTCAAGCTCGCCGAACTCGACGCCAAGGAGACCGACGAGGAACTGGCCGCGCTCGACACCCTCGACGACGACCCGGACCGCGCCCTGCTGCACGGCTCCCTCTGGGGCAACCGCGCCGATCTGGGATTCCGTCTCTCCGCAGAGCCGGGTGAAGCCGTCTCCGCCCTGGTCGCCGACGACAGCGCCGAGCTGTGGCGGCTGCTCCGGGGCGGCACCCTGTGCCTCGTCGCCGACAATGCGGGCCGCGAACTCGTCCCCGACCTGCTGCTGATCGCCCACCTCCTGGACACCGGCCGCGCCGACCGCGCCGTCCTGCACATCAAGCCGTACCCCTACTACGTCTCCGACGCCACGACCGCCGATGTGCTCGACGCCCTGCGCAGGCTCACTGCCGCACCGGGTGCGGCCGCAGAGTACGGCCGCAGCCTCTGGTCGGCGATGTCGGACGGCCGGCTCACCGTGCGCGCCCATCCCTTCTCCTGCGCTCCGCTGCCGTACACCGAGATGCCCGGTGACCTGCGCGCCGAGTTCGCCTCCGCCGCCCTCACGATCTTCAAGGGCGACCTCAACTACCGTCGTCTGGTGGGCGATCGGCTCTGGCCGCCGACCACCCCCTTCGCCGAGGTCACCGCCTGGTTCCCGGGCCCGGTGGCCGCGTTGCGCACCCTCAAGTCCGATGTGATCACAGGCCTGGCCGCGGACACCGTGGCGTCCCTCGACGCGGCCGAGGGACAGCGCTGGCGTACGGCCGGAACGCACGCCCTGATCCAGGTCAACCCAGGGCCGTCGGCAGCGACTTGAGCCCGTTGATGAAGTTGGCGACCAGCCGTTCGGCGGGGCCGGCCCGCTCCAGGGCGGGCGCCTCCGTGTAGAGCGTGCGCAGCTGGAGCCGCGCGAAGTGGGCGCCAAGGCAGATGTGCTGCCCTTCCCCGAAGGACACCTGAGGGTTCGGCGTCCGGCCGGGGTCGAGCCGGTCGGGTGCGGCGAAGGCCCGCTCGTCACAGTTGGCCGACGCGTGCGGGACGACGACCTTGTCATCCTCTCTGATCCGCCGGCCGCCCAGCTCGGTGTCCCGCACGGCGGTCCGGCGGAAGGCCGGCACCGGAGGATGCCGGCGCAGCCGGAGCGGATCGAAGACGTCGGGGACGGGCGGGCCGTCACCGCCGCCAACAGAGGTGGTCATACGACCACGGTGACCCGCGCGGCGGGTGCCGGCAAGGGCAGGCAAGGGCAGGCAAGGGCAGGCAAGGGCAGGCAAGGGCAAGGCCGAAAAAGCGAAGGCAAGGAGTTCTTCCGCTCCTTGCCACTCTCAACCTATAGCGCACCTGGGGCCTTGCGGCAAGGCCCGGTCGGTGTTGCAGAATCTCGGGCCGAAGCCAGTACCTGCGGAAATCAGTGATCCGTGACGTGTGCGTGCCTTTCTTTTCCTGTGGGGGATTTCGATGCTCGATGTGATCGTGGTCGGCGCCGGACCGGTGGGATTGATGCTGGCGAGCGAACTGCGGCTGCACGGGGTGCGGGTGCTTGTGGTGGAGAAGGAGGCGGTACCGACCGACCAGTCCCGCGCGCTCGGTCTGCATGCGCGCAGTGTCGAGATAATGGACCAGCGCGGTCTGCTGGAGCGGTTCCTCGCCCTCGGCCAGAAGTTCGCGGCCCCCGGTTTCTTCGCCGGTATTCTCGCGCCGTGGCCCGACCGGCTGGACACCGCGCATTCCTATGTCCTCGGCATTCCGCAGACCACCACCGAGCGCCTGCTGGCCGAGCACGCCGGTGCACTCGGCGTCGAGATCCGGCGCGGCTGTGAACTGGTCGGGCTGAGCCAGGACGAGGACGGGGTGACCGTCGAACTGGCCGATGTCGGCCCAGCCGGCGGGGCAGGCACGCGGCTGCGCTCGCGCTACCTCGTAGGCTGCGACGGCGGCCGCAGCACGGTACGCGGGCTGCTCGGCGTCGGCTTCCCCGGCGAGCCGGCCAGGAGCGAGACATGGCTGGGTGAGCTGGAGGTGGCCGCCGCGCCGGAGGAACTGGCCGCCGTGGTGGCCGAAGTCCGCCGGACCAACGCGCGGTTCGGCGTCATGCCCCGCGACAACGGCGTACACCGCGTCATCGTGCCCGCGGCCGGGGTGTCCGAGGACCGCAGGGTCCCGCCGACCCTCGAGGAGTTCAGGCAGCGGCTGCGGGAGTTCGCGGGCACCGACTTCGGTGTGCACTCCCCGCGCTGGATCTCCCGCTTCGGCGACGCCACCCGGCTGGCCGAGCGCTACCGGGACGGCCGGGTGCTGCTGGCCGGCGACGCGGCGCACATCCACCCGCCGACCGGTGGACAGGGCCTCAACCTCGGCATCCAGGACGCGTTCAACCTCGGCTGGAAACTGGCCGCCGAGGTGTACGGCTGGGCGCCGGAGGGACTGCTGGACAGCTACCACGGCGAACGGCACCCGGTGGCCGCCGCCGTGCTCGACAACACCCGTGCGCAGAGCGAACTGCTGTCCGGCGAACCGGGTGCGCGGGCGGTGCGCCGGCTGGTGACGGAACTGATGGGCTTCGAAGAGGTGAACCGGTACCTCATCGAGAAGATCTCCGCGATCTCCGTGCGCTACGACCTCGACGAGGGGCATGAACTCCTCGGCCGACGGCTCCGGGACGTCCAGCTGAAGCGGGGGCGCCTCTACGCGCTGATGCACGGCGGCCGCGGGCTGCTGCTCGACCAGACCGGCGGGCTCTCGGTCGCCGGCTGGGCGGACCGGGTCGACCACGTCGTCGACGTCAGCGAGGAACTGGACGTGCCCGCCGTACTGCTGCGGCCGGACGGTCATGTGGTGTGGGCCGGCGAGGACCAGCGGGAGCTGCTCGGACCGCTGGCCAAGTGGTTCGGCGCCGCGGCCGGTTGAGCACCCGGTCAGGGTGCTCGGGCGGGGCCGGGGTGTGAGGGGCGGACGCCACCAAGGCCGGCCGAGGTTCCCGGATTCCGCCCCGGTTCACGCGATGGTGTGAGCATGTGCCGCACGGCGGATGGCCGTTGGAGCGCACGGGTAGGGCCTCGGCCATGACGCAGCCGTTCGAACTCCCGCACTTCTACATGCCGTATCCCGCGCGGCTCAACTCGCACCTGGAGGAGGCCCGGGCCCATTCCACCGAGTGGGCCCGTGGGATGGGCATGCTGGAGGGTTCCGGGATCTGGACCCAGGCCGACCTGGAGGCACACGACTACGGCCTGCTGTGTAGCTACACCCACCCCGACTGCGACGGCCCCGCCCTCTCGCTGATCACCGACTGGTACGTGTGGGTGTTCTTCTTCGACGACCACTTCCTCGACATGTACAAGCGCACCCAGGACCGCGCCGCCGGCAAGGCCCATCTCGACCGGCTCCCGCTGTTCATGCCGCTCGACCTCGCCACGCCCGTGCCGGAGCCGCAGAACCCGGTCGAGGCCGGCCTCGCCGACCTGTGGGCACGTACGGTGCCGTCGATGTCGGCCGACTGGCGCCGCCGCTTCTCGGTCGCCACCGAGCATCTGATGAACGAGTCGATGTGGGAGCTGGCCAACATCAACGAGGGGCGGATCGCCAACCCCGTCGAGTACATCGAGATGCGCCGCAAGGTGGGCGGCGCCCCCTGGTCTGCGGGGCTCGTCGAGTACGCGACGGCGGAGGTGCCCGCGGCCGTCGCCGGGACGCGGCCGCTGCGGGTGCTGATGGAGACCTTCGCCGACGCCGTCCATCTGCGCAACGACCTGTTCTCCTACCAGCGCGAGGTGGAGGAGGAGGGCGAGAACAGCAACGGCGTGCTGGTCCTGGAGACCTTCTTCGACTGCACCACCCAGGAGGCCGCCGACACGGTCAACGACATCCTCACCTCCCGCCTCCACCAGTTCGAGCACACCGCCCTCACCGAAGTGCCCGCCCTCACCGTCGAGAAGGGCCTCACGCCCGGCCAGGCCGCCGCGGTCGCCGCCTACACCAAGGGGCTGCAGGACTGGCAGTCGGGCGGCCACGAATGGCACATGCGCTCCAGCCGCTACATGAACCAGGGCGCCACCCCGTCCTCCCCCTGGCAGCACCTCACCGGCCCCGGCACCTCCGCCGCCGACGTCGGCGCCCTGCTCGCCTCGGCCGCCGCCGAACGTCTGCGTGCCTACTCCCACGTGCCGTTCCAACAGGTCGGCCCCTCCCTCCTGCCCGACTTCCACATGCCGTACCAGGTCGAGCTCAGCCCGCACCTCGACGCCGCCCGCACCCGGCTGACCGACTGGGCGCGCGGCACCGGCATGCTCGCCGAGGGCGTCTGGGACGAGGACAAGCTCGCCGCCTGTGACCTCGCGCTCTGCTCCGCCGGCCTCGACCCGGACGCCACCCCCGAGGAACTCGACCTCAGCGCCGACTGGCTGGCCTGGGGTACCTACGGGGACGACTACTACCCCCTGGTCTTCGGCACCCGGCGCGATCTGGCCGGCGCCAAGCTGGCGACGGCTCGCCTCTCCTCCTGCATGGCCGTCGCCGGCGAGCCCGTCCCTGTACCGGTCACCGCCATGGAGCGGGGCCTGATCGACCTCTGGGCCCGCACGACCGCCGGGATGAGCCCCGAAGACCGGCTCGCTCTCAAGCAGTCCGTCGACATGATGACCGAGAGCTGGCTCTGGGAGCTGTCCAACCAGCTCCAGCACCGCATCCCCGACCCCGTCGACTATCTGGAGATGCGCCGGGCCACGTTCGGCTCCGACCTCACCCTGAGTCTGGCCCGCCGCGGCAACGGCCCCGCGATCCCCACGGAGGTCTACCGCAGCGGCCCGGTCCGCTCCCTGGAGAACGCCGCCATCGACTACGGCATGCTCGTCAACGACGTCTTCTCCTACCAGAAGGAGATCCAGTACGAGGGCGAGCTGCACAACGCGATCCTCGTCGTCCAGAACTTCTTCGGTGTCGACTACCCGACCGCGCTCCGCGTCGTGCACGACCTGATGACCCAGCGGATGCAGCAGTTCGAGCATGTCGTCGCCAATGAACTCCCGGTTGTGTACGAGGACTTCGAGCTGTCGGCCGAGGCCCGCGAGGCCATGGACGGCTATGTCCGCGACCTGCAGAACTGGATGGCCGCAATCCTGAACTGGCACCAGCGGGTCGACCGCTACAAGCCGGAGCATCTCGCCCGCCGGGCCCACGGCTTCCTGCCGGACCGTCCGCCCCTCGCCCCGGCACTCCCCCTGAACTGACCAAGCGTATCGCCACCGGTGACGGCGCGGGCCTCTTCCTGGAGGTCCGCGCCGGCTTCGTACCCCCGGTTCCTGCTGGAGGGCGGTGTACAGCCCCCCGGGCGCGCTCAGCCGCACCTTCGCCGCCACCCCGACGGCGCTCGGCCCCGCCGTCCTCCCGCCCTCCCCGCAGCGGGCGTCACCCTGCGTGTCCTGCCCCGCGAAGACACCCCCGCCGCCACCGGCACGCCCACCTGGGTCTGCTCGGCCTCGCCGCTCCCAGCGACCCCCTGCGCGTGCCCGACGAGGTCCCGCTGACCACGCACGGCCTCGGAGCGGAACCCGTCGCCGTCCTGCTCCTCACCGGGCACCCCCGCGACTGCCGCCCGGGCCCGCCTCTCGCCGACCTCGCCGGCGGGCGCCGGCTCGACACACCCGACGCGGGCCTGCCCCTCGCCAGCCGCGTGCCTCGACGGGCGGCGGCGCCTTCCGCCCGGCGCTGCGCTACGACGGCTCCGTCCGCGCCCTCGCCACCCTCACCGCCACCGGTCACGGCGTCACCCTGCTGCCCCGGCGGCGCACGGCAACCGGCATCCCCGGCACGCTCGCCGTCCCCGTCCCCGTCACCGCACCACGGCTCGCTCACCGGGTGGAACCGGTGTACGGCGGGACACCCGCAGGAGCGGCGGCGGACCTTGTGGCGAGCCTTCTCGACGAGGCCCAAGGTGCAGGTGAGGCCTGAGCCTTCCCGCCCCTGACCCAGGGCCAGTCTCACTCGTTCGTGACTCGTCGCCCGCGTGCGCCGGGTAGAGCTGCGGCTGGAGGCGAACCATGGAACAGACCGCTTTGCGTCCCAAGCCGATCCCCGGGCAGGAACGCCGGGAGGGGCCCGAACCCGGCCCGACCCGGCGCCCGCACGCCGCGCGCCGACGCGGCCGGCGGATCAGGTCCCTGCTGTTCGGCCTGGCCGCCGGCACGGTCCTGGTGCTGTCCGGGGTCGGAGTCGGCACGGTCGGCGCCACGGTGATCGGGATGAACAGACTGGCCGAACTACAGCGCCACACCCCACCGAAGCCGCCCGGGCCCACCCCGTCCGCCACCGCCGGCCCCACGCGCATTGCCGCCGCGACTCTCGGCGTGGAGGCGGCGGACGCCGAGAAGGTGGGCGCATTGGTGGTTGCCGTCCATGTGCCTGGACCGGGCTACACGGCGGGCCTGGTGCGCGGCGACGTACTGCTCCAGTTCGGCGACACCCGGATCGACAGCGCGGCAGACCTGGCCCGAGCGGTCGCCGGGGGCCGCCCCGGGAAGGAGGTCAAGCTCAGGGTGCGGCACCAGAGCGGGGGGTACCAGCAATTGACCGTGGTGCCGGCGGTCATCACCTGAGGGCGCCGCCCGCAGGGGCACTCCGAAGGAGAGCGGGGCAGTATCGGTATACGGCTCCGTCGCGTGGGCGCGGCCCGCGACCACGCCGCCGCACCGGGCACACGACCGCAGCCCGCGGTGCCGGCGATCCCCCAACCGGCTCGCGCGGCCACGCCGCACCCGGCAGGATGCTCACCGAGGCCCCCACAGTCCCCTCACCCGCACCGGGAGGATCGGATGACCGGCAGCAAACCCGCGCCCTTCACCGCCGACGACTACCGGGCCCGTATGACGCGCGCGGCGCGCACCGCGGCCGACGCCGGACTGGCCGGGCTCCTGATCGCCCCCGGCCCCGACATGGTGTGGCTCACCGGCTACACCCCCACCGCGGTCACCGAACGGCTCACCCTCCTCGTCCTGAGCCCCGGCAGGGACCCCGTGCTCGTCGTCCCCACCCTGGAGGCCCCCGACGCCGAGAAGGCCGACGGCGCGGCCGCCCTGACCCTGCGGGACTGGACCGACGGCACCGACCCCTACGCCGTCACCGCCGGCCTGCTCGCCAGGGAAGGCCGTTTCGGTATCAGCGACAACGCCTGGGCCATGCACCTGCTGGGCCTGCAGAAGACACTCCCCGGCACCTCCTACGCCTCCCTCACCGACGCGCTGCCCATGCTCCGCGCCGTGAAGGACAAGGCCGAGCTCGAACTCCTCGCCGCCGCCGGAGCGGCTGCCGACGCAACGTTCGAGGAGATCCGCAAGGTTCCCTTCGCCGGCCGCCGGGAGTCCGACGTCGGCCACGACCTCGCCGACCTGCTGCGCCGCTTCGGCCACGACCAGGTCGACTTCACCATCGTCGGCTCCGGCCCCAACGGGGCCAACCCGCACCACGAGGTCGGCGACCGCGTCATCCAGGACGGCGACATGGTGGTCCTCGACTTCGGCGGCCTCAAGGACGGCTACGGCTCCGACACCACCCGAACGGTGCACGTGGGCCCGCCGACCCCCGAGGAGCGCGAGGTGCACGACATCGTGCGCGCCGCCCAGGAGGCCGGATTCCGGGCCGTAAGCCCAGGCGCCGCCTGCCAGGAGGTCGACCGGGCCGCCCGCGCGGTCATCACCGACGCCGGGTACGCCGAGTCCTTCATCCACCGCACCGGCCACGGCATCGGCGTCACCACGCACGAACCGCCGTACATGATCGAGGGCGAGGAACGGCCGCTCGTGCCCGGGATGTGCTTCTCCGTGGAGCCCGGCATCTATCTGCCCGGCCGCTTCGGGGTGCGGATCGAGGACATCGTCACGGTGACCGAGGAGGGCGGGCGTCGTTTCAACAACACCACCCGCGAGATAGTCATAGTGGGCTGACCGACCCGGCCCCGGGAGCACCTTCTCGCCCCCACCCCACCCCGAACGGCAACGGCGCGATCCATGACCCAGGCACCGACACCCAACGCGGACACCGTCCGCCGACTGGTCCGCTCGCTACTCAAGGAGAGCGCGACCGGGACCTCGGGCCCCGACATCCGGCCCGTCGCGGAGGGCGGTGACCACTCCACCTGGTGGGTCGGCAGCCGGTATGTGCTGCGCCTCGCCCCCGACCGCGAGGCCTCCGTGCGCCAGCGCCGCGAACTGCGCCTGCGCGACCTGGTCCGCCCGCACCTGCCCGTCGCCGTCCCGTCCGGCATCGCGCAGGGCGAGTGGGCGCCGGGGCTGTCCTACACGCTGGACACCGCGATCCCCGGTGGTACGGCCGAGGAGCACGACGTCTCCGCGGTCGGCGAGGCGGATCTGGCCGGGCTGCTCACCGGGCTGCGCGAGGTGCCCGTACGGCAGGCCGAGACGCTCGGTGTGCCGCGCACCCCGCCGCGCTCCCTGGAGGCGCTGCGCCGGATGGCCGTGCCCGCCGCCGAACGCCTCGCCTCCGCCGACGAGTTCGACCCCGCGCCCCTGTTCCACTTCACCTCGCCGGGCGCCGCCCAGCTCGCCGCCCAGCCCGGTACGGCCGTGCTGGCCCACCACGACCTCAAGGGCGAGCACCTGGTGGTCAGCGCCGACGGCAGGGTGCGCGGTGTCCTCGACTGGACCGACGCGGCGGTGGGCGACCCCGCCGAGGACATCGCCGGGCTCGCCCTCGCGGTCGGCTCCGGCGCGGCCGTGCGCGCGGCCACCCTCGCCGGCTACGGCGCCCGCCCCTGCCTGCGCGGCCTGTGGCTCGCCCGCTGCGACACCGTCCTCCGCCTCACCGACCGCCTCGAAGGCCGCGACGACAGCCCCCTGCCCCTGCTGCGCACGCAGCTCCGGCGCGCCTGGGAGGCCATCCTGCTGGAGCGCGTGTCGGACCTCCGCGAGGACGACACGGACGAGAAGCCGTAGGACACGCGCGCGTGCACGCCATGCGCACGGAGCAGTACGCGCGCGTGCACCCCGTGCCCACGAAGCAATGGGCGCGCGTGCACGCCATGCCCACGGCCCGGCACGCACGCGTGCTCACGCGCGAGTCAGCACCACGCACGACTGGCCCGGCACCCGCAGCAGCCCGTCGGCGTCCGGTGCCGTCACGGAGTCCCACGCGGCCAGGACCTTCACCCGGCCGGTGCCCAGCGGGATCGCGGCCGGTTCCTCGCCCAGGTTCACCGCGACCCGCACATCACCGCGCCGGAACGCCAGCCAGCGCGCCTCCTCGTCGTACGCCACCTTGGTGTCGGCGAGGTCGGGGCCGGTGAGGTCCGGCTGCTCGTTGCGCAGGGCGATCAGCCGGCGGTACCAGGCCAGCACGCGCGCGTGCGGCTCGCGTTCCGGCTCGGACCAGTCCAGGCAGGACCGCTCCCGGGTCGCCGGGTCCTGCGGATCGGGGATGTCCTCCTCGGCCCATCCGTGCGCCGCGAACTCCCGTCGCCTGCCGCGCCGTACGGCCTCCGCCAGATCCGGGTCCGTGTGGTCGGTGAAGAACTGCCAGGGGGTGCCCGCCGCCCACTCCTCGCCCATGAACAGCATGGGCGTGAAGGGCGCCGTGAGCGTCAGCGTGGCCGCGCAGGCCAGCAGGCCGGGGGAGAGGGTGGCCGAGAGCCGGTCGCCCTGGGCGCGGTTGCCGACCTGGTCGTGGGTCTGGGTGTAGCCGAGCAGCCGGTGCCCGGCCACCCGCGCGCGGTCCAGCGGCCGGCCGTGGCGGCGGCCCCGGAAGCTGGAGTACGTGCCGTCGTGGAAGTAACCGCCGGTGAGGGTCTTGGCGACGGCGGCGAGCGGGGCGCGGGCGAAGTCGGCGTAGTAGCCCTGGGACTCCCCGGTCAGCGCGGTGTGCAGGGCGTGGTGGAAGTCGTCGTTCCACTGGGCGTCCAGGCCGAGCCCGTGCTCCGTGCGTGCGGTGATGACGCGGGGGTCGTTCAGGTCGGACTCGCCGACGAGGAACAACGGCCGGCCCGACTCGGCCGCCAGGCCGGCCACGGCCGACGACAGTTCCTCCAGGAAGTGGCACGCGCGCGTGTCGCACAGGGCGTGCACCGCGTCCAGGCGCAGCCCGTCGATCCGGTAGTCGCGCAGCCAAGCCAGCGCGCTGCCCACCAGGTACGCGCGCACCTCGTCCGAACCGGGCGCGTCCAGGTTGACCGCCGCGCCCCAGGGCGTGTGGTGCGTCTCCGTGAAGTACGGCCCGTACGCGGGCAGGTAATTGCCCGACGGGCCGAGATGGTTGTGGACGACGTCCAGGACGACACCGAGCCCGAGTTCGTGCGCCCGGTCGACAAACCGTTTCAGCGACTCGGGCCCGCCGTACGGCTCGTGCACCGCCCACAGCGAGACCCCCTCGTACCCCCACCCGTGCCGGCCGGGGAACGGGCAGAGCGGCATCAACTCCACGTGGGTGACGCCGAGTTCCAGCAGATGTTCCAGCCGCCCGGCGGCCGCGTCCAGGGTGCCCTCGAGGGTGTACGTGCCCACATGCAGCTCGTAGAGCACCGCGCCCGGCAGCGCGCGGCCCGGCCACGCGGCACGCCACTCGTACCGACCGTGGTCGACGACCGCGCTGAGCCCGTCCGGTCCGTCCGGCTGGCGGCGCGAGCGCGGGTCGGGCAGCACAGGGCCGTCGTCCAGCGCGAACCCGTACCGCGTGCCGCCCTCGGCGTCCGCCTCCCCGGCCCACCAGCCCGGCCGCTGCGCATCGCGCCCCAACGCGCTCGTCGCGCCGTCGCAATGGAGCGTCACACGGTCTGCCTGCGGTGCCCACACCTCGAACTGCACGGACGGTTCCCCTTCGTCTGGCTCATCGTGAGGTAGTCCGTCCATCGTGCCGCGAAAGCGATCAATCCGCTTTTGAATCCCGCCTTTCCCGGCGGGTGTCGCCGTACGTACGCGCGCGTGACGGCCGTTTCCCCGTTTTCTGGACACCCGGGGTTCACTGACCCAGAATCGGCAGCGTGACGTCGTCCTTCGAGTTCAACACCTACCCCGCGCGGCTGTCCGACGCGGAGCGCGACAAGGCGCTGAGTGTGCTGCGCGACGGCGTCGCCATGGGACGGCTGTCGCACGACACGTTCGTGCGCCGCATGGAGTTGGCGCTCGCCGCCCGCCGCGTGGACGAACTCGCGGCGCTCACCGCCGACCTGCCCCAGGAGAGCCGCCTCGCGCGCGTGCTCTTTGGCACCGTGGAGGCCGTCTCCGGGTTCACGGTGCGGCTGCGCCGGGCCTGGCAGGCCGAGCGGCTGCCCAAGCTGCTGCTGCCGCAGCCGGGCAACGGACATCCGCTGCGCATCGGCCGCGACCCCGCCAACGGGCTGCGGCTCAACCACGAGACGGTCTCCCGGGTGCACGCCGAACTGCGCCGCCAGGGCGGCCTGTGGGTCCTCAGGGATCTCGGTTCCACCAACGGCACGACGGTGAACGGCCGACGGGTGATCGGCGCCGCCGTCGTCCGCGAGGGCGACCAGGTCGGCTTCGGCCGGGTGTGCTTCCGGCTCGCGAGCGGCTGAACCGCCCCGCCCGGTGGCCGAAAAGCGTTTGCCCGCCGTGGTGTTGACGTACCCCTCAAGTCGTGACTGACTGTGCGTACACCCTGCACATCATGTGAATTGACGGCACAGCATCGTGGAGGTGTGCCCTGCCGCCCCTCCACCGCTATCCGTCCGTGGACGAGCTGGCCTCGCGGGCGGCCGCGCTGGTCGCCGACCGCCCCCGGGACGCCCGGCTGCGCAGTATCGGGACCTCCCGTGAGGGCACGCCGATATGGCTGCTTTCCATCGGTCACGGCAGCCGGCACACCCTCGTCGTCGCCGGCCCGCACGCCAACGAACCCGTCGGCGGCGCCACCGTGCTCCGCCTCGCCGACCGGGTCCTCGCCGACCCCCGGCTCACCGAGGACGCCGACGTCACCTGGAACCTGCTGCTGTGCCTGGACCCGGACGGCTCGCGCCGCAACGAGGGCTGGCTGGCCGGGCCGTACACGCTGGGCCACTACTTCCGGAACTTCTTCCGGCCCGGCTTCCTGGAGCAGCCCGAGTGGCTGCCCGACGGGGCGGACGCCGTCGTGCTGCCCGAGACCCGGGCACTGCTCGACCTCCAGGACGAGCTGCGGCCCTTCCTCCAGTGCTCACTGCACGGCGTCGAGGTCGGCGGCGGCTTCGTCGAGCTGACCCATGACCTGCCGGGCCTGGCCCAGCGCCTCGCGCACACCGCGAGCCGGCTCGGCATCCCCCGCGAACTCGGCGCCTACGACGCCCTGTACTGGTCCACCCTGGGCCCGGCCGTCTACCGGGTCCCGCCGCCCCGCCGGGGCGACCTGGCCGCCGCCATCACCGAGGCGGCCGTCGAGTCCACCTGGTTCCATCCGCACCGGCACGGCACCCTCACGGCCATCGTCGAGGCGCCCATGTGGGGCGCGGCCGCCGTCCAGGACGGCGCAGCACCCGCCGACCGGGACGCGGCGCTGCACGCCCTCAGCCGGACCCTGCGGCACGACACCGGCCTCCTGGAGGGCGTCCTGGCCCGGATCCGGCCCCAGTTGTCCGCCGCGCCGGACGCGGTCCGGCTGCTCGCGCCGGTGGCCGACTACCTGCTCGTCTGCCCCGGTCTCGCCGACGCCTGGGACCCCGGCACCGACGTCGTCGGCGCCCGCCCGCTGCCCCCGCTCAGCACCGCCCACCTGGCCGCCCTGCGGATCGCCGGGCGCCGGCTGGCCCTGCGCACCGCCGGGCTGCTGCACCGGCTGCTGCGCGGCACCGGCCACGACCCGGCCGGCGCCCTGCCCGACCTGGACCGGCTGATCGACACCTGGTGCGCGGACTACCAAGAGACCTTCGGCGCGCGCTGGATCCCGGTCGCACGCCAGGCCGAGTACCAGACACGGGTGGTCCTGAGCGCTTTCGAACTGGCGCACCGCCACGCGCGCGTGCGTGCTCGTTCGGGTGAGTGGGGCTGGGGCACCGAGGCCGCCGTGCCGATGCACAGGGAATGACCCATCTGAGCAAAGCGACAGCGGCCGGCGGCGCCCTGCTGGCGGCCGCCGCCCTCCTCGCCGCCGGCCCGGCCCAGGCCCTGTCCGGCGCCACGCACGGCGGCGACTACCTCTACCTGACCGTCACCAAGGGCGACAGCCGGTCCAGCGACACGCGCGGCACACTGCTGCTGTGCGACCCGCCCCAGGGGCACTCCCGCGCGGCTGAGGCCTGTACGGAACTCGACACGGTGGGCGGTGACATCGCGCGCATCGCCCCGGCCAAGGACGCGATGTGCCCGATGGTCTACGCCCCCGTGACCGCGCAGGCGCGCGGGACGTGGAACGGCCGGCCGATCGAGTACCGCGAGACGTTCTCGAACGCCTGCGAGATGGCGGTCCGCACCGGACCGGTCTTCGCCCTCGACGACTGAACCCGGCGGCGGCGTGCGGCCCCCGGGGCAAGATCCGCCGGACAGGCCCCAGACCTCACGCCGCCCGCTCACGGGCGTGCTGCGCGGCCGCCAGCACCGTCCGGGACTGATGCTCCACCTGGCGCTCCAACGGCACCCAGCGGGCCCGGAAGCGCTCCCCGTAGGCGTCGCACCAGGAGGCGACCAGCTCTTCCAGTCGTGGCGCCGTGCGGTCGTCCGCCTCCCGCAGCACCCGCAGCAGCATCGACGCCGCCCGCAACGGCAGCCGCCGCCCGAAGGCGTCCACGCTGCCGACGTACGCCATCGTGGTGTCGATCGGCGGCCGGTGGATCCAGTCCTCGGCCAGCCCGGGGATCAGCGCCAGCGCCCAGCGGGCCGCCCGCAGCAGCGGCCCGTCCAGGCCGTCCAGCCGGGGCAGCGCCTCGGCCAGCACCCGCTCCACCTCCCGCGAGTCCCGCAGCAGCCGCCGCGCCAGCCGCCGCATCGCCGCCGCCGGCGCCGGGTGCGGCGCCGGGTCGTCGACCAGGTCGCTCGCCCACATCGGCACCTCGACCACCGCCGTCAGACCGCCGTAGCGGTGTGCGTGGTACCAGGTGCTGTGCCGTGCGTCGTCCGGCATGCTCGGGTAGGCCACCCCCGACTCCGGACCGGGCATCACCCGGACCCCGGGTCCGGACGCCGGCCAGCCCGCGGCGTCCGAGGCACCCGTCTCCACCGGGATGTGCAGCTCCGCCGCGGACTTGGCGAACGGTTCGGCGAGCCCGGGCACGTCCTTCGTCAACTGCACCCAGCTGCCGCCCAGGTCGGTGCCGTGCAGGGTCACCTGGAGGTAGGGGCGCAGCTCGTCGATCACCCCGAGCAGGGCCAGGGTCTCGGGCGGCAGCCGGTCCGGGGGCAGCACCGACGGTGACCACTCCGGCTGTTCGGGGCCCGCCGGGCGGTAGAAGCCGAGGTGGTAGTCGAGCAGGCTGCGCGGCGCCGGGGTGACGTGCAGGCTCGCTCCGTCCGGGTCCGCGCACAGCAGGAAGTGCCAGGAGGTCTCCGCCCGTAGGTCCCGCTCGTTCAGCACCCGTTCGGCCAGCACCTGCAGGGTGCCGCCCCCGGCCGGCTCGTTGGCGTGGGCGCCCGCGACCACCAGCACCGCCCGCCGGGCGTGCCCCACGGACAGCAGGTGCAGCGGTCGGCCCGCGCGGGAGACGCCGATCTGCCGCAACGTACACAGGCCGGGCCGGTGAGCGGCCAACGCCCGTGCGGTCGCGACCAGTTCGGCAACACTGGGGTAACGCAGCTCCGGCAGGAGACTCACCCCCGACTCGTCCGCCCGGCTTCGCATTCCCCAGTCCCGCACGGCATAGGTGAACTGTCAAGAACCTCCCGGGGGAGGCTCCAGGGGGCGCCCAGGGGCATGTGTCGTCGGCCGCCAGGGCGGTCGGCACCGATGGGGTGCGAAGCCATTACGGGGCGCGGAACGGCTCCGCGCGCTTTTACGGACGCGGTCCGCGCCCCGTCAGTTTCGGCAACCCCCCATCCCGACCGCGCATTCACCCGTTCGAGTGAATATGCCCCTCGGGCTCCACCCTCCCCAGTACCTCCAGTCCCCTCGGTCGCCTCAGGCCCCGTCCCCGGCGTCCCCGCCGTCCACTCGCTCCAGCAGCGCCACCGGCAGATCCTCGAAAAGCCCGGCCACGTGTGCGTGCCCCGTGAACTCCCGATGCGGAGCCAGTACGTCCGCCCACCGACCCGGCGGCAGCGGCAGGACCGTGTCCCGCCAGCCGCCCGCCTCTGCCAGCCGCAGCGACAGCCGGGTCACCGCCGTGACCACCTCCCCGGACCGGGCGAACGCCAGACAGTGCGCCGCGGCCGGGCCCTCCGCCGCCAGCGGCGTGTACGTCGCCGCAGCGCCGAAGACGTCCGGGCGCCGTGCCCGCAGCCGCAGCGCCGCCGCCGTCACCGCGTCCTTGTCGCCCGGCCGCTCGGGCGGGAAGGAGACCGGCCGCCGGTTGTCCGGGTCCACCAGCGCCCGGTACTCGCCCTCCGTGCCCTGGTAGACGTCCGGCACACCCGGCATCGTCAGATGGACCAGAGCCGTGCCGAGCACGTTCGCCCGGACGTACGCCGCCAGGGAGGCGCGGAAGACCGCCACAGGCTCTCCTGGCGCCCCGCACGGCCCCGCCGCGACGAACGAGGCCACCGCCTGCTCGTAGGGCGGCTCCTGCTCCGTCCAGCTCGTGTACAGACCCGCCTCCCGCACGTGCTTCAGCAGCGCCCCCTGCACCCGCTCGGGGTCCGCCGGGCCGAGCCCGAACACCGTCTGCCAGGCCGCCCACGCCAGCTGCGCGTCCGGCACGCCCTCCCCCTCCCGCGTCACCTCGGTCAGCACGTCCGCCCAGCGCTCCGGACACTCCGTCAGCACGGCCAGCGCCGCCCGCACATCGGCGCTGCGCTTGGTGTCGTGCGTCGTCACCACCGTCCCCGTGAGCGGCCAGTCGCGCTGCACGCGCGCGCAGTACGCGTGAAAGCCGTCGGGGGAGACGCCCGGGCTGCCGGGAGCACCGCCCACCTCGGTCGCGGACAGCAGCGGCACATAGCGGTAGAACGCCGTGTCCTCCACGGACTTGGCCCGCAGCGCCGAAGACGTCTGCGCGAACCGCGCCCGGAAGTCCGCGGGGCCAGGCCCGTCGTCCCCCGCCAGCAGCAGCCCGCGCACCACGTCCACCGCCCCGCCCTCCTCGGGCACCAAGAACGCCTGCCGCGCCTCCTCGGCGGCCTCTTCGGTGACCACGGCGGCCACGTCATCGGAGGCGTACGGCCGGTACACCCGCATCCGCACCAGCAGCTCCTCCAGCGCGATGCGCAGCGCCCAGGGCGCCCGGTCGCGCAGTGCCGGGTCCGGCGACGTCGCGCACACGCGCGCGGCCACCCGGGTCAGCCGGTCCGTCTCGGCCGCCAGCTCGTGCGTGAGCACCTTGTACGCCGCCCGCCGCGCCGTCGCCTCCCAGTCGCCGCCCCGGTCCGTCTGCGGGGCCGCGAACCGGTGGTACTGGCCCAGCAGTTCAGCGGCGCCGGCGGGATCCGTGAACAGGCCGTCCACCTGCCGCAGCGCGTCGTACCCGGTGGTCCCCGCGACCGGCCAGCCGGCCGGCAGCCGCTCGCCGTCGGCCAGGATCTTCTCCACGACCGTCCAGCGCCCGCCGGTCGCCTCGTGCAGCCGCGCGAGATAGCCGTCGGGGTTTGCGAGCCCGTCGGGATGGTCGACGCGCAGCCCGTCCACCACCCCCTCGTGCAGCAGCTGGAGGATCTTGGCGTGGGTGGCCTCGAACACCTCCGGGTCCTCCACCCGCACGCCGATCAGCTCCGAGATGCTGAAGAACCGCCGGTAGTTCAGCTCGGTCCGGGCCAGCCGCCACCACACCGGGCGGTACCACTGGGCGTCCAGCAACGCCGGCAGCGGCAGGTCCGCGGTGCCCTCCCGGAGCGGGAAGGCGTGCTCGTGATAGCGCAGTACGTCACCGTCGACCACCAGCTGCCCGAGCACCTCGCCGACCGGCCCGCCGAGCACCGGCACCAGCAGCTGCCCGCCCTGCGCCTCCCAGTCGATGTCGAACCAGCGGGCGTACGGCGACTTGGGGCCCTCCCGCAGGACCTCCCACAGGGCGTGGTTGTGCCGGGGGGACATGGCCATGTGGTTCGGCACGATGTCGACGACCAGACCGAGCCCGTGCTCCCGCGCGGTACGCGCGAGCGCGCGCAGCCCCTCCTCGCCGCCGAGTTCCGCACGCACGCGCGCGTGGTCGACGACGTCGTAGCCGTGTGTGGAGCCCGGGACGGCCTCCAGGACGGGGGAGAGGTGCAGGTGGGAGACGCCGAGCGAGGAGATGTACGGCACGGATGCTTCGGCGGCCGGGAAAGGGAAGCTTGGCTGGAGCTGGAGGCGGTAGGTGGCTGTCGGCGCGGCGGAGGCGGTTCGCTCGGCTGTCATGCGGACCTATGTACCCGTCTCGTTGAGTTTTGTGTCACGGCGCGGGCCGGTGGGGGCTTGCAGTGCCCGCGTGGCGGGGCCGCATCCCGGATGCGGCCCCGCCACGCGGGCGGGTCGCCCTAAGCGGGCCTCTTCAGAACAGTCAAGCTCCGCCCCACCAGCGTCAGCCGTGCGCCCCCGTCCACCTTCGGCCCGGGGGGCACCTCCTCGGCCCGTGCCGTGTCCACCACCACCTCCCACTGACGCCCGTGGTTCACCGGCACCAGGAACTCCAGCGGCTCCGGTGAGGCGTTGAACATCAGCAGGAAGGAGTCGTCGGTGATCCGCTCCCCGCGCATGTCCGGCTCCGAGATCGCGTTGCCGTTGAGGAACACCGTCAGGGCCGACGCCTGTGTCGACCCCCAGTCCTGCTGGGCCATCTCGTGGCCCTCCGGAGTGAACCAGGCGATGTCGGAGAGGTCGTCGTGGGTGCCCTCCACCGGGCGGCCGTGGAAGAAGCGGCGGCGCCGGAAGACCGGGTGCTCCTTGCGCAGCCGCGCCATCGCGCGCGTGAAGGCCAGGAGGTCACTGTCGTCCCCGGGCGCCGGCCAGTCCACCCACGACAGCTCGTTGTCCTGGCAGTACGCGTTGTTGTTGCCGTCCTGCGTGCGCGCGAACTCGTCGCCGTGGCCGATCATCGGCACGCCCTGGGAGAGCATCAGCGTGGCGATGAAGTTCCGCATCTGCCGCTCGCGCAGTTCGAGGACCGCGGGGTCGTCGGTGTGTCCCTCGACCCCGCAGTTCCAGGAGCGGTTGTGGCTCTCGCCGTCCCGGTTGTCCTCGCCGTTGGCCTCGTTGTGCTTCTCGTTGTACGCCACCAGGTCGTGCAGCGTGAAGCCGTCGTGGCAGGTCACGAAGTTGATGGAGGCCAGCGGGCGGCGGCCGTCGTCCTGGTAGAGGTCGGAGGAGCCGGTCAGCCGGGACGCGAACTCCGCGAGCGCGCGGGGCTCGCCACGCCACAGGTCGCGCACGGTGTCGCGGTACTTGCCGTTCCACTCGGTCCACAGCGGCGGGAAGTTGCCCACCTGGTAGCCGCCCTCGCCGACGTCCCAGGGCTCGGCGATCAGCTTCACCTGGGAGACCACCGGGTCCTGCTGCACCAGGTCGAAGAACGACGACAGCCGGTCCACCTCGTGGAACTGCCGGGCCAGCGTGGCCGCCAGGTCGAAACGGAAGCCGTCGACATGCATCTCGGTGACCCAGTACCGCAACGAGTCCATGATCATCTGGAGGACGTGCGGGGACTGCATCAGCAGGGAGTTCCCCGTGCCGGTCGTGTCCATGTAATAGCGAGGGTCGTCCGTCAGCCGGTAGTACGACGGATTGTCCAGACCCCGGAAGGACAGCGTCGGGCCCAGGTGGTTGCCCTCGGCGGTGTGGTTGTAGACCACGTCCAGGATCACCTCGATCCCGGCCTCGTGCAGCGCCCGGACCGCCGACTTGAACTCCAGGACCTGCTGGCCGCGGTCGCCCCAGGAGGCGTAGGTGTTGTGCGGGGCGAAGAAGCCGATCGTGTTGTAGCCCCAGTAGTTGTTCAGGCCCATGTCGACCAGCCGGTGGTCGTTGACGAACTGGTGGACCGGCATCAGCTCCAGTGCCGTGACGCCCAACTCCGTCAGGTGTTCGATGACGGCCGGGTGGGCGAGGCCCGCGTAGGTGCCGCGCAGCTCCTCGGGCAGGCCCGGGTGGCGCATGGTCAGGCCCTTCACATGGGCCTCGTAGATCACGGTGTGGTGGTACTCGGTGCGTGGCCGCCGGTCGTCGCCCCAGTCGAAGTACGGGTTGATCACCACCGAGGTCATGGTGTGCGGGGCCGAGTCCAGGTCGTTGCGCTTGTCGGGGTCGCCGAAGTGGTAGCCGTACACCTCCTCGCCCCAGCGCACCGACCCGCTGATGGCCTTCGCGTAGGGGTCGAGCAACAGCTTCGCCGAGTTGCAGCGAAGCCCGCGTCCGGGGTCGTACGGGCCGTGCGCTCTGAAGCCGTAGCGCTGCCCGGGCATCACTCCCGGCAGGTACGCGTGCCGGACGAAGGCGTCGCTCTCGCGCAGCTCCACCGCCGTCTCCGAGCCGTCGTCGTACAGCAGACACAGCTCCACTCGGTCCGCGGTCTCCGTGAACACCGCGAAGTTGGTCCCGGCGCCGTCATACGTGGCGCCGAGCGGATATGCCTCTCCAGGCCAGACCTGCATGAAGTCGACTCTTCCAGGTGTGTCTTGCGCCCGGGGGCGCCTTGGTCATGAGTCTGCCCGAATGTAATGGAACCCCAGGTGACTTGCGGACCTCTTACCCGGCGACCAGTGCACACAGTGGCCCATGTGGCGAAGTGTGCCGAATCAGTGGGGCAATCACGTACTCCCTGTGACCAAGGGGGAGTAGGGGGAAGATGTGCGCAAGATAGTGCACCGCCATCTGGGCAAGGTGGTGGCAGGTGCGGGCCTGGCGGTTGCGGGGACCGCCGTGATGGTCGGGATCACCCTGCCTGGTACGGCGGGGGCGGATGACGGGGGAGGGAGCGACGGGAACGGCACGGCCGCCGCGCAGCAGGCGGGGCAGGGCACGGACGCCGTCAAGCCGGGCGTGGTGGAACAGGCGCCGGCCGACGGGAAGAAGGGCACGGGCAGCGACCCGCTGACCGACGACGAGACCAAACGTGTCGAACGTCTCGCTCTGACCCAGCAGATGTTCGGCGCAGCGGAGAACGTCGAGGGCCGGCATGGCCCGCAACGGATCAGCGTCGACCTCGCCGAGCCGAACGCGAACGAACTGGACGACACGAACGCGCCGCGCCGCGCGGACG
Source organism: Streptomyces sp. NPDC005866 (assembly GCF_040629895.1). Classification (NCBI taxonomy): domain Bacteria; kingdom Bacillati; phylum Actinomycetota; class Actinomycetes; order Kitasatosporales; family Streptomycetaceae; genus Streptomyces; species Streptomyces sp. NPDC005866. The sequence continues at coordinate 70,030 of NZ_JBEXWP010000029.1, forward strand.
TGACGTTCTACGACTACAGGGACGACAGCCTCGTCACCCGGACTGTCAACCTCGGCACCGGCAAGGTCGAGCAGACCACCACCCGGCGGGGTGTCCAGCCGCCGCTCAGCCGCGACGAGAACGTCGAGGCACTCAGGCTGCTCGTCGCCGATCCGCTCGGCGCCGGCCTGAAGGCGGACTTCAAGGACGCCACGGGCGAGGAACTCACCTCTCCGGAGCAGCAGCTGCTGCTCAACAGCGCGGTCTACCGCGCCACTCCGGGCGCCCAGCCGGCCGCGCTCGACAAGTGCGGCGAACAGCGCTGCGTGCGGCTCTTCCCGAAGGTCAAGAACGGGCCCTGGATCGACGCCCGCTCCCTGATCGTCGACCTCAGCGCGCGCAAGGTCGTGAAGCTCGGCCGCTGAGCCGGTCCCGTTCGCGTTTCCCAGCCCGTTCCCGACTGCATCTCCCGCACGAGGAGTCACTTCGTCATGCACCCGAACAGAATCCGCCGTGCCCGCAGGACGGCCGCCGTCGGCCTGTCCGTGGCCGCGCTGGCCGCCGGCGCGACCACCGCGGCCGGACCCGCCGCCGCCCAGCCCAAGCGGGCCGCCACGGCCGCCGCCGACTGCTCCGCCGCCTACCGGATCGAGCAGAAGCTCTCCACCGGCACCACCTGGCGGATGTGCTGGCGTTACGACAGCAAGGCCGGACTGGTCCTGGAGCACATCTCCTACCAGCCCAAGGGCGAGTCGGCCCCGATCAAGGTCCTCTCCAGCGCCCGCCTCGGCCAGATCGACGTCCCCTACGACGACGGCAGTGTCGAGTACGACGACCTGACCGGCTTCGGCTTCGCGCAGGGCCTGGTGCCGCTCGCCGCGGCCGAATGCCCCGGCGGCACCATCAGGACCGTCAAGGTCCCCGACGCCTGGGACCCGGCCCACCCGAACGTCAAGGGTCTGTGCACCACCACCCGTTCGCGAGGCCACGCGTACCGGATGCAGGCGGACACCGGCAACCGGGTGTACCAGCAGCAGGGCAAGGACCTGCTGGTCTACACCGTCAACAAGGTCGGCTGGTACGAGTACATGACCGAGTGGCGGTTCCAGGACGACGGCACGATCAACATGAACGTCGGCGCCACCGGCAGCCTCTCCCCGGGCGACTACGACGCCGGGGACGGCCGCGGCTGGCCGATCGGCAAGGGCGCCCACGCGTACGCCACCAGCCACAGCCACAACGTCTTCTGGAAGCTGGACTTCGGCCTCGACGGCTCCTCCAAGAGCCGTGTCGAGCAGTACGACTCCGTGGTCAGCGCGCCCGCGCACGGCCAGGAGGCGCCCACCAACAAGACCACCCGCACCAACGTCACCAAGGAACTCGCCGGTGACTCCAAGAACATGCGCTGGTGGCGGGTGGTCAGCACGGCCGGCAAGAACAAGGACGGGCACGCCCGTTCGTACGAGATCGTGCCCGGCGCCAGCAACAAGTACCCGGGTCACGGTTTCACCAAGCACGACATCTACTTCACCCAGTACGACAAGTGCGAGCTGTTCGCCAGCAACAACCCGGGCTGCGCGAGCGGTCACCCCAAGAACGTCGACCAGTGGGTGAACGGACAGACCCTCACCAACCCCGTGGTCTGGGTGAACGTAGGTTTCCACCACGTCGCGCGCGACGAGGACCAGCAGCCGATGCCGGTCCACTGGCAGGGCTTCTCCATAGCCCCGCGTGATGTCACCGCCATGAATCCGCTCACTCCGGCCGCCCTCGCTGATCAGAACGGACAGCCCCGAAACGGTAGTTGAGAAACGACACTGTCCATCCGGCTGCACCGCCGACCACTCCCGGAGTACCCTTCCTTGATCGTTGGCACGGGGAAAGTCCGGGGGAGCGGAAGGCGGTGCACGGGTGGGCTCGGGAGGCCTGGAGCTGCCCCCTGGTGACGAGGGTCACGAGGGGAACTCCACAGACGTCCCGCCCGGCGCGGTGTCCCTGGCCCGGCCGATGGACGCCTCGGGCTCCATCGGGCCGGAGCTGGAGTGGGATGCCGACGCCTGGCTGGAGGTGCGTACGCGCGCCCAGCGGGCCGGCCGTGCCTACATCTGGCTGAATCTCGTCGAACAGCGGCTGCGCACGGTCGTGGCAGCCGTGCTGCGCCCCATCTACGAACCCGTCCACGGCGACGAGTGGGTGGTCGCCGCGGCCGGGCCCGCCGGCCAGGAGTGGGTCCAGCGGGCGGTCGCGGTCCGCGAAGTCAGCCGCCGCAAGGGCTACTTGCTCGACCCGGCCGACGACAACGTGATCAGCTTCCTCACGCTGCCACAGATGCGCGAGCTGATGGTGCAGCACTGGCCGTGCTTCGAGCCGTACTTCGACGAACGCCGGGACGTCGAACTCGCCCTCGACGAACTAGAGGTGACCCGCAACGTCGTCTCCCGCAACCGAGCGCTCTCCGAAGCCGTACTCAACCAGGCCGAACGGGCCTCCGCCCGGCTCCTGGAGATGCTCGGCGCGGGCGGTGACGTGCCCTCCGCGCGCCGGCTGCCGGTGGACGCGGTGGAGGACCTGGTGGGCGACCGCTACGCGGACGTCGTCGCCGTCCACCCCGACCGCGTCCGTCTCATGCGCCAGTTCCCGGCCGAGGACCTCTTCGGCGGCGCCCGCCGGCTGGACGCCATCGGCATCGGTCTCAACCTGCTCGTGCAGAACTTTTCCGGCCGCCGCCTGGTCCGTCTCGCCGAGACCGGCTGCCGGGTCCGGCTGCTCTTCCTCAACCCCGCGTCCAGCGCGGTCAAGCGCCGCGAGCGGGAACTCGGGATGAAACGAGGCGAACTGTCCCGCTCGGTCGAGATGAACATCCTCCATATGCGCCGGGTCCGCTCCCGGCTGCGCGACCCGGGCGCCTTCGAGATCCAGGTGTACGAGGACACGCCCCGCTTCTCCGCCTATCTGGTCGACGGCGACGGCGCCGACGGTGTCGCCGTCGTCCAGTCCTACCTGCGCGGGGCGCGGGGCATGGAGTCGCCGGTGCTGGTACTGCGCAACGGCGACAAGGTGGTCAAGTCGAACGACGTCATGGAAGCGGGACTCTTCCCGACATACCGCGAGGAGTTCGACATGGCCTGGGCGGATTCGCGCCCCGTGTCCTGAGGCCGGCGCGACGGTAAGCGGAACGCGGTCCTCTGATTGTCAGTGGCGCATGCGAGGGTGGAGACCACTGGGGGAAAGCACCACCAAGAAGGGGGACCGCCCATGGGCTGGCACCAGGAGCTCCTGATCGGCTTCGACCTGGAGACGACGGGTACGGATCCGCGCGAGGCGCGTATCGTCACGGGGGCCGTGATCGAGGTCAGAGCCGGGCAGGAGCTGGGCCGCCGCGAGTGGCTGGCGGATCCGGGCGTGGAAATCCCGGCCGACGCGGTGGCGGTGCACGGCATCAGCAACGAGCGGGCGGCGGCCGAGGGCCGACCGGCCGACCAGGTCGCCGAAGCCCTCGCGGACGTCCTCACCGGGTACTGGAAGACGGGCGTCCCGGTCGTCGCCTACAACGCGACCTTCGACCTCACCCTCCTCTCGGCGGAACTGCGCCGCCACGGCCTGCCGTCGCTCTCCGACCGCCTCGGCGGTCTCGACCCCGCGCCGGTCATCGACCCGTACACCATCGACCGCTGGGTCGACCGATACCGCCGCGGCAAGCGCAACCTGGAAGCGGTCTGCGCCGAGTACGGCATCACCCTCGCCTCCGCCCACAACGCGTCAGCCGACGCCCTGGCGGCGGCCCGCCTGGCCCGCGCCATAGCCGACCGCCACCCGAAGATCGCCTCCCTCGGCCCGGCACGACTGCACGAGTGCCAGGTGGAGTGGTACGCGGAGTGGGCGGCGGATTTCCAGCGGTTCCTGCGGCGCAAGGGCGAAGCGGACGCGGTGGTGGACGGGGCCTGGCCGCTGCGCGAGTTGGCGGACGAGACGGTCTGAGGCCCAGCAGCGGGCTCAGAGGAGGCAGGGCTCAGAAGGCGTACCACCGCACCGACTCGTCCCCCTCCCGCAGCGACGCCACCCGCCGCTCGAACTCCGCCAGCGCCTTCGGATTGCTCGGCGCGTGCTGCGCGACCCACGCACAGCTGGCCGTCTCCCGAGCGCCGCGCAGCACCGAACAGCCCTCCCACTCCCGGACATCCCACCCATATGCCTCGACGAACGAGTCGTAGGCGTCGGCGGGCAACCCGTACCGGTCCCGTGAGAGCGCCATCACCACCAGGTCGTGCTCGCGCAGGTCGGACGAGAAGGTCTCCAGGTCGACCAGTACCGGTCCGGCCGGACCGACGTGCACATTGCGGGGCAGCGCGTCCCCATGGATCGGCCCCGGGGTCAGACGCGGCGTCAGCGCGGCCGCGGCCGCCGCGAAGCCGTCCCGGCGCTCTCGCAGATACGCGGCGTCCGCGGGGTCGATCGCGTCGCCGGCGAGCCGCAGCCAGCGTTCCACACCGCCCAGCAGTTCGCGGCGCGGCAACCCGAAGGGAGGAGATGGCAGTGCGTGCACGATCCGCAGCAGTTCGGCCAGATCGCGCGGCTCGGCCGGCCGTACCGGATCCGCCAGCCGGTGCCACACGGTCACCGGATGGCCGTCCACGAGCCGCGCCTTCGGCTCGGCGGCCCGTACGGCCGGGACGCCCGCCTCCGCCAGCCACCCGGCGGTCTCCAGCTCACGCCGGGCCCGCTCGAGCAACTCGGCGTCGCGGCCCACCTTGACCACCAGGTCCCCGGCGGCGAACACCGCGTTCTCGCCCAGGGCGAGGAGCGAGGCGTCAGCCGCCGCACCGGGCAGCACAGCCGCCGCGGCCAGTACGTCCCGCGCCCTTGCCTCGTCCATCGTCCGCCTCCGTGTCCGTTCCCGCCAGGCGCCCGCGGCTGTGCCGGCGCACACGGCGTCGTCTTCTCGCCATCCGCCGGTCAGTCTCGCATCCACGGAGGTCGGACCGTGTGCGCGGTGCCTTGACGGGACACCCTGCCTTCACGACCATGACCAGGCCCGACCGGGCCGCGCAAAGGGGGAAGACGTGGCATTGGTGACGAACGTGGCGACCGTGAGGCGGCCGGCCGCCTCACGCGTGACCGGCCACGGCGCCTGGTTCCTGGTCCTGCCCGCCCTGATCCCGATCCTCGTACTGAGCGTCGGCCCGCTGCTCTACGGGATCCTGCTGGCGTTCACCGACGCCCAGTCGGGCCGGACCGCGGCCACCCGGTGGATCGGCGGCCTCAACTTCCAGGACCTTCTGCACGACACGCTCTTCTGGGAGTCGTTCCGGATCGGCCTCGTCTGGGCCTTCGGTGTGACCGTGCCCCAGTTCCTGCTCGCCCTCGGCCTCGCCCTCCTCCTCAACCAGGGGTTACGGCTGCGCTGGCTGGCCCGCGCTCTGGCGATCGTGCCCTGGGCGATGCCCGAGGTGGTCGTCGGCATCATGTGGCGGCTGGTCTACAACCCGGACGCGGGGATCCTCAACGAGACCCTGCGCGACCTGGGCCTCGGCGACGGCCGGGACTGGCTGAGCGGCCTCGGCACCGCGCTGCCCGCCGTGATCGTCGTCGGTGTCTGGGCCGGGATGCCGCAGACCACGGTCGCCCTGCTCGCCGGGCTGCAGAACACCCCGCGCGAACTGCACGAGGCGGCGGCGGTGGACGGCGCGGGCGCCTGGCGCCGCTTCCGCACGGTCACCTGGCCCGCCCTCAGACCCGTCGCCCTGGCCATCACCGCGCTCAACCTGATCTGGAACTTCAACTCCTTCGCCCTGGTCTACGTCCTGACCAGCGGCGGCCCCGGCGGCAGGACCCGGCTGCCGATGCTGTTCGCCTACGAAGAGGCCTTTCGCTACGGCCAGTTCGGCTACGCGGCGGCGATGGGCTGTGTGATGGTCGCGGTGATCGCGGTGCTGCTTGCCGTCTTCCTGGCGGGCCGGCTGCGGGGAGGCGAGGACGCGTGAAGACAAGCACCGGCGCCCGCGTCGCCCAGTACGCGGCCCTGCTCGCCTACCTCGTCTTCCTGGCCTTCCCGCTGCTGTGGCTGCTCTCCACGGCCTTCAAGCCGCCGACCGAGCTGGGCAGTCTGCACCCCACCTGGCTCCCCCGGCATCCGACCCTGGCCAACTTCCGCCAGGCCTTCGACGAACAGCCCCTGCTGCGCGCCGGTCTCAACTCCCTGCTCGCTGCGCTCGGCGCCGCGCTGATCGCCGTACTGCTCGCGACCCCGATGGCGTACGTCATGGCCCGGCGCCGGGGTGCGCTCTCCCGGGCGGCCACCGGGTGGGTGGTGGTCAGCCAGGCCTTCCCGTTCGTACTGGTGATCATCCCGCTGTTCCTGGTGCTGAAGAATCTGCGGCTGATCGACTCCCTGTTCGGGCTGGTGATGGTGTACGTGGTGTGGGCGCTGCCGTTCGCGCTGTGGATGCTCGTCGGATACGTCCGGGCGGTGCCCGTCGAACTGGAGGAGGCGGCGGCCGTGGACGGGGCCGGGCGGCTGCGGACGCTGGTGTCGGTGACGGCACCGCTGCTGGCCCCCGGGATCGTGGCGACCGGGCTGTTCGCCTTCGTCACCGCGTGGAACGAGTTCTTCTTCGCGCTGGTGCTGCTGAAGACACCGGAGAAACAGACCCTGCCGGTCGTCCTCACCCATTTCATCGGCGCGGAGGGCGTGGCCGACCTGGGACCCCTCGCCGCGGCCGCCTTCCTGGCCACGCTGCCCTCGCTGGTCGTCTTCGCGCTCGTCCAGCGGCGGATCACGGGCGGCATGCTCACCGGGGCGGTGAAGAGCTGATGCGGACCAGGGCCACCACGGCACTCGTCGTCCTTCTTCTCCTGCTCGCGGGCTGCTCGGCCGACGGGAAGGGCACCGGCGGTCCGATCACCCTCCGTTTCCAGTCCCTGGCCTGGCAGGAGGAGTCGGTCGCCGCCAACAAGGAGCTGGTGAAGGAGTGGAACGCCACTCACCCGGACGTCAAGGTCGAGTATGTGCAGGGCAGTTGGGACAGCGTCCACGACCAGTTGCTCACCTCCTTCGAGGGCGGTGAGGCCCCGGACATCATCCACGACGCCTCCGACGACCTCGCCGACTTCGCCTACGGCGGCTATCTCGCCGACCTGACCGGCCTGCTGCCCGCCCGCCTCAGGTCCGGCATACCGCAGCGAAGCTGGGAGACGACGGCCTTCGGGGACGGCGTCTACGGCGTGCCGTTCCTCCAGGAACCCCGGGTGCTGATCGCCAACACCACCTGGCTCGCGAAGGCAGGAGTGCGCATACCGACGCCCGAACACCCCTGGAGCTGGGAGGAGTTCCGGCAGATCACCGAGCAGCTCAGCGGCGACGGCAGGTACGGTGTCGCCTGGCCGCTCAAGGAGCCCGTCTCCGCCACGCTCAACCTGTCGTTGTCGGCGGGCGGACAGCTCTTCCACCGGGCCGCGGACGGCAAGGTGACCGTGCGTTTCGAGGCCGCCGACCAAGTCGTGCCGCGCACCGTCCACGACCAGGTCGGCACCGACCACAGCGCACCCGGCTCGACGCTGGGCAGCGGCGGCTCGGACACCCTGCCGGGCCTCTTCGGCGGCAAGTACGCGATGGTCCCCCTCGGCTTCTCCTACCGTCAGCAGATCGTCCAGCAGGCGCCGAAGGGCTTCGACTGGGAGGTGCTGCCCGCCCCGGCCGGCACCGACGGACTCGCCCAGGGCGTCAGCCCGCAGACGCTGTCCATCGCCGAGGACAGCCCGCACAAGAAGGAGGCGGCGGAGTTCATCGACTTCCTGCTCCGGCCGAAGAACATGGTCCGGCTCGCCCTCGGCGACTGGATGCTGCCCACCGGCACCGAGGCCCTGAAGGACCCGGCCCTGCACACCGCCAAGTACGGCTGGGCCACCGGCACTGCCCTGGCCGGCCACCTCAGCCCGGCCCCCGCCCAGACGGTCCGCGGCTACCCGGAGTGGAAGGACAAGGTGGCCACCCCCGCCCTCCAGGAGTACTACAGCGGAGCCATCGGCCTCGACGAACTCCGCCACCGCCTGGAGAAGGACGGCAACCTGGTGCTGGCCCGCTACCAGCGATGAACCGGACAAAGGAACAGGGCCCGTTGGCTCCCCCGGAGACCAACGGACGCTGCGTCAGGGGGTGTTGCCGGAACTCAGACGGGCAGCCGGTCCTGCTCGGCCCGTGTCACCGGCGGCGCCACCGGGGCTCCGGCGACTCGTCGTGGGTCAGGTCCGGCAGCCGGCGCAGCCAGCCGCCGGCACGGCGGAGTACTCGGCCCGATGGAAGTCGTTGCCGAAGGGGTCGTCATACTGCTTGTTCATGCTGGCGCCGCCGATCTCCGCGATCCGCAGCGTGTCGTGCACCTTCTGCACCCCGGCCACCGCGTTCTCGGAGATCACCTCGCCCTACGCCACCGGGACGATCTCGAAGGACGGCCGCAGCGCGCTGGTCCGGCTCGCCGGCCGGCCGGGTCGACGTCGCCGAGAGCGACCAGCTCAAGGGCGAGACCCACACCGCGGCGAAGATCATCGACGACGCGGGGATCAAGAGCCGGCCGCGGAGGCGGTCCTGTGCCGACGGCGGCCCATTCGATGCCGGGCGCTCCAGCCGCCGGCCCGGGCGGCCAGGCCCCGCACCCGCGTCTCTCCGTTCCCCATGACGGGATTGCCCCCTCGTGTGCGGTGACGGCCCCGGCCGCCACGATGTCTTCACGACTTCCTTCGTTCGATTCGAAGCTATGGGCCGGGCAAGACCGACTCCTCGTGCTGTCCGGTGAAGTGCGGCGGCCGGGGCCGTCACCGCCGAGGAGGATGCCGGGCCCCTACATCTATCGACCCATCTCGGGGGTGATGATCAGGGATGCCCCTTCCGACGACGGGGATCCTCTTTGTGATTGCAGAACCTTGTTGAACAAGTCACAGGTGCGTGTAGGAGTTGATCCGGGCCGGTCCGATCGGCCAGAGTTTCGGGCAGCCGGGCATGCCCGGCACGGCCGTCGTGCCCGCCCCCACGGGGCACGACGGCCGTTCTAAGGTGTTCGAATGACGACGTATGCGGCGCTGCTGCGCGGGATCAATGTGGGCGGCAGGAAGAGGCTGCCGATGGCCGAGTTGCGCGGCCTGATGACCGGGCTGGGGTACGACTCCGTACAGACCTATCTCCAGAGCGGACAGGCCGTCTTCGCCGCGGCCCACGGGGACGCCGAGTCCCTGGCCGCGGAGCTGACCAAGGCGATCGAGGAACGGTTCGGCTTCTCCGTGGACGTGCTCGTCCGCGACCACGCCTATCTCAAGGCGATCGCCGAGGCCTGCCCGTTCCCGGCCGCCGAACTGGAGGCCAGGCAACTGCACGTCACCTACTTCTCCGGGCCGGTCACCCCGGAGCGCTTCGCGGCCATGGACCCCGCCGTCCACCTCCCCGAGGAGTTCCGTCTGGGCGACCGCGCGCTGTACCTGTACGCCCCGGACGGCCTCGGCCGCTCCAAGCTGGCGGAGGCGCTGTCCCGGCGGCAGATCAACAAGGGACTGATCGCCACGACCCGGAACTGGAACACGGTCGTCAAACTGGTGGAGCTCACGGCCGGGGGAGCCTGACCTGTCACGAGGGCCACCCGTGATCAGTGGGCCCCGGGCCGGCAGGCACGGGGCACCGCGGCCGCCCGGGTCAACTGCCCAATAGGGGCAAGTCGTTGTGAAACCGAACCGGCAAAGCCCCTGGTGTGACACGTTCGCCGATCGTGACGCTGAAGTAAGGGCCGGCGCCACGGGAGCGACGCTCGTGAGAGCCCGCCGTGGGCCCGCCGTTCGCGGTCCGACGTCACAGGGGAGCGCCGGACCGCGAACCCCGAGGGCGCCCTGCGGACGGAGCGCCGGACGGCTCAGGCGCCCACGGCCGCCAGGGCGGGGGTGCGCGCCGCGTCGTACCGCTCCAGCAGCACCCGCGCCACCTCCGGCGCCGGGCCGAGCACCTCGGCCAGCACGTCAGCTTCCGCCGCGCCCCGCGCGATCCGGTCGGGCAGGAATCCGGGGGCGAGGACGTAGGGAGCCACGGCCACCCGGGTGCAGCCGAGCTCCCGCAGCTCCCGTACCGCGTCCTCGGTGCGCGGGAGGGATGCGGAGGCGAACGCAGGCCGCACGGCGCACCAACCGGTGTGCCGCCACTCCCGCGCGATTTCTGCGATCACTGCGATCGCCTCCGGGTCGCTGGACCCCGCCGAGGCCAGCACGACCCCGGTCGAGGGCTTGTCGGCGGGTGTCAGGCCCGCCTCGTGCAGCCGGCGTTCGAGGGCCGCCAGGAGCAGCGGGGACGGGCCGAGCACCTCCGCCTGCCGGATCCGCAGCTGGGCCGGCGCGTCCCGCAGTACGGCCGGGATGTCCGCCTTCGCGTGGAAGGCGCGGGTCAGCAGCAACGGCAGCGCCACGACGTCACGGACGCCTTCCGCCGCCAGCGACTCCAGTACCCCGTGCACGGACGGGATGTTGAAGTCCAGGAAGCCGGTCTCCACGCGCAGCCCGGGCCGCAGCGACCGTACCCGCCGTACCAGGGCGTGCACGGTCGCCGCATGCCGCGGGTCGCGGCTGCCGTGGGCGATGACGACGAGGACCGGCTTGCGCATGTCAGACCTCAGCTCTTCACCAGCAGACCGCGGCTGCGCAGCACCCAGCGCTCCAGCGGGCTGAAGATCAGCAGATCGATCGCGATACCGACGAACAGGATCAGGATGATGGCCTCGAACACCATGGCCATGTCGCTGGCGGTGCGTGCGTTCTCCAGGAGCTGGCCGAGGCCCACGCCGAGGTCGGGGAAGCTCGCGATGATCTCCGCCGCCATCAGCGAGCGCCACGAGAACGCCCAGCCCTGCTTCAGGCCCGCCACATAGCCGGGCAGCGCCGCCGGGAGGGTGACGTGCCAGATGCCCTTGACGCCCGTCGCGCCCATCGTGCGCCCGGCGCGCAGGAACAGCGGCGGTACCTGGTCGACACCGGAGACGAGTCCGTTGGCGATGGAGGGGACCGCGCCGAGCAGGATCACCGCGTACATCATCGAGTTGTTCAGGCCCAGCCAGATCACGGCCGGCGGCACCCACGCCACCGACGGCAGCGACTGCAGGCCGGACAGGATCGGGCCGATCGCGGCGCGCACGAACCTCACCCGCGCCACCAGCAGACCCAGCGGGGTGCCGATGACGAGAGCGAAGAGGAAACCGAGGAGGCCGCGGCTGACGCTGGTCCAGATGTAGCCGAGCAGCTCGCCCCTCAGCCAGGCGCCCTTGAACGCGCTGCCCACGGCGCCCGGCGAGGGCAGCTTGGTCGGGTCGTCGACGACCGGGTACAGGATGTACCAGGCGACCATCACCACGGCGAGCGCGATGACCGGCGGCAGGACCTTGGTGCCAAGGGTCTGCCGCAAGGTCGGGCGGCCGGTGATCGACGTCTCCAGTGCGTCGAGGCCCGCCTCGACGCTTCCGGCGTCCTTGACCGGCGTCGTCTCAGTGCTGGCCATGACGGCGGATCTCCCCACGCAGTACATCGGTGATCTCGAGGGACAGTTCGGCCACGGGCGCGTCCTCGATCCGGCGCGGCTGCGGGATGCCGACCGTCCACTCGCGCTCTATCCGGCCCGGGCGGGACGACAGCAGGATCACCCGCTGGGCGAGCCGCACCGCCTCGCGCACGTTGTGCGTGACGAACAGGACGGAGACCCCGGTCTCCTGCCAGATACGGGTCAGCTCGTCGTGCAGCACGTCCCGGGTGATGGCGTCCAGGGCCGAGAACGGCTCGTCCATCAACAGCAGGTTGCTCTCCTGGGCGAGTGCGCGGGCCAGTGCCGCACGCTGGCGCATACCGCCCGACAGCTCGTGGACGCGCTTGCCGTACGCGCCCTTCAGCCGGACCAGTTCGAGCAGTTCCTCGGCCTTGGCGCGGCGGTCGTTCTTGGGAACCCCTCTGAGCTTCAGGGCGAGTTCGATGTTCTTGCCCGCGGTAAGCCACGGGAACAGGGCGTGCTCCTGGAACATCAGGGCGGGCCGCCCGTCAGTGGCGATGGAGCCCGCGGTGGGCCGGTCGAGCCCCGCCACCAGGTTCAGCAGCGTGGACTTGCCGCAGCCCGAGGCCCCCAGGAGGGTGACGAACTCGCCCGGGGCGACATCGAGCGTGATGTCGTCCAGGACGAGCTGCTGCCCGCCGGGAGTCGCGAAGGACTTCGAGACATGCTCAATGCGTGCCGCGTGCTCCACCGACTCGCCGGCCTTGGCGAGTGTCGTGGTCGTGGCCATGGTCGTCACCTCCTGGGAACGCGTCGGGACCGTGGTCAGCTGCTGCCGAGACCGGCGGCGTCGACCGTGGTCCCGCCGTCGGCCTTGAGGACCTTGTTGAGGATCGTCAGGTCGTAGATGTTCTTCAGCAGCGGGTCGGTGAGCAGACCGGCCTTGACGGCGTGCTCGGCCTCGGTGTTGAGGGTGGAGGCCAGCGGGTCGTCGGTGAACTGGATCGACTCCCACGCCGGGTTCAGGACGTCGGCGGGCAGCGCCTTGCCGGAGTCGACCTCCAGCTGCTTGTTCGCGGCGGCCTTGGCCTGGTCAGGGTTGGCGTTGATCCACTTGTTGGTCTCGGCCGAGCCCTTCAGCACGGCCTCGACGACCTTCGGGTGCGCCTTGAGGAACTTCTGCGACACGATGATGTTCGTGATCACGAACTTCTTGTCGGGCCACAGCGTGGACTCGTCGAGCAGCACCTTGCCGCCCTGGGCGACCAGCTTGGACGCGGTCGGCTCCGGCACCCAGGCGCCGTCGATGGAGCCGGACTTGAAGGCGTCCGGGGTGATCTTGTTGTCCGTGCGGACGACCGTGACGTCCCCCTTGCCGCTCTGCGCGTCGACCTTCCAGCCCTGGTCGGCGATCCAGTTGAGGAACGCCACGTCCTGCGTGTTGCCCAGCTGAGGCGTCGCGATCCTCTTGCCCTTGACGTCCTTCAGGGACTTGATCTTCTTGGGGTTGACGACGAGCTTGACGCCACCCGACGCCGAACCGCCGATGATCTTCAGGTCGGTGCCGTTGGACTTGGTGTAGCCGTTGACCGCCGGGGAGGGGCCGATCCAGCCGATGTCGATGGAGCCGGAGTTGAGCGCCTCGATCTCCGAGGGGCCGGCGTTGAAGATCGCGTACTTGGCCTGGGTGGCGCCGAGCTCCTTCTGGAAGAAGCCCTTCTGGTTGCCCACCAGCGCGGTCGCGTGGGTCAGGTTGCCGAAGTAGCCGATCTTGACGGTGTCGAGGCCGTCGATCTTCTTGGCCCCGGCGGCGACCTTGGCGGTGTCGCCCTTCTGGGCGTCGGACCCGTAACCGCACGAGGCGAGGGCGAGAAGAGGGAGTGCGACTATCACCGCGAGACTGCGGCGGAGGGCGGTTGTTGCAGGCACGGGAGGTGTTCCTCTCGGAGGCCCGGCGGTCACGGTCTCTCAGGTCGTGGCCGGGAGGTCGGCAGGTCTGCGTCTACGGCGGTGGGGGGTGAGGGCGCGCAAGCAGTGCGCGTACGTCAGCGCACACATCGCGCCACTCCGCCCTGCCCGCTGCCGAGCGCGCCGCTGCCTACGCGGCCGCCCTCCTTCGCGAACGTCGAATAGAAGTCGGTGGAGTTCATGTCAGAAGTCCCACCCGTCGTCCTCGGCCTCGTCCTTGACGGGCTCGGGGGTGGCGAACGACTCGCCGACCATGCCCGCGGTGAGCGTGGTGCCGTCGGCGGGGTCGATCAGGATGAACGAGCCGGTGCGGCGCGAGTCGGCGTAGGAGTCGACGGGCAGCGGCTCGGCGGTACGGATCTTCACCCGGCCGATGTCGTTGGCGACGAGCACCCCCGGATGCGGGTGCAGCGACAGGTCGGCGAGCGTCAGCCGGGACGGGATGTCCTTGACGATCGCCTTGACCGTGCGGGTGCCGTGCTTGAGCAGCACCCGGTGCCCGACGCTCAGCGGCTGGTCGGCCACATGGCAGACGGTCGCCTCGACGTCCTGGGTGGTCGGCGGGGCGTCCTTGGTGGGCACGATCAGATCGCCGCGCGAGACGTCGATGTCGTCGGTGAGCAGGAGGGTCACGGACTGGGTCGTCCAGGCCGAGTCGACCGGCTTGCCGAGCAGATCGATGCCGGAGATCGTCGTCGTACGGCCGGACGGCAGGACCGTGACCGGCTCGCCGACGTGGAAGGTACCGGCGGCGATCTGGCCGGCGTAGCCCCGGTACTCCGGGTGCTCCGCGGTCTGCGGGCGGATCACGTACTGGACGGGCAGCCGGGCGTGGCAGTGCGCCAGGTCGTGACTGACCGGGACGGTCTCCAGGTGCTCCAGGACGGTCGGGCCGCCGTACCAGTCCATGTTCGCGGACGGTTCCACGACGTTGTCGCCGACGAGCGCCGAGATCGGGATCGCGGTGACCTCGGGGACGCCCAGTTCGGTCGCGTACGCCGTGAACTCCTCCGCGATCCCGGCGAAGACCGCCTCCTGGTAGCCGACCAGGTCCATCTTGTTGACGGCGAGGACGACATGCGGGACGCGCAGCAGGGCGGCGATCGCGGCGTGCCGGCGGGTCTGCTCGACGACGCCGTTGCGGGCGTCGACCAGGACCACGGTCAGCTCGGCGGTGGAGGCACCCGTCACCATGTTGCGGGTGTACTGCACATGGCCGGGCGTGTCGGCGAGGATGAACCGCCGCCTGGGTGTGGCGAAGTAGCGGTAGGCCACGTCGATGGTGATGCCCTGTTCGCGCTCGGCGCGCAGCCCGTCGGTGAGCAGCGCCAGGTCGGGTGCGTCCTGCCCGCGCGAGGCCGAGGCGCGCTCCACGGCCTCCAGCTGGTCGGTCAGGACCGACTTGGAGTCGTGCAGCAGCCGTCCGACGAGGGTGGACTTGCCGTCGTCGACCGAGCCCGCGGTCGCGAAACGCAGCAGGGTGGCCTCGGTCAGGCCGAGTTCCGTGGTGGTCGTGCTCATCTTTAGAAGTACCCCTCGCGCTTGCGGTCTTCCATCGCGGCCTCGGAGAGCTTGTCGTCGGCGCGGGTGGCGCCGCGCTCGGTGAGCCGGGAGGCGGCGATCTCGGCGATCACGGCGTCCAGCGTGCCGGCGTCGGAGTCGACGGCGCCGGTGCAGGACATGTCACCGACGGTCCGGTAGCGCACCTGGCGCTTCTCGACGGTCTCGCCGTCCTTCGGGCCGCCCCACTCACCGGCGGTCAGCCACATGCCGCCCCGCTGGAACACCTCACGCTCGTGCGCGAAGTAGATCTGCGGCAGCTCGATGCCCTCGCGGGCGATGTACTGCCAGACGTCCAGCTCGGTCCAGTTGGAGAGCGGGAAGACCCGGACATGCTCGCCGGGCGCGTGCCGCCCGTTGTAGAGGTTCCACAGCTCGGGGCGCTGGCGGCGCGGGTCCCACTGGGAGAACTCGTCCCGCAGCGAGAACACCCGCTCCTTGGCGCGGGCCTTCTCCTCGTCCCGGCGGCCGCCGCCGAACACCGCGTCGAACTTCTCGCTCTGGATCTTCTCCGTCAGCGGCACGGTCTGGAGCGGATTGCGGGTTCCGTCGGGCCGCTCGCGCAGCACGCCCCGGTCGATGTAGTCCTGCACGGAGGCCACGTGCAGCCGCAGCCCGTGCCGCTCGACCGTACGGTCGCGGTACTCCAGAACCTCGCCGAAGTTGTGCCCGGTGTCCACGTGCAGCAGCGAGAAGGGGACCGGCGCCGGCGCGAACGCCTTCAGCGCCAGGTGCAGCATGACGATGGAGTCCTTGCCGCCGGAGAACAGGATCACCGGCCGCTCGAACTCGCCCGCCACCTCGCGGAAAATATGAACCGCCTCGGATTCCAGCGCGTCCAGGTGGGACAGGGCGTACGGGGTGCCGGTGCCCTCCTCATGGGTCACCACGGTCGTCGTCATGCCAGTCCCCTCTCGATGAGCAGGGAGTGCACGGACGCCGCGGACTCCTGCACGGTCTGGTGCTGCGACTCGATCCGCAGATCGGGCGTCTCGGGTTCCTCGTACGGGTCGTCGACCCCGGTGAGCCCGGTCAGCTCACCGGCGGCCTGCTTGGCGTACAGACCCTTCACATCGCGTACGGAGCACACCTCGACCGGCGTCGCCACATGCACCTCGACGTAGGCGGTGCCGTTCTCCTCGTGGCGCTTGCGCACCGCGTCGCGGCTGTCCGCGTAGGGGGCGATCACCGGGACCAGCGCCTTGACGCCGTTGCGGGCCAGCAGTTCGGCGACGAAGCCGATGCGCTGCACATTGGTGTGCCGGTCCTCGCGGCTGAAGCCGAGGCCCGCCGAGATGAACTCGCGGATCTCGTCGCCGTCGAGCACCTCGACGCTGTGGCCCTCCGTGCGCAGCCGGGCCGCCAGCTCGTACGCGATGGTGGTCTTGCCGGCGCTCGGCAGACCCGTGAGCCAGACGGTGGCTCCGGTCGTCACGTGGTTCTCCTGTGTGTCGGTGGTCGTGTCGGTCGTCGTCGTGGTGGTCGTCGCAATGTGCGTCTCGGCGTTCGCCCGGAAGGCCTGCGCGGTCATCCGTGCAGGCCGCATTCGGTCTTGGCCCGCCCCGCCCAGCGGCCGGCGCGCGCGTCCTCGCCCTCCAGCACCCGACGGGTGCAGGGGGCGCAGCCGACGGAGGCGTAGCCGTCCATCAGCAGGGGGTTGGTCAGTACGCCGTGCTCGGCGACGTACGCGTCCACGTCGTCCTGGGTCCAGCGGGCGATCGGGGAGATCTTGACCTTCTGCCGCTTCTCGTCCCAGCCGACGACCGGGGTGTTCGCCCGGGTCTCCGACTCGTCGCGGCGCAGCCCGGTCGCCCAGGCCGAGTAGTTCTCAAGGCCCCGCTCCAGGGGCAGGACCTTGCGGAGCCGGCAGCACAGGTCGGGGTCGCGGTCGTGCAGCTTGGGCCCGTACTCCGCGTCCTGCTCGGCGACCGTCTGGCGCGGGGTGAGCGTGATGACGTTGACGTCCATCACGGCCTCGACCGCGTCCCGGGTGCCGATGGTCTCCGGGAAGTGGTAGCCGGTGTCGAGGAAGACCACATCGACTATGGCGTCCCCCTTCTGGACGCGCGACGCCAGATGGGCCACCACCGCGTCCTCCATCGAGGAGGTCACGCAGAAGCCCTTGCCGAAGGTGTCCACCGCCCACTGGAGGATCTCCAGGGCGGAGGCGTCTTCGAGGTCATGGCCCGCCTGTTCGGCCAGCGCCTTCAACTCGTCGGTGGTGCGGTCTTCCTGAGCTGTGGTCATATGTCTTCCCCTCCAGCATCGGAGTGCTTCAGCCCCCGGGCGAGCAGCCCGAGGAACTTCAGCTGGAATGCGCGGTTGCACGCCGCGCATTCCCAGGCACCGTGGCCCTGCTCGTTCGGACGCAGGTCCTCGTCACCGCAGTAGGGGCAGTAGAAGGGGGCGGCCCGCTCGCTCATGAGAGATCTTCCTCACTGGCGCGGGACGCCCAGGCGGCGAACCGCTCGCCGTCCTCGCGCTCCGCCTGGAAGCGCTTGAGCACCCGCTCCACGTAGTCCGGCAGCTCCTCCGAGGTCACCTTGAGACCGCGGACCTTGCGGCCGAAACCGGCCTCCAGGCCCAGGGCGCCGCCCAGGTGCACCTGGTAGCCCTCGACCTGCTCGCCCTGGTCGTTGAGGACCAGCTGGCCCTTGAGACCGATGTCCGCGACCTGGATGCGGGCGCAGGCGTTCGGGCAGCCGTTGAGGTTGATGGTCAGCGGCTCGTCGAACTCGGGCAGCCGGCGCTCCAGCTCGTCGATGAGCGAGGCGCCCCGCGCCTTCGTCTCGACGATGGCGAGCTTGCAGTACTCGATGCCGGTGCAGGCCATGGTGCCGCGCCGGAACGAGGACGGCCTGGCGGTCAGGTCCAGCGCCCCCAGGGCCTCGACCAGCGAATCGACCTGCGGTTCCGTGACATCGAGGATGATCATCTTCTGCTCGACGGTGGTCCGCACCCGGCCCGAGCCATGGGCCTCGGCGAGGTCGGCGATCTTCGCCAGGGTGGCGCCGTCCACGCGGCCGACGCGCGGGGCGAACCCGACGTAGAAGTTGCCGTCCTGCTGCCGGTGCACACCGACGTGGTCGCGCCAGCGCTGCAGGGGCTCGGCGGGGGCGGGGCCGTCGACGAGCTTCCGCTCGAGGTACTCGTCCTCCAGCACCTGGCGGAACTTCTCCGCGCCCCAGTCGGCGACCAGGAACTTCAGGCGGGCACGGGTGCGCAGCCGCCGGTAGCCGTAGTCCCGGAAGATGCCGATGACACCGGCCCAGACGTCCGGGACCTCGTCCAGCGGCACCCAGGCGCCGAGCCGGACGCCGATCTTCGGGTTGGTGGACAGGCCGCCGCCGACCCACAGGTCGAAGCCGGGGCCGTGCTCGGGGTGCTCGACACCGACGAAGGCGATGTCGTTGATCTCGTGCACCACGTCGAGCACCGGCGATCCGGAGATCGCGGACTTGAACTTGCGCGGCAGGTTGGAGAACTCCTGGCTGCCGATGTAACGCCGGTGGATCTCGTCGATGGCCCAGGTGCCGTCGATGATCTCGTCCTCGGCGATGCCGGCGACCGGCGAGCCGAGGACGACACGCGGGGTGTCGCCGCAGGCCTCGGTGGTGGACAGGCCGACGGCCTCCAGCCGGTTCCAGATCTCCGGCACGTCCTCGATGCGGATCCAGTGCAGCTGGATGTTCTGCCGGTCGGTGATGTCCGCGCTGCCCCGCGCGAACTCCTGCGAGATCTCGCCGATCACCCTCAGCTGCTGGGTGGTGAGCCGGCCGCCGTCGATCCGCACCCGCAGCATGAAGTACTTGTCGTCCAGCTCCTCCGGCTCCAGGATGGCCGTCTTGCCGCCGTCGATGCCGGGCTTGCGCTGCGTGTACAGGCCCCACCAGCGCATACGTCCGCGCAGGTCATTGGGGTCGATCGAGTCGAAGCCGCGCTTGGAGTAGATCGTCTCAATGCGTGTCCGCACATTGAGACCGTCGTCGTCCTTCTTGAACTGTTCGTTGCCGTTGAGCGGGGTGTAGTGACCCATAGCCCACTGACCCTCGCCACGGTGACGGCTCACCTTGCGGCGGGGCGCGGAGGCGGCAGGGTTCTGCGGGGTGGCGGCCATGGTGGATACGTCCTTCGGGACAGGCGGGAAGCGGCTCAGACCTGCGCGGGCGGGCGCATGGGGGCATACCTGCGCAACGTCGCGCAAGGGGGAGGTCTGGACAGGAAAGGGCGGCGGTGCTGTGCTCTCAGCCCGCCGGACAGATGGCGCTGGACATGCGGCCGAGGTCGACGTGCCGCCGACTCACCAAGGCGATCCCAGTTCCAGACATGACGGAAGCGTGTCACGCGGATCTCTGACCAGTCCACCATCGTCCATGATTCGGACGAATCTATTCTGAATACTGAGACGGGGTGGCGTGGGTCACGCGCCCGGGCGTGCCTCCGGGTGGGCACCCGGCCAGGGTCCCGGCGCCGGGACGTCCGGCTCCTCCGCCACCTTCGTGTCGAAGAGCTTGAAGCCCCGCCGCTGATAGTTGTCCATCGCGTGCTCGCCGTCCAGGCTGCAGGTGTGCAGCCACACCCGCTTGGTCGGCGGCCGCTCGGCCCACCGCTCCGCCAGGTCCCAGGCGCGTGCGGTGCCGTACGAGAGCAGGTGACCGCCGATCCGGCGGCCCCGGAACGCCGGGATCAGCCCGAAGTAGAGGATCTCCACGACCCCGTCGTCCTGCGGTCCCAGCTCGACGTAGCCCGCCGGGGTCCCGCGGTCGTATCCGACCCAGGTCTCCACGCCCGGCCGCTCCAGGTGCTCCCGCCACCGGGCGTACGTCCAGCTCAGCCGGTCGGTCCAGCGGATGTCACCGCCGACCGAGGCGTACAGGAAGCGGCTGAACTCGGGGGAGGGGACTTCGGAGCGGACGATCCTGACCGTGTCGCCCTCCGGCGCGGCGGCCGGGAGGAGGTCGGCCGAGGACGTCTGCTCCAGGGACCAGGTGGTCACGACGGCGCTGCTCATGGGGGCCAGGCAATCATCCCGGCCCCGGCCGTGTCGATGTCCGTTATCCGAGTGACGCGTCGATCGAGCGCAGCTGCACCGAGAACAGCATCCGGTCCGTGACCGACCACACCCGGCCCGTGTCGGGGGCGTAGGAGAGCGAGCCGGTGCCCTCCGCCCAGCAGCGGTGCGAGGTGTCCGAGCCGCAACGGGCCGCCCGGGCGCCCTGAGCGTCCTGCCGCCACAGGCTGCCGTGGCCGGCCATGGCGCCGGGGAGGTGGCCGACGTACCACTCCGGGGCGGTCGCACCCGGCGGGCGGTACGACAGGACGCCCCGGATCTCGGAGGCCTCGGTCCGGTATGCCTCGACCGCGTCCGCCCGGCCCGGGACACCGGTGGCGAGCGGTCCGGCATGCTGCGGGTTCTCGTCGAACGCGTACCGCCACAGCCTGGCCCGCTGATCGCCGCCGGCGGGCGTCCACTCGCCGAGGACCAGACTGTCCGGGGCCGTCCCGCGGTCCACGGAGAGCGCGCTCGGACAGGGCGCCCCGGCCTCGGAGCAGGCTCCGGCGGTGTACCGGTACGAGGCCACGGCGGGCATCACGTACCGGAGGCCGCCGGCCGACCAGCCGCCGGGCACCCGGCCGATCGCCTCGGTCATCACGGAGGTGCGCTGGATGCGGTTGAGGTCGTAGACGTAGAGCGCGTCGGCGCTGCCCGGGGCGGTGGTGACCAGCAGCTTGTCCTCGTACCAGGCCATGCCGGCGATCTGCGACGTCAGGCCCCGGTAAGTACTGCCTTCGGCGCTGGGCACGGTCAGCAGAACCCAGGAGTAGGTGGGGTGGGCCGGGTCGTTCGCGTTCACGACCGCGACCCTGGCCAGGCCCCGGGAGGCGGCGGGGCCGGAGGAGGTGCTGTGCGTCCAGCCTGCCAGGACGACCCGGTTGGCGCCCCACAGGCCGTCGTCGTCCGCGTCGGAGGAGGTCGTCACCGAGGCCGGCCGCCAGTCGTCGGTGAGGGTGTCGGCGGGGTCCCAGCAGTACGCCTGGGTGGGCGCCGGGGTGACCGGCAGCGACTCCCGGTCCCCGGAGTCGCAGTCGGCCGCCTCGCGCAGACTGTGGTCGGCGCTGGCCAGGACGTCGGCGACCCCGACCGTGCCGCCCATCGCCGAGGCGAGCCGGTCCAGCGAGCGGCTCGGCACGAGGTGTTCCCGAAGCCGCAGCCGGGCGGTGTCGGCGGTGGAGGTGAGTGGCTTCAGTGCGCCCGGGTCCTCGGCGACCGTGGCCTGCGAGGCGCTGACGATCGCGGCGGTCGCGGTGAGCGCCAGCGCGGTCCCGGCCAGGGCGGCGCGCAGTGCCGCGCCGTGCCTGCGTCGCCGGTGTCTGCCGCGATGCTTCATGTCTCCTCCCGAGGCGGGCCAACTGCGGCTCGTGGTCCGTACGTTGACCGAGGAGCAGATGGGGATGCCCGCACCGGGATGCTACGGCAGTCGGGGCGGCCGCACCGCGAAGACCCCGCAAATGTGCGGAAGATACGTCCCTTGGCGCCCCGGATGAGTTAAATAAGCCCGGAGGTGCGGACGTTCACCTGGACCGGGGTCCCGGCACTCTGCCCGCCGCCACCGCGGGGGCGGTCGAGCAGGGCAGCAGGTCGCGCGGGTCGGCGGGGAGCAGCACCTCGACCTCCGCGTCCTCCCGGAAGCGGTAGGGCCGGTGTTCGAGCAGGGCCCCGAGGTACCGCCGGATCCTGGACATCTCGGCGCGCACCGTCACCGTCCGTGAGGCGTCCCCGAAGACGTCCTCGGCGAGCCCGGCCGCGCTGCGCCCGGCGCGTCGTACGGCCAGCACATACAGCAACTCGGCGTGCCGGGGGCTCAGTTCACGGGACCAGGAGCCGGCGCCGCCGCCCACCGTCACCGAGGGCCGGCGCGGCCGGGCCAGGTCGAGCACCACCTGGCCCCCGCCCACCGGTACCGGCTCGTCCACCGCCCGCAGCAGCCAGCCCCCGGCCAGCGGCTCCACCGAGCACAGCCCGAGCGCCGGGAACCAGCGACGGCCCGGCGAAAGGGACTTGGGCAGCGCGAGCCGCCGTGGGTACGGCATGCCGTTGACCGCCGCCGTCCAGCCGTCGGCGTCCACGACCAGCGCCCGCCCGCCCAGCCGGGCCAGCACCGGCGCCGCGACCGCACGCAGCCGCTCCAGCCCGTCCAGATGCAGCTCCCGCAGCCGCGCCTCGGCGAGTTTCGCCACCGAGTTCACCCAGGTCAGGGTGGCCGGATGCATGGTCTCCAGAGGGCCGCTGACGTCCACCACACCGAGCAGCGTGCCGTCCCGGGGGTCGGTGATCGGGGCGCCGGAACAGGTCCAGGAGGCGTGCGAGCGGACGAAGTGCTCGGCGGCGAACACCTGCACGGGGCGGCGCACCACCGCCGGGGTGCCGATCCCGTTGGTGCCGACGACGTCTTCGCGCCAGTCGGCACCGAGTTCGAAGCCCAGCCCGTCCGCCTTGCGCAGCACCGGCGAGGAACCCTCGCGCCACAGCACCCGGCCGTCGGCGTCGGCCACCACCATGATGTGCTGGGAGATGTCCGCGACCGAAAGCAGCCCCTCGCGCAGCACCGGCAGCACGTCCTTGAGCGGTGACTCCTCACGTCTGCGCCGGACTTCGTCGGCGGACAGCAGCCCCGAACGGAAGTCGTGGTCGGGGTCGACGCCGCTGCGCAGCATCCGCCCCCAGGACTGCTCGATCACCGGCCGGGGCGCGATCCGCCCACGCAGTCCGGCGAGTCTGGCCTCGCGTACCTCGCTCAGTACCCGCGCCGCCTGCGTCGCGTCCACCGCGGCGAGTCGCGCCACGTCCATCGACGGGTTCCCCACTGAGGTCCTCCCGGATAGGCCTCGGAAAAGGCATGGCAGAGTCTTGTCAAGCCGTCCGGGCGGCGGTTTCCGGACCGACTGCGTGACTCATACTGCCGTTCTCCGGTGCCGGAGGCACACAGTCCGCACACAGACGCCGATATGTTGCAACCCCTTGCAACCCTGGTGAACGGACAGGGGCTGGCCGAAAATTGAGCCGACGCTTCGGCGTCACTGGCCTGACATGGGCCGAAGAGGCGGGGGTGGTGCCGTGTCGGCGCAGCACCACCCCCGCGTCGCTCTTCAGGCAGGGATGGGCACCCGGGCACGATCCGTTACCGCTGCCAGATCAAGTCCTGACGGCAGCGTGCCGAAGGATGAACCCCAGTCGTGGCCCAGCCTTGACGCGCAGAAGGCGTCGGACACCTCCGAGGGTGCGAAGCGGACCAGCAGCGAGCCCTGGAGCACCGTCGCCAGGCGTTCCACGAGACGTCGGGCCCGGCCCTCCATGCCCTCCAGGTCGGCCAGTTCGGAGAAGAGATCCTTGACCGCGCGGTCCAGACGGTGGTCGGCGCCGTGGGCGCGCCCGATCTCCTGGAGGTAGGCGTCCAGCGCGCCCGGCTCGTGTCGCAACGCCCGCAGGACGTCCAGCGCCTGGACGTTTCCGGCGCCCTCCCAGATCGAGTTGAGCGGGGACTCGCGCACCAGCCGGGGCAGCCCCCACTCCTCCACATAGCCGTTGCCGCCCAGGCACTCGGCGGCCTCCACGGCGACCGGTGCGCAACGTTTGGTCACCCAGTACTTGGCAGCGGGCAACACCAGCCGCAACAGGGCCTGTTCGGCCTCGCTCCCGTCGTCGTAGGCGGCGGCCAGCCTGAACGCGAGCGTCGTCGCGGCCTCCGACTCGATCGCGAGGTCGGCCAGGACGTTGCGCATCAGCGGCTTGTCGGCGAGCTTCCCGCCGAACGCCTCGCGGTAGGTGCAGTGGTGCACGGCCTGCGCCACCGCCTGCCGCATCAGCCCCGCCGAGCCCAGCACACAGTCGAGCCGGGTCGCGGCGACCATCTCGATGATGGTCCGCACCCCGCGCCCCTCCTCGCCCACGCGTCGCGCCCAGGTGCCGTCGAACTCGACCTCGCTCGACGCGTTCGACCGGTTGCCGAGCTTGTCCTTGAGGCGCTGGAGGAGGAAGACGTTGCGGGTGCCGTCCTCCAGTACGCGTGGCAGGAGAAAACAGGTGAGTCCGCCGGGTGCCTGGGCCAGCACCAGGAACCCGTCCGACATCGGTGCCGAGCAGAACCACTTGTGTCCGGTGAGTGTGTACGTCCCGGACTCGGCGAGCGGGACGGCGGTGGTCGTATTCGCGCGTACGTCGCTGCCGCCCTGTTTCTCCGTCATGCCCATGCCGAAGAGGGCGCCGGCCTTCCGGGCGGCGGGCCGCAGCTCACGGTCGTAGATCGTGGACGTCAGCAGCGGCTCCCACGCGGCGGCCAGCTCCGGGTCGGTGCGCAGCGCGGGCACCGCCGCGTTCGTCATCGACAGCGGGCAGCAGTTGCCGGCCTCGACCTGGGTCCAGACCAGGAAGGCGGCGGCCCGGCGGACGTGCCCGGACGGCCGTACCCAGCCGGTGGTCAGGCCCGCGCTCACGCCCTTGCCGAGCAGCCGGTGCCAGGCGGGATGGAAATCGACCTCGTCGAGGCGGCGGCCGTAGCGGTCGTGGGTGCGCAGCCGCGGTGGGTGCTCGTTGGCCTGCACCCCCCACTCCTGCACCTGCGCCGAACCGGCCGAGAGGCCGAGGCCCGACAGGTCGGCGCGCACCTCGTCGAGCAGCTCCGGGCCGGTGTGCCGCTCGACGGCCTCGACGAGGGCGCGGTCGGTGGCGAAGAGGTCGTATCCGACCAACGGGGGCGGCTGGTTGGTCACGGTGTGGGTGGTGGTGCCTGCCATGTCTGCGAACCTACCCGGGGCGACGGTGGTGGTTTCCAGCCTGACACAGCGGCACCCCCGGTCGCGTCGCAGGATTCCTCCGGGTCCCGGAAGATCACTCCGGGCCCCCGGAAGATGAGTACCGCCCCGGACGGCGGATACCGTAAGGGCGTGCAGCCAGCAAGCGATACCTCCGAGCGGCCCTCCGGCCGGCTCCACCGGGCCAGGGCCCTCTACCGGAACGTCTCCAAGCGCAGGACGGCCTGGCTGCTGCTCAAGGACACCGTCAATTCCTGCTTGGAGTACCGCATCCTCGGCCTCGCCGCCGAGGCCGCCTTCTTCACCCTGCTGTCCGTCCCGCCGCTGCTGCTCAGCCTCATCGGGCTGCTCGGCTACGTCGACGACTGGACCGGCGCCGACACCATCGCCAGCCTGGAGACCAACCTCCTGGAGGCCTCCCGCACCGTCCTGTCCGACAGGGGCGTGAAGGAGATCTCCGAGCCGATCCTGCACGACGTGATGCGCGGCGGCCGCCCCGACGTCATCTCCATCGGTTTCCTGTTCGCCCTGTGGTCGGGCTCCCGCGCGGTGAACGTCTTCATCGACACGATCACCGTGATGTACGGCCTCGACGGCGTCCGGGGCATCGTGAAGACCCGGGTGGTGTCCTTCCTGCTCTTCATCGCGGCCCTGCTGATCGGCTCGGTGGCGCTGCCGCTGATGGTGGCCGGGCCGGACGCGGTGGTCCGGATCGTGCCGTGGTCGGAGACGGTCGTACAGGTCCTGTACTGGCCGGTCGTGATCGTCCTGTCCATCGTCTTCCTGACCACGCTGTACCACGTGTCCGTGCCGGTCCGCTCCCCGTGGATCGAGGACGTGCCGGGCGCCCTGGTCGCGCTCGCCATGTGGGTCCTCGGCAGCTTCCTGCTGCGCATCTACCTGACCAACACCATCGAGGGCGCGACGATCTACGGCTCGCTCGCCGCCGCCGTCGCGGTGCTCCTGTGGATCGGCGTGTCCGCCTTCGCCGTGCTGGTCGGCGCCGCCGTGAACGCGGCCATCGACCGGGTCTGGCCGGCCGCCGCCACGGCCGCGGCCCGCGCCGCCAACGAACGGCTGCGCGAGGCCCAGGTCGCCGACTACGTCGCCCGCGCCGCCGCGGCCCGCGATGCCGACCCCGACGACCCCGACATGCCCTCCGAGTTCCCGGAACGCTGGTCCCGCTTCCTGCCCCCCGAGGACGTCACGGCCCGCCTGCGCACCCATGTGAGGAGCAGCCACCCGCCGCACAAGCCGGAGAACAACTGAGCCGTCAGAACCTCCACACGCCCGTCACCGCGGCCTCCCGCGCGGGGTCGCCGAAGTCCCGGAGCGCCCGGCCCAGTACCTCCTGGAGCCCGTCCGGGAGGCGGAGCTCCCGCAGTTCCCGCCACTCGAAGCCCTGCGCCCGCTCGGCCAGCGCCGCCGCCCGCGCCGCCTCGGCGACCCGGGCTCCCCGTATGACCGGTCACGCCGGTCACCGCCACCGTCATGTCCCGCCTGCCGAGCGCTTTCGAGGTCACGTCAGCCAGTGAAGCGCCGTGCCATGGCAGCCGCGTGGCGCCTTTATGATCCGCGCCTGCTTCGACCCGCCGTGGAGCATGTGAGTCGAGGACCGCGCCCGGCTCACCGTGACGCTCATGGTCCGCGGCGACGCCTGGATCCTCCCGGATGCGGGAGATCCGGCACGACCTCGCAGGCGCTGGTCCTGCCCGGTGCGGAGTGCGTCCACCCCGGCGGGCGGTGGCTCCGGGGCTCGATGGATCTGGGCGTCCGCACCCGGCGCGACAGCCCGACCGGTGCCACGGCGCCGCTGACCGGCACGTGTCTGATGCGGGCGAGGTCGGCGGACGGCTGCTGGACGCACTGCCCCCGCTGCCGGCGCTCACCGCCGACGCACGGGAGTGCCCGCGCCGCCGCTGGTGGCCGAGATCGTCCGCGACGCCCGGCCGGAGGGGGAGGCACCCGGCTGTGGTGCTCGCGCCCGCGCGGCGGCAGCCGCATCGATACAGTCCCGCGCCCGTGGTGGGGCGCGTCTAGGCTGGACCGCGTGTACAGGGAAAGGGCGTCCCGGCTCGCCGGTGCGGTCGTCTGGACGAAGACCCCTTCTGCCGACGGCCCGGGGCGTGTGCTGCCCGACGGGTGTATGGACCTGCTCTGGCACGACGGGCGGCTGCTGGTCGCCGGGCCCGATACGCGCGCGTACCTCACCGAGGGGGTCCCGCATACCTGGGTGGGGTTCCGCTTCTGTCCCGGTACCGCGCCCGCCTTCCTCGGTGTACCGGCCCACGAACTCCTCAATCGGCGCGTGGAGTTGAGTGATCTGTGGCCGGCCTCGGTCGTACGGCGGCTGTGTGCCCGCGTCGACGCGGCCGACGACCCCGCCGCCGCGCTGGAGGAGATCGCGCTGGAACGGGCGGCCGCCCCAGACCCGTTGCTGTCGCGGCTCGTCGAGGCCCTTGACGCGGGGCGGCCGGTGGGTGAGGTCGCCGATGAACTGGACATCGGTGCCAGGCAGTTGCACCGACGTTCCCTGGCTTCCTTCGGCTACGGGCCAAAAACGCTCGCCCGTGTGCTCCGGATGCAGCGGGCGCTCTCGCTCGCCCGGCGCGGGGTGCCGCTCGCGGAGACGGCCGTCCGGGCCGGGTATGCGGATCAGCCTCATCTCTCCCGTGACGTAAGGGAGCTCACCGGGCTGCCGCTGACCGGGCTACTCCGGTAGCGGGGCGAACAGGTCGACGCCGTTGCCGTCGGGGTCGTGCACCGTGGCGTAGCGCTGGCCCCAGAAGGCGTCCCACGGCTTGAGCTCGCCGTGGTACCCGGCGCCGACCAGGTCCTCGTAAACCTCGTCCACCTCGGCGGGTGACCCGCAGCGGAAGGCGAGCCCCACACGGCCGCCACCGGCCGGCGGGCGCCAGGCAGGGTGGAAGGAGCGGACCGTCTCCTCGGTGTCCAGGGCGAGGGTGAGACCGCCGGGCAACTCGGCCTCGACATGCGGCTGTTCCTCGGCGCCGGGCGGAAAGTCCAGGCCGAGACGACGGTAGAACGCGAGGGACGCGGTCAGGTCGGAGGCGACCAGACCGATCACGGAGAAACGTGGAGTCATGGCGCCACCGTAGGCAGGGGACCGAGCACCGGTCTTGAAGGAATCGGACACTCAGGTGAAGGTCACCGCTCCCCGCGGGGTGTCGATGGTGAAGGAGAACGCCACCGGCCCCTCGGCCAGGGGCAGGTCCGTGCCCAGGGCCCTCAGCAGGGGGCGGAGCTCCGCGGGGTCCGGGGCGGTCGCGGACACCGCGAGCAGCGGGGTGACCGGCAGACCGGAGGCCGTCGGGTGGAGCGAGGAACCCCAGTCGATCAGGAACGGCACCAGGCCGGAGGGGTGCGCGGTGGTGCTGTCGGTCAGGCGCCACTCCAGGAGCGTGTCGTCGGGGCGGCGCCGGCTCATCGGACGCGGGGCACCGGGGTCGTAGCCCCGGGCCCGCGCGGCCGTGATCGCCGCGTCCAGGTCCGGTGGGCTGATCGCCCAGGTCACCGTGCGGGCCGTGGTGAGTCCGTCGATACCGAAGGGGCGGGCGCCGGGCGGTACCGGCTGTTCCGGGTCCGGGCCGATGATCTCCAGGTAGCCGGTGCCGCCGAGGGACACCAGATGGTTGCGGGTGCCGAGGCCCGGGTGGGCACCGCCGGCGGCGGGGGTCACACCGGTCCGCCGGGCGAAGTCGGCGACCGTCGCGGCGAGGTCGGGCGTCGCCAGCACCAGGTGGTCGAGGAAGGCAGGGGTGGCATTCATCGAGGCCGAGGCTAGGCGTGGCCGGAAGGACGGACAAGCGGCGGGGCAACCAGAAAACCCGATGTCCGGGGAACAGCTGTGCGGCACGATAGGCGCATGATCCGTGCCGTGCGCGTCCTGCCGCCCCTGCTCCTCGCCACCGCTCTGCTCACCGGATGCGGTACCGAGAAGGCGGGCTCCGGAGGCTCCGGTTCGCCCGCCGACCCCGGCGAACTCGCCTCCAGGGAAAAGGCGTTGGGCATGGCCCCGGAGCTGGTCTATGTCACCGGGGCACCGGGGTTCACCCTTGCCCAGCAGTCCGTCGGAGTGCAGGGCGACGACGGCTTCTCCGCCGCCTACACGGATAAGACCGGCGCCGTCATCCACCTCTACACCGACCGGCCGCGTCACGCCGGGCATCACAAGTACGAGGTGACGAAGAAGGACTGCGTGGTGTGGCTCGAAGGCGAGGGCGGGGTCTCCGACGCCGTGCTGGGCAAGGCGGTGCGCGCGATCCACCGCCCCTCCGCCGGCGAGCTCGACGTCCTGCTGCCCACGCCCGACCCGGCCTTCACCGACAGCGAGCCGGTACAGCGCGGCGACCTGCCGTCCAACGGCGACGGCGCACCCGACAACAGCGTGCCGACGCCCGGCCTTTGAGCCGCCGGCGTCCATGGGCGACCATGCGGCCATGGCCCCTCGACTGCTCCTCCACACCCGCACCACCGACTACCGCCACGACTCGATTCCCGACGGCATCGCCGCCGTACGGGAGTTCACCGATTTCGACGTCGACGCCACCGAGGACCCGGCCGCCCTCGAACAGCCGCTGGACGGATACGCGGCCGTCGTCTTCCTCTCCACCAGCGGCGAGATCCTGACCCCGGCCGGCCGCGCACGGCTGGCCGCCTACGTCGAGGCGGGCGGCGGCTTCGCCGGTGTGCACGCGGCGGCCTGCACCGAGTACGACTGGCCGTACTACGGCGAACTCCTCGGCGCCCGCTTCGACCGCCACCCGGAGTACCAGCCCGGCAGGGCGCTCGTCGAGGACCCCGGCCATCCGGCGACCCGGCACCTGCCCACGGTCTGGGAGTTCACCGACGAGTGGTACGACTTCCGTGACAACCCGCGAGGCCGGGTACGGGTGCTGCTGCGTGCCGACGAGTCGTCGTACGACGGGGGCGGGATGCGGCACGACCATCCGCTGGCCTGGTGCCGTGAGCAGGGGGCCGGACGGGTGTTCTACACAGCCCTCGGGCACGCCCGGGAGGCCTACCGGGATCCCGACTTCCTGGCGCATCTGCACGGGGGTCTGGCCTGGGCCGCAGGGCTCGGCCAGTGACGTTTCTCCGGCGAACCCTTGTCCGCCATTGGAGTGGGCAAAGCCAGCGCACGGAGATAGTCACGTGTATCTAGAGATGCTCTTGTCTTGGCATAGGGCCGTCGAGACGCGAGGGCCCAGCCGTGCCCTCGCGCCACCCACCCAGCGGCTGCGGGCGGCCGCGGTGGTCGCGGCGGCCCTGCTGGGCGGGGCCGCGGTACCGGCCCACGCGGGCGGGAGCCTGGTCACCGTGATCGACAACTCCCACGCGGACTCCATCCTGGAGGTGGACCGCACGGGGAACATCCAGGTGGGGCGGGGAACGGCCGGGAGCGACCATGACGGAAGCGCCGTGGACGCGATCCAGGCGTTGCTCGGCGAGGGTCCCCCGCCCGACGACGACTGAGCACCGCGGCTGAGAGGGCGGCCGGACACACGTCCGGCCGCCCTCGCATTCGCCGGCCGCGCTCAGCCCTCGTTCAGATGCGGCCGGCCGTTCTCGTCCAGCTCCACGTCCTCCTTCGGGTCGTGCTCGTCGGCCGCGGCGGCCACCGTGGCGTGGTGCACGGCCGGGGCGACGGTGCGGGTCGTGGCCTGGGCGGTGCCCAGGGCCGTGGACACGGCGGCCGCGGCCAGGGCACCGGCCGCCGCGGTGCGCAGGGTGAGATTCATGCACGGGAAACGATCTTGACGCGGTCCGGTCACCCTCGTACGGCCGAACGGGCAGGCGGGGCGGCCGTACTGGCCCGCTCCACCAGCCGCGTCGACAGCTCGGTCCGGGTGCCCTCCGGACGGTCCCCGTGCATCAGCCGCACCAGCAGCCGCAGCGCGGTCGCCGCCATCTCCGAGAGCGGCTGGCGGACCGTGGTCAGCGCCGGGGTGCCCCAGCGTGCCTCGGGCAGGTCGTCGAAGCCGACCACGCTGATGTCCTCCGGAACCCGCAGCCCGCGCTCGGCCAGCGCCGTGTACACCCCGAGCGCCATCCGGTCCGAGCAGACGAACACGGCGGTCGGCGGCTGCGGCAGGTCGAGCAGCTCGTGCATACGCTGCCGGGCCGTGCCCTCGTCGAAGCTCGCGTGCCGGAGGTACTCGCCGCGATGGCGCAGCCCGGCCGAGGAGAGCGCCGAACGGTATCCGGCCACCCGGGCTCCGCTGCACATCCTGCGCCGGTTGCCCGCGACCACCGCGATCCGGTCATGGCCGAGCGTGAGCAGATGCTCGGTCGCGGACACCCCGCCCTGCCAGTTCGCGGCCCCGACCGAGACGACTCCGGCCGGGGGTTCATGGACGGGGTCGATCAGCACGTACGGGATGCGGTGGTGGTCAAGCCAGGCGTACTGCGCCTGTGTCAGCTCGGCCAGGTTGAACAGCACCCCGGAGGAGCCACGCGCGGTGAGTTTGTCCAGCCAGTCCCGATCCGATCGGCCGGCCCGCGTCCGGGCCAGCCCCGCCGACACCACGACCTCAAGACCCGCCTCGTACGCCGCCTCCTCCGCCCCGTGCAGTACCGCGCCCGACCACGAACTGTCCAGCGAGTGCACGACCAGGTCGATCAGGGCGGGTGCCTTCGCCGCGTCGAAACGCGGTCTGCGGACGTAGCCGAGCCGTTCGAGGGCCTCGGTGACCCGGCGTCGGGTCTCGGGGGCCACGTCCTCACGGCCGTTGACCACCTTCGACGCGGTCGGTACGGAGACGCCGGCTTCGCGGGCCACCACCGCCAGCGTCGGACCGGCCGCCGCCACGCTCGTACCCCCGGCACGGACCATGGGGAACCCGCCTCTCCGGCCCGCCTTTGGGCCAACGAAAGTAACGAAAGTTGCGACCAACGCTGCTTCCGCGGTCTGCGTGCAAGCCGTGCAGTATGCGCTTCCTGCGATAGGTGCGCGGTCAATACGGCGTGAGGATCTGGGAACTCGCGGGATCGACGGCGAGGAGACTTTCGAAACTTCGAACAGCGGCGGTCGGATTCAGGCGGGTGTGGATCGCACTACCCGGGTGTGCAAGTGACCCGGAAATCCGTGAAGTCCGCGGTGAAGGAGGCGTCTACGAGGTCGACCGTGTGGATCGCCGCCATCGCCCCGGTGAAACGGAGACGGGACCCGTGGTCGTCGGAGAGGCGGGTGAAGTCGAGGGGTGGGCCGACGGGGCGGCGGATGTTGTCGGTGAGGTGCCAGAAGCGGGCCTCTGCGTGGTCGATGGTGGCGCCGAGGGTGAGAGGGGCGACCGCGTCGATGTCCACGACCGCCAGTCCGCGGGTTTCGTCCTGGTCGCGGGAGGTGAGGGCCAGCACTGTCCGTCCGGTGTTCTGCCATTGCTGGCCGCTTTGTCTCTCGCCTTCCGGCTCGGCCCAGGTCAGGTCCAGGGCGAAGTAGGCCGAGGTGTTGTACCAGAGGAGCAGTCCGGCGGACTCGGTGAAGGTGGATGGGCTTGCGTGGACGGTGACTTGGGCTTCGGCGTGGTGTTCGGTGATGCGGCGGGCGAGGAGGTTGTGGGCCCAGAGGGAGTCGGGGCCGTGGTGGCCGCGGAGGCGTAGCCAGCCGGGGCGGGCGGATCTGTCGATCCAGGTGGGGGATACGGGGGAGCGAAGGGTGTACCAGGGTTGTTCGCCGGGTGCGGGTGGTGTGTGGCTTGACGCGCCCATGCGGCGGTAGCCGCATGTCGAAGACAGCCCGGCGCCCCTCAACGGCCGCGGCGGCTGAGCCGTCTCGATCGTGATCGCCGGACGTGTGTCTCCGTGCCGGAGCCTCGGCCAGCCCTCCGCGTCCCATGTCACCGCCTGGATCGCCGTCTCCCGGCCGAGGGGGCACCTTGGGCCCTCCGGCGTCTTCAGTGGTCTTGCCGTCAGGTGGCTCAAGTACCACTCGCCCTCCGGCGTCTCCACCAACTCCGCATGCCCCGCCTTCTGCAACGGCCACCCGGGGTCGTCCCGCGCCGTCAGCAGCGGCCGTTCGTCGAGTTCGTACGGGCCGGTCAGGTTCCGGCCGCGTGCCACCCGTACCCCGTGCTCGAAACCCGTCCCGCCCTCCGCCACCACCAGGACGTACCAGCCGCCCCGCCTCAGCAGCTTAGGGCCCTCGATCAACCGGTCGTGCTGGAGCAGGAGGTGAGTGGGGCCGACGACGGTGAGTGTCTCCCGGTCCAGTTCCGTGGCGACGATGCCCGCGAAGCGCCGGCCGCCCGGGCGGTGGTCGTTCTGGAGGTTGAGGAGCCAGAGGCGGCCCTCCTCGTGGTAGAGCGCGGGGTCGAAGCCATGGCTCGGGATCCGTTGCGGGGGGCTCCACCTGCCGGACGCATCCATGGCCGTACTGACGTATGTGTCCAGGTCGAAGTAAGGGGTGCCGACCGAGCGGACGATCGAGTAGGCCACCCAGAAGCGCTCCCCGTCCCAGCTGAGGGACGGGGCCCAGATGCCGCCCGAGTCGGGGACGCCGGCCAGGGTGCCGCCGGGGGCCGCGCCCTCGACGTGGCCCGCGTACTCCCAGTGGACCAGGTCGCGGGAGCGGTGGATCGGGATCGTCGGGAACCACTCGAAGGAGCTGGTCGCCAGGTAGTACCAGTCGCCGGCCCGGACCAGGGAGGGGTCGGGGGCGAAGCCGCGGATCACCGGGTTGTGGAGCGCGGTCACTTGAGGGCTCCCAGGGTGACGCCCGTGCGCCAGTAGCGGCGCATCGCGATCATCATGACGGCCATCGGGACGATGGAGAGCAGGGCGCCGGTGAGGACCAGGCCGGTCAGGTCGACCCCGGATTCGAGGCGTTTGCCGGACCAGTTGTACAGGCCCAGGTTCAGGGTCCAGTTCTCCTCGCCGCGCAGGACGGTGAGGGGGAGGAAGAAGGCGTTCCAGGTGTTGACGAAGGCCAGGAGGAAGACCGTGGCCCCTCCTGTCGTCATCATCCGCAGGACGATCGAGAAGAAGATGCGCAGTTCGCCCGCTCCGTCGATGCGGGCCGCCTCGAGGAGTTCGAAGGGGACCGTCGCCTCCGTGTAGACCTTCGCCAGGTAGACGCTGAACGGGTTGATCAGGCAGGGGATCAGCATCGCCCAGGGTGTGTCCACCAGGCCGAGCTTCGAGAAGAGGAGGTAGAGGGGGAGGGTGAGCAGGGCGATGGGGACCAGGAAGGAGCCGACCACGCAGGCGAACACCAGGCTGCGGCCGGGGAATTGGAAGCGGGCCAGGCCGTAGCCCGTGGCGAGCGCGATGAGCGTGCCGCCGAGCGAGCCGACTCCCGCGTACAGGAAGGAGTTGGCCGTCCAGCGCAGGAAGATGCCGTCCTCGTAGGTGAACAGCTGGTGCAGGTTGTCCCACAGGTGCCAGCCGGAGAACCAGAGGCCGTTGCTCTGGTAGAGGGCGGTACGGTCCTTTGTCGCGGCGACCATCAGCCACCACACCGGGAAGAGGCTGTACGCGCCGGCCAGGACCAGGCCGGCGAGGAGGAACCGCTGGCCGCCCCGGGAGCGGGACGCCGGATCGGGTGTGGCCATGCGCCGGACGGGGTTCGTCCGTGTGCGCTCCCCGGTGAGTGACATCAGTCGGCCTCCTTCGCGGTCAGCCGGTAGAAGAGGAAGGAGGCGACGCCGAGGATCAGGGCCAGCAGCACCGAAAGGGCGGCCGCGTAGTGGTAGTTGCCCGCGTTGAAGGCCTGGTTGTAGATCACCATGATCGGGGTGAAGCTGTCGCTGACCGTCTGGGGAGTGACATTGCGGAACAGGGCCGGCTCGTTGAAGATCTGGAGCATCTGGATGATCGACAGCATGCCGGTGAGCACCAACGCGCCGCGCACGTAAGGGACTTTGATGCTCAGGGCGATACGGCGCTCCGAGGCGCCGTCCAGCCGTGCCGCCTCGAACAGTTCGCGTGGCACACCCTGCAGCGCCGCGTAGATGATCACCATGTTGTAGCCGATGCCGTGCCAGGTCAGCAGGTTGCCGATGGACGGCCACACCATCGATGGCGCGAAGAAGTTCCAGGTCAGCCCGAACGCCCTGCCCAGCGGGGCTAGGGGGCCGACGTCGGGGCTGTAGAGGTTGATCCAGACGATCGCCGCGACCACACCGGGGATCATGTACGGCACCAGCAGCAGGACCCGGAAGCGGCCCGCCACCCGGGAGGTGAGCGCGTCCAACGAGAGCGCGAGCAGCAGGCTGACCAGCAGCATCACCGGGATCTGCACGCAGGCGAAAAGGAGCACGCGGAGCACGGAGTCGAGGAACGCCGGATCCGTGAGCCCCTGCCGGTAGTTGGCGAGGCCGGAGAACTTCTCCGTGGTGCCGCCGAGGCCGAGTCCCGAGGAGCGCGAACGGTACAGCGACTGGTAGACGGCGTAACCGATAGGGACCAAGTAGAGGAAGACGAAGCCTAGCTGGAAGGGCACCGTGAAGGCGGCGCCCTTCCAGCGCTGGGAGCGGACCATCCGTGCCGCCTCAGCCCTTGACGCTGATGCCGCGGGACTTCAGGTCGCCCACCGTCCACTGCTGCATATGGGCGAGGAGGTCGGTGACCTTCTGCTGCTTGCTGACCACCTTCGCCCAGCCGTTCTGCAGCTCGGTGAACATGGCTGTCCAGTCGGGGCCGAAGGTCCAGTCGGTGGTGACGTGGTCCAGGCTGTCGGTGACGACCTTCTTCGCCGGGCCGTAGTGGGAGCCGAGCAGCTTCTGCGAGATCGCCTCGTCGACGTAGGCGCTGCTGTCGGCCAGCGCGGGCATCACACCGTTGCCGGTGGTGGGGCTCGCCATCGTCCTCACCGCGCCCCGATCGGTCGACATCCACAACGCGGCCTCGGCGGCCTGCTGTTGGTGTGCGCACTGCTTCGGGACGAGGGTGACGCTGCCGGTGAGGTTGGTGCCGGCCGGGGTCTTCGCGGCCTCGCCGGTGAAGGCCGGCCAGGGGGCGAGGGCCCACTTGCCGAAGGACTTGGTGAAGTTCTGCACCATACCGGCCATCTGCCAGGTGGAGATCTGGCGGGTCGCGGTGCCACCGTTGTCGTAGTTGCGCTGTACGGCCGCGTAGTCGGCGAACGACAGCTTGGAGTCCAGGTCGTTGTCGATGATCTGCTGGATCACGTCGGCGGCCTTGAGGGTGCCCGCGTCCTGGAAGTCGACCTTCCAGGAGTTGCCGTCGATCGAGTACCAGTGGGCACCTGCCTGCATGGCCATCACTTCGAGGGT
This sequence comes from Streptomyces sp. NPDC005866, assembly GCF_040629895.1. NCBI lineage: Bacteria > Bacillati > Actinomycetota > Actinomycetes > Kitasatosporales > Streptomycetaceae > Streptomyces > Streptomyces sp. NPDC005866. The sequence goes on from NZ_JBEXWP010000029.1 coordinate 106,099, forward strand.
GCTGGGGTCCTCACCGGCATAGTTGGTGACCTTGATGCCGTGCTTCTTGAGCACCTTGCCGGCCGCGATGAACTCGTCCCAGGTGGTGGGGGCGCTGAGGCCGTACTTCTGGAAGATGTCGGCGCGGTAGATGGTGAAGTTCGGCGAGGAACTGGTGGGGACGCCATAGAGCTTGCCCTGCACCTGGCCGGCCGACCAGGAGCCGGAGTTGAACTTGTCCCTGGCCGGGTCGACGTACTTCGTGATGTCGGCGAGGGCGCCCTGGGCGACCCAACTCGTCACGTACTCGGCGGTGTTCTGCACCAGACAGGGGGCGTTGCCCGCCTTCACCGCGTTGGTGAGCTGCTTCTGCATGGTCAGCTGGTCGGTGACCTTCGAGTACTTCAGCTGGACGTCCTTGTGGGAGGCGTTGAACGCCTTCACCACCGCCTCCTGGCCGTTCGCCCAGCCCCAGAAGGGCAGGGTGACCGGACCGGAGGCCGAGTCGGAGCCGCCGGAGCCGGAGCCCGATCCGCCGCAGGCGGAGAGCAGACCTGTCAGCGCGAGGCCCGCGATCGCGCCGCGGACCAACCTGGTGGAGTTCATCTGACCGTGTTCCTTCGGAAGTGGGCGCTCTCGGAGAGGAGGGCGGCGGCTCGGCAGTGCCTTAGAAACCGGTTTCCACGAGACGGTAGGACGGTTCGGCCGCACCCAGCAAGGGGTATGAGTCGGAATCTTTCGATGTGCGGTCGGCCGAACAGCCCGTGAGCAGCAACCGGTACACCGGAGCAACCGGTTGCCGCCGAACGCTTTTCGAAAGTTCGTCACCCCCCTTGACGACGCTCTCGTACGGGTCGAAGCTCCCCTCACCGCCCATAGCAACCGGTTGCCTAACCGAGCCGACGCCCTGTCACCTCGCCGCAGAGAGTGGGTAGTCCATGCAGACGCACGCCCGAGCCCCGGTCAGCCGGCGCCGCTTCCTGGCGCTCGGCGGCACCGCCGCCGCCACGGCCTCCCTCGGCGGCTGTGCCCTGCCGGTCTCCGGCAGCGCCGGCGGCTCGGGCGAGACCGTCACCCTCATGGTCAACCCCGACGACATATCCACGGACCTCATCAAGCAGGCCCAGAAGGACATCGGGATCGGCATCAACACGGTCCGCTACGACATCACCAAGCTGATCGCGATGATGACCAGCGGCAACCCGCCCGACCTGGTACGCGGGGTCGGCGCCGTCGACACCCCGTACCTCGCGGCCCGGGGCATCGCCGAGGACCTGGACCCCTACTTCGCTCGCAGCACCGTCCTCAAGGTGTCCGACCTCGACCCGGTCAACGACCTGTGGCGCTACGACGGCCGCACCCAGGGCAAGGGCCCGCGTTACGGCATGGCCAAGGACTTCTCCCAGGACTCGATGTACTGGTACGACACAGCCCTGTTCGACAGTTCCCGCGTCGACTACCCGCCGGAGACCGAGCCGATCACCTACGAGGAGTGGCTCGACAAGGCGAAACGGCTCACCCGTACCAGCATGGGACAGACCACCGTCTTCGGCGGCACCTACAACGGCCTCGGCGCCTCCATCCTGCTGGCCGGACTCACCGCGTCGGCCGGCGGCAGCATGTTCAGTGACGACTTCACCGGCGTCGACTTCACCGCCCCCGAGGCCCACAAGGCACTGAACTGGTACATCGAAGTGTGCCGGGCCAGGGTCGGCACGAGTCTGATCCAGCCCAACCCCAACGCCTGGGACGGGCCCACCTACCAGGCCCGCCGGCTGGCGATGTACAACGCGGGCTACTGGGTGGGCGGCCTGATCAACACCGACAAGAAGCTCGCCGCCGTCTCCCGGCTGGCCCCGGCGCCGGTCTTCGCGGGCGGCCCCCGCGTCAGTCCCTGCCAGGGCGGCACCGGGCTGTGGATGCCGAAGAAGGCCAGGAAGAAGGACGAGGCCTGGCGGGTCTTCGAGTGGTTCTTCGGCGAGACACCGGCCAAGGCCCGCGCCTCCGGCGGTTGGGGGATACCCACCCTCAAGTCGCTCCGTCCTCTGATGCCGAATCAGGAGGGCTATCAGAAGGAGGTGCTGAAGGTGCAGGAGGCCGAGCTGAAGCACTTCTCGGTGATCTCCTTCACCCCGTACGCCCGGACGGACGCCCTCGACGCCGTCTTCAACCAGGAGGCCCCGGCCGCGATGCGCGGCGGGATGTCCGTCGACACCCTCGCCCGGCGACTCAACTCGGCCATCAACGAGCAGCTCAAGCGCGGGAAGGAGCAGGTCGGATGAGCGTAGACCAGATGACCGCGGTACGCGCCGGAACCGAGGGGGCCGCCGACCGGGAGCGCCCCCGCTCCTCCATGACCGCACGCCGACACCGCGCCTTCTACCTCTTCACCGCGCCCTGGATCATCGGCTTCCTGCTGCTGACCATCGCGCCCATGACCTACGCCCTGTGGCTGAGCCTCACCACCTTCGACGGTCTCTCACCCCGCTGGCGCTACGTCGGACTCGCCAACTACCGCGAGTTGCTGGGCGATTCGGTCACCTGGCAGGCCCTCGGCCGCACCGGCCTGTTCGCCGTCACCTCGGTCCCGCTGTCCATCCTCGCCGGCCTCGGGCTCGCGGTACTGGTCAACCGGCCCTTGAAGGCGCGCGGGTTGTTCCGCACCCTGCTGTATCTGCCGGCCGTGGTACCCCCGGTGGGCGCGGGCCTGGCCTTCAAATGGCTCTTCGACCAGAACTCCGGCGCCGCGAACGGGGTGTTGACCGGCCTGGGCTTCGATGCCCTCAACTGGCTCAACGACCCCTACGCCAGGTACGTCCTGCTGATGAACGTGATGTGGGCCGCCGGAAACATCATGATCATCTCGCTGGCGGGGCTCCAGGACATCCCCCGGGAACTCCTCGAAGCCGCCCGCATCGACGGCGCGAGCGCCTGGCGCAGTTTCCGCAGCATCACCGTACCGCTGCTGTCTCCGGTGCTGCTCTTCCAGACCGTGACCGGGATGATCGCCTCGGTACAGACCATCATGCCGCTGCTGCTGGCCCCCGACGCCACCACCGCGGGCGTCACCGCCATCCCGCACTCCAACTACCTGTACATGATGCACGTCTTCGCCGAGTACTTCGCGCTCGGCCGCTACGGCTACGCCTCGGCGCTGCTGTGGGTGCTCTTCGTGCTGATCCTGCTGCTGACCGCAGTCATCTTCAAGGCCACGTCCGGCGTGGTGTTCTACAACGTCGACCCGGAGGCGAAGAAGTGACCGCCACCCAGCCCATCCCCCGGGCCCGGATACACGGCCGCCGCCTGGTCCTCTACACCGTCCTGGTGGTGATCACCGGCCTGTTCCTCGGTCCCTTCGGCTGGCTGGTCGTCACCGGCCTCAAGACCCCAGCCGAACTCGCCGCGTCTCCCGTCCACTGGCTGCCCGCCCACATCCAGTGGCACAACTTCACCGACGCCTACCGCCTGATCGACTTCCTGGGCTACGCCCGCAACTCCCTGATCATCGCCACGATCTACGCCACGCTGGTCACCCTCAGTTCCGCCTGGGTCGGCTTCGGCTTCGCCCGGCTCTCCGCGCCCGGCAGGAAGACGTTGTTCGGCATCCTGCTGGGCTCGATGATGCTGCCTCAGATGATCACCCTGCTGCCGACCTACCTGATCTTCGCCAAGCTCGGCATGGTCGACACCTACTGGCCCTGGGTGCTGTGGGGACTGGCCGCCACTCCCTATCTCGTCTTCCTCTTCCGGCAGTTCTTCGCCGGGCTGCCCCGGGAGCTGGAGGAGGCCGCGATCGTCGACGGCTGCGGCTACGCCGGGATCTTCTGGCGGATCTTCCTGCCCCAGTCCTGGCCGGTCCTGGCCGCGAGCTTCGTGATCGCCTTCACCTGGACCTGGGGCGACTACATCGCACCCCAACTCCTGCTCTCCACCGACCGCACCACCCTCGCCGTCGCCGTCATGACCACCTATGTCACCGAGGCCGGCCAGCCGGTCACCCATCTCCAGGCCGCCGCCTCCGTCATGTACGTCGTCCCGATCCTGCTGGTCTTCCTCGTCGCCCAGCGCGGCTTCGTCGCCGGCATGTCGACGTCCGGCCTCAAATAGTCCCCCTCAAGTAGCCCTCCGGGCCGACCTGTTGCAAGGAGTCCGAGTTGAACACGCCCTTCTCACGCCGTACCGCGCTGCAAGCCGCCGGAGCCACCGCGCTCGCCACCGGACTGTCCGGCGCCCTGACCGCCACCGCCGCTCAGGCGAGTGCCGACAACTCCGCACCCAAGCTGGTCACTTACCCCCGCCCGTCCGGCGTACCGGCCAACACCAGCTTCCAGGTGCGGGTGCGCACCGCCCCCGACGGCGACTGGCAGACGCTGGACATCTACCGGCCGCAGTTGGAGGAGATCAACGCGACCACCGGCTCAGGCAAGGTCTACAACTCCTCGTTGGCGTACTTCGACTTCCAGTGCTCCGTCCAAGTCGAGGTGACCTACCTCAAGGGCGGCACCACCAAGGCCCGGGTGAGACCGGACTCGTACGGCATCAAGCCCGAACTCCTCGGCGACACCCTGCGGTTCACCCTTGACGAGCCGAAGGACCTCGTCGTCCAGATCAACGACGAGATCTTCGACTGCCTGCACATCATCACCAACCGCGTGGAACACCACCCGCCGGCCGCCGACGACCCCGACGTCATCTACTTCGGCCCCGGCGTGCAGACCGTCACCGGCGGAGTCCTCACCGTCCCCAGCGGCAAGACCGTCTACCTCGCCGGTGGCGCCGTCCTCAAGGCGACCGTCTACTTCAAGGGCGTCGAGAAGGCCGCCCTCAAGGGCCACGGCATGATCTGGGCGGGCTCCGGCCAGGGCGTGCTGTGCGAGGGCAGCAAGAACATCCGGGTCGAGGACGTCATCATCATGAACCCCGGCAACTACATCGCCACCCTCGGCGAAGCCCAGAACGTCCACATCAAGAAGGTCCGCGGTTTCAGCTCACGCGGCAACGGCGACGGCATCGACATCTTCTCCTCCAGTGACGTCCTCATCGACGGCTGCTTCCTGCGCAACTCCGACGACTGCATCGCCATCTACGCCCACCGCTGGGACTACTACGGCGACACCCGCAACATCACCGTGCAGAACTGCTCCCTGTGGGCCGACGTCGCCCATCCCGTCAACATCGGTACGCACGGCAACACCGACGCCCCGGAGACGATCGAGAACCTGGTCATCAGGAACATCGACATCCTCGACCACCGCGAACCCCAGATGAACTATCAGGGCTGCATCGCCCTCAACCCGGGCGACTCCAACCTCATCAGAAACGTGCGCATCGAGGACGTACGGATCGAGGACTTCCGCTGGGGCCAGGTCATCTACATGAAGGTCATGTACAACACGAAGTACAACACCTCGGTCGGCCGCGGTATCGAGGACGTCTACGTCAGGAACCTCACCTACACGGGCACCCACGCCAACCCGTCGCTCCTCCTCGGCTACGACGCCGACCACGCCATCAAGAACGTCACCTTCGAGAACCTGGTCATCAACGGTGTCGTCGTCGCCGACTCGATGAAGAAGCCGAGCTGGTACTACACCACCGACGCCGTCCAGTGGTTCTCCAACGAGCACGTGACGAACCTGAGGTTCCTCACGACCGCCGAGGCGGCGGCCGCCCAGTGAACCCGGTCAGCCGCCGCGGCCTGCTGAAGTCCTCCGGTGCGCTGCTGCTCGCCGCGGGCACGAACACGCTGTTCGGGCCCGCGGGCGAAGCGGCCGCGGCCCCCGACGGCTCGCAGGCCTTCGCCTTCACCCACCCCGGCATCCTGCACACGGCCGGCGACCTGGCCCGTATCCGATCCGCGGTCGAGAGCCGGCAGTCGCCCGTGTACGACGGCTATCTCGCCCTCGCCGCCCACCCGCGCTCGCAGAGCGCATACAGCATCCAGAACACCGGGCAGATCACCTCCTGGGGCCGCGGCCCCGCCAACTTCCAGAACCAGGCCGTCGCCGACTCGGCCGCCGCCTACCAGAACGCCCTCATCTGGGCCGTCACCGGTGACCGCGCGCACGCCGACAAGGCCCGCGACATCCTCAACGCCTGGGCGAAGACGCTCACCATCGTCACCGGCGCCGACGGCCCGCTCGGGGCGGGTCTGCAGGGTTTCAAGTTCGCCAACGCGGCCGAACTCCTGCGCCACACCGGTTACGACGGCTGGGCGGACACCGACATCGCCCGCTGCGAGGTGTCCTTCCTCGACGTCTGGTATCCGGCCGTCTCCGGCTACATGCTGTACGCCAACGGCAACTGGGACCTGACGGCCATTCAGACCATCCTCGCCATCGGCGTGTTCTGCGAGGAGCGCACCCTCTTCGAGGACGCCCTGCGGTTCGCCACCGCCGGCGCGGGCAACGGCAGCGTCCGCCACCGCATCGTCACCGACGCGGGCCAGGGACAGGAGGCCGGCCGCGACCAGGGACACGAACAGCTCGCGGTGGGCCTCCTGGGCGACGCGGCCCAGGTCGCCTGGAACCAGGGCGTCGACCTGTGGGGCTACGACGGCAACCGCATCCTCGCCAACGCGGAGTACGCGGCCCGCTACAACCTCGGCGAAGACGTCCCCTTCACCCCGGACCTTGACCGCACCGGCAAATACATCAAGACGGCGGTCTCGGCGATCTCCCGCGGCACCCTCCCCCCGGTCTATGAGATGTACTACGCCCACTACGCGGGGGTGCGCGGCCTCGCCACGCCCTACACGCAGGCCGCCGTCCTCCGAGGTGCCGGCGGCGCCCGGGTCGTCGAGGGCAGCAGCGACGACCTGCCCAGCTGGGGCACCTTCGCCTACGCCGGCAGCACGGCCCCCGCCCCGGGCGCGCCGGCCCCTCCGGCGGGCGTCACGGCGGACGGTGACGAGCACGCGGTCACGGTGTCCTGGCCGGCGTCGGTGGGCGCGACGCGCTACGAGGTGCGGCGCGCCGAGCATCCCGACGGCCCCCATGAGCCGGTGGCCGAAGTGGTGTCGCCGACGTACACCGACGGTCGGATACGCCCGGGCACGACCTACCACTACTCGGTCGTCGCCACCAACTCCCTGGGAAAGAGCGGGACTTCGGCCGTCGTCGCGGCGACAGCCGGACTCCCTCGTCCCTGGCGGACCCGGGACCTGGGGGCCGTGAGCATCCCGGGTTCGGCGCGCTTCGACGGTGAAAGGTTCCTGCTGGAGGCGAGCGGCACCGCGGACACCTACCGACTCGTCCACCTCCCGCTGCATGGCGACGGCAGTGTCACCGCCCGGATCGTCTGGCCGCTCAGCTCGCAGTACGCCAAGATCGGCGTCACCCTCAGGGGCTCGCTCGACCCGTCCGACACCCATGCCTCGATGCTGATCCAGGGGCTGCCCCTGCACACCTGGAGCGGGGTGTGGAGCGTGCGCCCGGCTGCCGGTGCCGGGATCTCCGCGACCGGGAGCACCCCGGTGCCGCCGAGTCAGCAGCAGACCATCACCACCGGCGCCGGCTTCCCGATCTCCGACCTGGGCGCGCTGCCCGAGTCGGCGACCCCGCTGGCGGCGCCGTACGTCGAGGGAGCGGGGGACGGCTATCGGCTGCGGGCGCCCTACTGGGTGCGGCTGACGCGGGAGGGGGACCGCTGCACCGGAGAGATGTCCGCAGACGGCATCCAGTGGACCGAGGTGGGGTCGACCGTATGCGATCTGCCGCGCACCGCATACGCCGGGCTCGTCCTCACCTCCTGCCTGGGTGTCGACGAGGAGTACGCCGAGACCGGCACGGGCGCCTTCGACAACGTCAGCGTGGTGTCCCGGGGCGGCACGGGGTGGCAGGTGCCGCGCCCGGTCCGCAGGGCCACCGACCTGCACGTCGCCGTCGGCGCCGACGGCGTCGAACTGGCCTGGACCGACCCGGACCCGTCGGCCCGCTACACCGTCCTGCGCGCCCCGGACGCCCGCGGGCCGTACCGGACCCTCGCCCGGGACGTCGGCGCGGTCGGCTTCGGCACCCGTGTCCGGTACACGGACGGGAGCGGTGCGCCCGGGGCGACGTACCACTACGCCGTCGCCAAGACCAACTGCGCCGGGCAGGGCCCGCGTTCGCAGCCGGTGAGCGCGGTGCCGCCCGCGGCCGGCACGGCGGCCCCCGCTGCGGCGGCCCCCGCTTCCACGCTGCCCGACCCCTGGACCAGCGGTGACCTCGGCGATGTCGTCCTCGACCGGCGCGCCTACGGCACCCTCGGCGTCGTCGCCGTCCTCACCCCCGGTGACACGGCCCACGCCGACGGCACCTTCACCGTGCGCGGCGCCGGAGTCGACCTCAACGTCAACTCGCAGGGAATCACAGGCCAGTTCGTACGACGCCGGGTCAACGGCGACTGCGAACTCACCGCCCGTCTCGTCTCCCGCTCCGGGGCCACCGCCGACCGGGTGGGGCTCCTCATGGCCAAGTCGCTGTCGCCGTTCGACCAGGCGGCCGGGCTGATCGTCACCGGAGGCACCACCGCGCAGCTCATGCTGCGCCCGACCGTCGCCGGAGCCTCCGCCTTCACCGGCACCACCGCCGTCCAACTCCCCGTGCTGCTACGGCTGAAGCGCACCGGGACCGCCTTCGCCGCCACCGTCTCCACCGATGACGGCGTCACCTGGAGCCCGCTCGCCGCGGGCGCGATCCCCAGTTTCGGTGACGCCCCCTACTACGTGGGCCTGGTGGTGTGCTCGCGCACTCCGTCGGCCCTCGGCACCGCGCGATTCGAAGAGGTGAGTACCGCACTCACCTGAACTCCCCCCACCGAAGGAGAACCCACGCGATGAGCCGCCGCGTACCACCCCCGACGGACACCGGCGGGCTGAGCCGCCGCAGCGTCCTGAAATCCGCCGCCGCGCTAGCCGTCGCCGCCTCGGTCACCGCCCCCAGGGTGGCCGACGCGGCCCCGGCCACCTTCACCCACCCAGGCATGCTCCACAACGCCGGTGACATCAACCGCGCCAAGGTGCGGGTCGCCGCCGGCACCGACCCCTGGCTGTCCGGCTGGAACAGGCTGACCGCCAACTCCCACTCCGCGTCCACCTGGACCCCCAACCCGCAGGCCACCGTCATCCGCGGCGGGACCGGCGAGAACTACGGCACCCTCTACAACGACATCGCCGCCGCCTACCAGAACGCCCTGCGCTGGAAGGTCGGCGGCACCGAGGCCAACGCGGCCTGCGCGGCGACCATCCTCAACGCCTGGTCGTCGACCCTGACGACCGTCACCGGCAACGCAGACCGCTTCCTGGCCGCCGGTATCTACGGCTGGGAGTTCGCCAACGCGGCCGAACTCATGCGGGACTACGACGGCTTCGACCTCGCCGCCTTCCAGCAGATGATGACCGACGTCTTCTACCCCCTCAACAACCAGTTCCTCACCGGCCATAACGACGCCTGCATCACCAACTACTGGGCCAACTGGGACCTGTGCAACATGGCCTCCGTCATGGCCATCGGCATCCTCACCGACGACTCCGCCAAGTACGACCAGGCCGTCACCTACTTCAAGTCCGGCGCGGGCAACGGCTCCATCGGGCACGCGGTGCCGTACCTGTACACGGACAGCGACGGCTACGCGCTCGGCCAGTGGCAGGAGTCGGGCCGCGACCAGGGCCACACCGTCATGGGCATGGGCCAGATGGGCGCGATCTGCGAGATGGCCTGGAACCAGGGCGATGACCTGTACTCGTACGACGACCGCCGCTTCATGAAGGCCGCCCTGTACGTGGCCAAGTACAACACCGACCAGGACGTGCCCTACACCACCTACACCTGGGGCAGCGGCCAGAACTGCTCCCAGCAGTCCCAGACCGTCATCTCCGCCGGCTCCCGGGGCCAGGTCCGCCCGGTGTGGGCGATGCTCCACTTCCACTACAACCGGCGCCTGTACCTCGACGACAAGTACATCTCGGCCATGTACTACGACCTCGTCACCCCCGAGGGCGGCGGCGGGGACTACGGCTCCACCAGCGGCGGGTACGACCAACTCGGCTTCGGCACCCTGATGTACGCCAAGTGACTTGCTCTCCCTCGTCAACTACCCGGCGCTAAAGCCAATGCCGCGTAGTTAAGCCGCAGGTGGGCTAGTCAAGGGCTGGCTCTGATCGCTGTGGATCCATGCTGAGGCGAGCGTGTAGGTGCCGCGGC